>CAJTLX010000001.1 GCA_910577165.1 uncultured Lachnospiraceae bacterium
TTTAGCCATTCTTTCTCACCCCTTTCCTTTTTGGCGGCTTTACTGGCAGACAAAGCAGCAATACACAGTCCGCTTCGTCCGGGGAAGGTAACCCCCGCTTTTTCATTGCCTCTTTACTTTCTACTTTAAGTTTACTGGCTTCTGTAAGAGAATACTTTCTCCCCGAAAGCTGTGCAGCAAGATCATCATCGTTCGGGAGGATCAGCTCCACGGGTTTCCGTTCCCCGGTATCCTCATCAAATGGCTGTAATAGCTTCTTAACTATTGCCATCATGTAGGTCGTGCTGTCATGATAGTATTTATGTTTTATGCGCTGACCGAAAAGCACTGGATAAATCTCCAACCACCAGAAGCGTTCCGGATTATTTCGCTTGATTTGTTTTAGACGATCTACTACACCGCCTCCTACCCCGCCGTCGTCCACCTTAACAGGGATCGGATGATCGGTTTCTGGCTTGAGTCTATACCTATGTACTAACATCTCGCCAAGCAAAATAATATCGTCTGCTGTTTTCATGGTATCTTGTCCCTGACGCTTTTTATAAAACTCTGCTTTCTCGTCTATCTTATACCCGATTATTGTCTTATCATCTCCAAATCTGGCTACATCACAGGCAATATGAATGAAATCCGGTTTTTTCCGGAGAGAAAACTCCGTCATAATGGAATTGTCAATAAGGGAAAGAGGAATAAATATATCGTCCTCCTGTAATGGAAACTCTCCGGCAACACGCACCCTGAATACATCACTGTCCTTTCCATACATTCGGATGATTCTATCCACAAACTCTTTTGGCACTCTTTGACTATTTCTTCCGTCAATGTGAAACCTGGCATAGTTAGCCGAATTCTTGTTATGGCTGTCATAAAAGAATCCTGAAAGTTGTGTAGGATTCCCGCACATAAGAAGCCGCGCTCTTGGTGTAGAAAGCGCGCCCAACACAGGTTCAAAAATGGAGTCGGATACACCACTAGCTTCATCAATAATAAATAGTAAATCATCCGCATGAAATCCCTGCAATGCATCTGGCTTACTGGCAGTTCGCGCCACTGCAAACCATTCTTCCGGGTAGCCTTTCATGTAAAGTTTTTCTTTTGTCCATATTAGTTCATTTCGCAAAGCCCTATTATTTCTTATCCATTTACTGACTTCTGCCCAAAGAATATCAAATAGCTGATGCTGTGTCGGTGCTGTACAGGGAATTTTCGGAAACGGACGTGTATTCATAAACCATATAATTACCCATGCTTCAACAGTACTTTTCCCCACACCGTGTCCGCTTCTTACGCTTGTCATTTGGTTTACTGCAACACTGCGGAGTATCTCTGCTTGCATTGCATCGGGTTTTGCACCGATTATGTCTTTAACAAATTCTACAGGGTGATCAGCGTAATAGAGAATTGCCTCTTCGCTAATCATTGCTTTCTCCCCCCTCCATTCGTTTCCTATACGCAGAGATTATAGTATCCGCAAGAGAGGATACCTGTTCATCTTCTCCTGCCTCTTTTGCCGCTGTCCCAGTTCCTTCTTGTCGCACTTGGCTTTCTAACTTTGCACCCTCCGAAATGAAGCGTAAAATATCTTTAGGGGTTAAGTCCTCTATCTCCAATTTATTCAGGGCTTCAATAGCTTTTTTTTGCAGTAGCATGGCAGTTTGAATTTGCCGTTTCTGCATTTTCTTAATTTCTTGTTGCGCCGCTATAAACTCCTGCCGTTTGAGGTCTGTGTCATAATCTCGACTGCGTTGTTGCCAATTCCAGGTGCTACTCCAACGGCTTATTAAAGTATAACTTTTAGCTAACTCTTGACAAACCTTCCGCAAATTTCTCTTTTCGCCCATTTGCAGATACAGATAAAAGGCTTCATACGCCTGCATACTCTCTTCTGGCTGGCGTTCCCAAGATTTCTCACTTTTGCTCCATTTCGCCATTGTCCTCCTCTCCTTTAAGTGCATATTTATATACTATGTCGCCGTTGCTATCTCTGCCAATTGGTTTTAGTATACCTCCGTATCCTTTGGCTGGACTGGTTCCTTTACTAGGCGTATTCCAGTTGTCCCGAAGATACTGTGCCATAGTAGTACCATAATTCAATGCACGAGCTTTGTTACTTCCTGTGTTATAGCCAGTTGCTTCACACCATGGAAAAGAAAAGTATTTTTCAATCCCTTCTGAAATGTCCGAAAAATGTACTTCCCCTTTCTCCTTAGCAGTTATTATTGCTTGTCCTATATTCCCTTGTTGACTTACTCCCCATTCGGAGGGAACTCCACAACAATTACAAGCATCATTGCATTCCCTACAGAAAGCGTCACTGACATGAAATCTCATTCCGAGAGTATGAGTATATTCCATCATCTCTCGGATAATCGGAGTCTTGATTCCTCGGCTAAGCCTCTTGTAACCGTGCTGTTTGCTATTTTCCATATAGTATTTGTAAATATCAAATCCACAGATTTTACTCATTTCGGCATACCGTTTCTTGAGATCATCGTCTGCTCTTGCATCCATACAAAAGAATTCCGTTGTCACGCTATCAGCCCCCGCTTCATGTGCCATACTTATAAGCTGCTTGAAGTCTGTGGACACTCCAAGGATAAAGGGGCGCAGCCGAAGTGTGACGTGTACTCCCCTGTCGGAAAGCCTTTTTATCGCTGCTATTCTCTTCTCTGGTGATGGCACTCCACGCTCAATTCTCCGGGCTTTTTCCTTGTCTGCCGTAATGATAGAGATTTTAACGTGCCAATTGTGAGTATGTCGGGTAAACAATTCCATATATCGTTCATCCTCTGTCCACCATGTTGCCTTTGTACTAAAAGATAGAGGATAATCAATACGGTCGAAATATCGTAACAGTTCTAATGTCACTCCGTATCTGCGTTCCCACTCGTCAAATTCATCCGCTAACCCGCCCCACTGCATTATTCGGCGGTTTTGAATATACGGAAAGAATTGCAACTCTGTCTTTGTGACCGCTTGCCTATCGTTCTTCATTGCACTCTCAAAAAGGTGAATAACCTTTTGCGGGTTGACACACCGCGGTCCTCCGCTCTTATACCCATCAAGTGAATGACTTTTCTGAAAATAAGAAAAACAATATAAACAATTATATGCACATTTGCTATATGTATCAAATGTCATAGGCATAGAACAATCTGGGATTTCCATTGTCCACCGGGGCGAATTATAATCCTGCTTGAGCTTTTCACTTTCCATGCTATCCCTCCATACGAATAACTGTTGTATTGCTCCCCTCGCGGATCTGATCCTTATAACCCTCTTTCGCTGCCCACTGTCCTGCGAGTTCTGCGTTTGCAAATACAAGTGTTACAACGTAACTACCACCGATCATGGGTTCATCCTCATTTTCATTCCATTCTCCAAAATCAAAATCGTCTTCAAGATCGTCATTATTTGCCAAAATAACAGCAATTTCCTCCGCAGAGAACCCGCTGGTCATAGCTACTTCATAATCAAAATTTTTGAGAATATCCTCTAACTTTTCATAATCCCACTGACCACGGATTTTATTAAGGGCAATATTAAGAAGCTTTTCTTCGTTCTCGTCAAGATTAACAACAGAGCATGGAATATTTTTGTAACCCATACTTCTTAGCACTGCAAGTCGTTGGTGTCCTCCTACGACATTGCCCGTTTTTTCATTCCATACAATTGGCTCTACATTTCCAAAACGCTCTATGCTATCCTTGAGTTTTTCCCATTCTGGCATTCCTGGCTCAAGTTTGATACGCGGATTATACTGTGCTATTTTAAGTTCCGAAATGTTAATTTCTTGCACCATAAGCCAGTCCCTCCATTTTGATTGTGATATTTCTTGTTGTTCCGCTGTATCCAAGATTTATTTCCCTGTCCTTTAACCATTTTTCTGCAATCTCCTTGGTCGGAAAAGAAAGGAATATATTAAATTCCTTCAACATGGAAGATTCCTCCGGTATGTCTAGGTTCTTATTATTTTTATCCTTATCACCCACATCCTGACTTTTCTTTTCTTCGTCCCCCTCCAAATCAGAAAAATCACTATCAAAAAGATTCCTTAATTCTTCTGGAGTAAAGCCTGTAAATTTTATATCATCCGCTTTAATATCTTCAAAAAGATTTTCTAATTTTTCGTAATCCCAATCGCCATCTATCTTATTCAGGGCAATATTCAGCAATTTTTCTTGATCCTCGTTCAATTCTACCAGTACAACTTCTGCTTCTTTTATCCCGCTGGCTTTAAGCACATTTAATCGCTGATGTCCGCTAATGAGTCTTTCCGTTGCTTTATTTACTATTAAGGGTTCTGCCAATCCAAACCTTTCTAAGCTGTTTTTCAATGCTTCATATTCCGTGTCCCCCGGTTTCAATGTTTTTCGGGGGTTATATTCTGCCGGGTAAATATCATTCAATTTCATTATGGCAGTTTCCATTACCTTCTGTCCTCCTTATGTTGTTTCGCTTTTTCTTTTACCCATCTAAGAAAATCTTCTATCATAACCTCTTCTTTTGGTCGACCACAAATTTCGCGATACTTTCTATAGTCAATATCACAGAATTTATAGCTACCATCTTCAAAAGTTTGTGTGATCTTTAAATAATCCCTCATCGGATACTTTTTCAGCAAGGCATACTCCTGTGCTGCCAGTCTGCGCCTATTTTCATTATTCCTAATTACGCTGTTTATTGCGTCGTCCACAAATGCATAAGCCAAACATGGGATTTGAAACATATCGCCACCCTTTTTGCATATTTCAGCAACAAATCCAACATCGTCCCCTGTTTCATCAAAATCAAGATTTCTCTTTATTTTCCGCAAAAATAATTCTCTTGCATTCACGAATGTTATCTGCCTTGGTGTTGAGCCTTTATTGACTACATAAGCAGTTTGACTAGCTGGATAATTTGAGGCGAACCTCACCCGATGAAAGTTTCCAAGTACGCATTTACTTTTCTCAAATGCCATCCGTGCTATTGCGCATCCAAACCGCAAAATTTGTGAAAAATCTGTTTCATCCGATTTGGACAAATGATCTCCTGCTGGATCGTGAAACACATACTTAACCTGAATAATATCATCATCCATATCAATAAAATATGGCTTTTGAAGTGTTGAAATCACATAGTCTTGGATATATTGCCTTGTTCCTGCCAACCCGTTTACTTTTGGTAACGTAACAATATTGACCGTTGGAAAATTTTTCCTGTAGGCTTGCTCCTGCTCTGCCCTTACAAAAACATATGTATTCTCCTGTATGCCTTGGTCACAATGCTCAATAATATTTGTAATAGTCTTATTCTCTTTCCTATCCCAGCGTTTATATGACGGTATACAGATAGGAAAAATACCCCATTTCCGAGAAAGAAGATCCTGTATTTGTTTTTTCTCAATCATGTACTGCCTCCCATTCCCGTTTTACTACCTTTGCGAGCGGCTTTATATTCGCCTTTACTACAGCATAATCCCTTGCTGATGGCTTCGGTAACTTTATCTGCCCTCTTGCATCTGGTAGAAGTCCTGGTCTAATTGGTTTTGCATTACATATACTGCAAGGGTAAATAGGGCTTCTATCATTTACCATAACAAATTTCCGTGCGCTTTCAAGCCGTTCATGAAAATATGCCTCCTGTAATGTTTTGCAATTCAAGATATTTGTAACATAGTATTCTCCCCGAAAATCATTACAACATATCGCTATATTCCCGTCCCATCTAACATAAAAATCCCTAAATAAAATGGAACATTTTGCTTTCAATGGTTTTTTGATCATTTTCATGCCTGCTCCACAATGATTATTCAGTTTCCTACTTGCTGTGTTTCCATCCATATCAATTGGTGGAGTGATACAAATTCTTTGTTGGCAAATTTTTTTATCTGCAAAAAGAGGTACACCGTTCCCTTGCTCAAAGATTGGGAAACTTCTACATATCTGATTATTTTTGACAAACTCCCCTATCCGGCTATCGCTATATTCATCAAACACTAAATCATTTAGTCCTGCGCCAAAAAGATCGATCACCATTTCTGGACGTTTTGCTATAACTGTACCATTTGTAAACAGGTGTATCATATTTTTCGGAAGAATTTCTCGTATGATTCGTATAATCTGTGGTAACTGCTGGTGTAGCGTTGGCTCTCCATGTCCTGCAAGCAATATCCGACAATTTAATCCTGCTGCTTTTATTAGTTTGCAAGTATGTTGCACTGTTTTTAACTCAACATAATGAAATGCCCTCTCTATCCCCATAGTACCACAGAATTTACAACGCCGATTGCAGCCTTGTACCGTTTCTATCTGTACCATATTGGGTTTATATGGCCATTCGGATAGTTCCATATCTTTTCCTTTCTGACCCATTTTGGGACATTTTATATCAAAAAAATAGTCGCCTCCTAAATTTCTTGTGGAGGCGACTATTCAAAACCTTTAATTTTACAGCATACATTATAACACTTTTCATTATGCCTTGTAAATGCCCGAAATGTGCCTGATTTGGGTCATTGTTTTTCGACTCCCTCAATACCAAACAAAAGAGCAGTTAAGTCAGCTACACAAACATCAATATCCTTGTATACCGTGCGTCTGTCAATATGTTCCGCTGCTGCCACTTTACTTGCTGGGGTTGCGTTTTCTGCTAGGTAAAGTGCCTGCAATACCCTCCAGTGCCTTGCGTCGTCTTGCCTCTTTGACCTCTTGCACATAATTTCGTATATTTCCAACATTTTATTCACATGGGACATGATAATTTTTGTTCTAGTACAACTTCGCTTTATACTTTCTATGCATAAAGATTCATCACCCGACATTCCTATATCTTCCATAATATCAGAAAAACTTTCATCAAGTGCCTCGTCCAAAACTATTCCTTCGTTCGTGGTATAGATCCCATGCTTATAATGTTCATTCAATGTCCGATAGTGCCGTAGTAGTAGTTTAGTGTTGTATAAACGCTTATCATATTGCTTTCGTTTTTGCTTCCTACGCTCATCCTCTATAGTTTTAATCGCCGCTGCTGCCCCCGCTTTTGCCCCGGTCGCTGCACCGAGTGTCGCCCCGATATTTATAGCCTCTTGTAGCTTATCCTCAATCCCTTTTGTGAAAATTTCATAAGAAGCATTTACCGCCGCCTCGATTATTTCCTTTATGTCGTTTTTTTCCCTGTCTTTGCCATTTTTCATGGGATAAACCTCCCTACACAATAATTGTAATACACCATCGTGATCTACATCGGTTACATCAGTCCCATTTCTGCGGCAAATTGCGCAATCTTGTAGATTGTTGCTCCCTTGATACCTTTACATTTGCCCTCTGAAAGAGCAGAGATAAGTTTTTGTACCTCAGAAGTATCTTCGTTAGGTTCTGCTCCATCTGGGCTGTTTTGCACTACGCTTGATACTTTAACAGCTATATCAGGGGTTGCCACTTGTTCTTCCGCAATCCCTATAAACTGAATATCGTTCGCCATTGGCATAACAACCTTTCCATCAGGCAATTCCACAATCGCCACGGAATAATTTCCTGCGCCGTTTTCAAACTCTTCGTAATTGCTGCCCCATTGGTGAAATTGCCCGATCTTAAATTCCTCGAAGCATCCAGGCTTTCCACTTACTGGATATTTTCCTTTACACATCCTTGTTCCTGCCATTTTTCCCTCCAATTTTATTTGATTCCTCTTTGTATTTCGGGACAAGCAAGATATCATGCCCCAGCCGCTGCAATCCCTTTTTTACCTGCAAACGGATCTCTTCCCAGTTTTGCAGGATAGACCATTTGTCTATGTAAGTACCTGTCATATTGCACCCCCTCTTTTCTCTCATACGATTATCCTTCACTCCCCCTGATAAATATATCCTTCAGAAGGTCTTTCGCCTTTGCTTCTGGCAAGCTATCAATAATCTCCCTAATTCCCGGCGCGCTTAGATCCTTATTTATTTTATCCTTTAGTTCTTGAATCATTGCCATCTTTGGGATTCTCTTTTCTCTAACTTCCGCCTGTTCTACTGCATTATCGCGTTTCAATGCCTCTTCCAAATATTCTATCGAAATTTCCTCTGGCATATCGATGAGCGGACACCAATGGGGTCTTCTTTCCGCTTCTCCTCTGCATATATTACCGCTTATGGCTTCGCAGTAGTAGCCCTCCATTGTGCAAAATTGGCAATAATGGCAGTTTTCTGGTGTATCCACTACTAAAATAGATTTACTCATTCCTCGTCTCCATCATCCCCGCTCCAATCAAATTTTTTACCGCACTCATGGCAATATTTGTGTTTTTGCTTTATGCTTCTCCTTGCACCGCAACAAGGACAGAAATAATAAAAATTGTTTGTGATTGGTTGCTCTGGTTTCTGCTTTTCCAATGCAATAATTGCCATATCACAAGCGGCACCCGCCTCTTTTTGTACACATTCATATGTTTCCTTAAATGCCATTTGCCACGCAATCGCCCTTTCAATTTCCATTATATCCTCCAATCTTTTTTTACTTTTGATTAGGTATCATCTGTCCGAAAATTGCCATTAAAACATTCTTAACTATGCTGTTCCCTGCCTGTTTATAAAGCTGCGAATTACTGTTTACTTCCTCTGCCCTATGGAAATCCTCGTCTAAAAATCCCATAATCCGCCAACATTCCAAGGGTGTTAATTTGCGTATGCGGTATTGATTGTATTTCTCTATAACACCAAAAGTTCTGCAATGAGTAGATGATGTGTTTCCATTAGCGGTTATTGTTCCGCAGCACTCATCTTCTCGTAGCTTTTGGTTGTATAGATCGAAAACATTTTCCAATACCATATTGTCTTTCTGCACGCTCGTCAGCGTATTGCAGATACCTTGACTGTTCGGCTCCAACCTCTGTTCTGTCGGACTTCCTGCGGTTCGATCTGACGGATTATCGGGATTTCTGCCACGCATGGCAACTATCATAGGCTGCTGATTCCCGCCCTGATATGTTCGTATTGTGGGAGATAGTAATTTTTTGTCATACACATTTCCCGCATAGTTCCCGCCGTCAAAACGGTAAATATTCCCTAATCGCCTTTCCTCTATTTCCACCACTCCATTTCCTAAAAATTTTTGATTGGATATACGGTAGTCTTTTGCTGTGATACAGTTGCTTACTGTTTTTTTATTCGGATTATTTATAGTCAAATCAATAGGTTCTTTGTTACTGAAATTCGGATACAATACACCTTCTTTTAATGTTCCATTTTCGATAAGCTGCCGTATCAGCATCTGTGCTTTTTTCGTGTTTATGTAAAATTTTTCATCCACTTCATCTTCTAAGTAATCCTTCATTATCTTCTTCAGCGGCATTGGCTGAGGAAATTTATAATTCCATTCACCCAAAAGACTTACCATAAAGCATCTATTACGATTTTGAGCAACACCATAATCTTTAGCATTCAAATCTTGCCAGTAATTGGAATACCCCTTGCTTGTAAGAAAATCAATCCACTTTTGGAAGTCAAACATATTCGCCTTTGAATGGACTTGCGGAACATTCTCCATCAGCAATACTTGCGGAAGTTCCGCACATTCATTCAGAAGTCTTTCAACTTCCCATAACAAACCCGATCTTGTTCCACTGCCTTTTGTCATGCCTTTTTGCCTACCGGCCACGGAAAGATCCTGGCAAGGAAACGAGTACGTCATTATATAACAAAATTTGTCTGTATCGCAAATTCCTAAATCTGTACTGTTCACATTGCGGATATCCGTTGTTTTAAATTTTGTACCATGAATCGCGTTATAGCTTGCAACTGCAAATCGGTCAAATTCAATCACTCTGTAATGGTTGAAATCTGCACCCAAATCCCGTAATGCCATTGCCTGACTGCCTATGCCAGCTAGGCAAACAACTCAATAAGTCTGATTTTTTTTGTGATTTTGAAATTCTCGTATATGACATCAAACATAGAAAGTTGTTCCATTTACACCACCCCCATTTCGTCAGCATAAGCCCATTTATAACCGCCTATTGTTTTCCTTAATTCTCTGCAACAAGCCTATGTATCGCAATGCACCTTATATTGTATCCCCTTTCTTTTCGAAAGTTTAATTTTTTAACTTTCTACCGCACATAGGACAGTAGTTTATTTCTATCCCATATGAAAACATCGCCATTTTATACGCTTCATCATAAGGAATACCAACACTTACAAGCTTTTCAAATTCTTCATCATCCCATTCGTTGCTAAAAATAGACAATGTTCCATCTAGTTCAATAACAACTTCTCTAACATCTTTAGATTTTCTGTCATAGAACAAACTTTTAGATGATTTACAATACTCACACGTTTCTTTCTTTTTTAAATCTTCCATCCCCTAATCTAATACCTCCCCTATCCCTATTCCTGTTTCTTTTTCAACTATCCGGATTGCCTCGGTTATCGCCTCATCCCATCCTTTGGAGTAATCGTCCTGTGCGCCACACCCCCCGACACTATGCAGCTGAAAGAGTATATGCCTTATCCGTTCGTTCGTTCCCTCATACCCTTTAGTTACTTCATACACTCTTTGCAGTAATCCCCTGCACGTCAACTTTGTTTCGGGTTCGTAATAAATGCAATCTCCACAATGGTCACTTTCCAAACAATGCTTTAATTCCTCTGACAATTTCTTTTTTGCCATATTCTCACCTTTTTTCATGTATCAATATGCCGGGTGTGGATTTGCACCACACATAGGACTTTCATCAGTTAGTCGGCACTCTCGAAAGAGGACAGATGGATTTGCATTTTCTGATGAATTTATAGGTATGATTGCTTACGACTGTTTACCCGACTTGTTAATAGCAATCCTTTTGTATACCATTCCCTCAACCATTCTTTTATAGCGTCTACATATTCCGCCACCAGCATATTCAACTATTGCCTTAATTCTTTCTCTGTAAATTGATTGTTTTGCTTTAAAATAAAAATTAGCTACATAAGCCGCCTCTGATATCTTTCCATGCCATAGTCATTACTGTGCTGGTTTCTTTGAGGCGACTAATGATCGCGATAATCTTCGTATTGTCAAAGCCTTTGGGCGTAAGTGCATTTGCTAGATCTTCAGTATTGTAATTTGTAGTTACAATAGTAGGTTTCATGTCTTCATACCTATCATTCAATATGGAATAAAGAGTACTCATGCTCCAATCGCTGCACTGCTCTTTTCCGAGGTCGTCGATAATCAGCAGATCCACTTTTTTGTAAATATCTAGTACTTCATGCTCTTTCGCTCCCTCGAAGCTAAAAGACCGCTTAATATCCTGCAAAAGGTCACTTGAGGTTTTACATATTACAGGTATTCCCTCCCCAATAAGCTGCAAAGCAATCGCCGCAGCAAGATGCGTCTTTCCTGTACCGTTCGTTCCCTCTATGTAGAGTCCGTCGCCTCTCGCGTTATAGTACGCAAAATTATCCGCATACTCTTTAGCTATATCATAATTTTTCTTGCGTCCGGCAGTATCACAACGGAAATTTGGAAATGTGCGTTGCTGAAATCGCTTTTTTATCCCACTCTGTCCAAGAAGCATACTGATCTTTTCTTGTAAGGCTTTCCTACGCTCTGCTTCCTTTTCTGCTTCTTTGCGTTCGGTTTCTTTTCTGTCATAATCCATCCAGTAGTTCTGTGCCTGTTCACAATCACACCGGGGACGGCATGGTTGCCAGAATACAACTTCTCCTCCAAAACAAATCCCCTGTGGCTCTATTTCCTTTCCGCAGAACTCACAAGTTTCTGACAATGGCGGCTCTTTTTTCCAACGTATTCCCCGCTCCCGTGCTTGCTTTGGTGTGATAATATCATCATTTCCCGAAATTCGACGGTTTAAATCCCCCTGTGTTTGTTCCTCCACAATCTTCTTTAAATCCTCCATAACTTCCCCCTTCCTGTGGATACTCATTGAGGTATGCCTTAGCATTGAGCCAGCTTGCTGGATTCGGTATAAACTGTCGTTCTCTGAAACGGCTGTCATACTTTTTCGAAGATTCTACTGCCTGTATGATCTTCTCAGTCATAACCTCATTCGGCGTAGGTTCTATTTTCGCCCAAGCTTTTTCTGCTGTCGCCCGATCTACCTTTTTAGGGTATGCTGCATAAAATTTTTCAAATAATGCTTGTTGTTCCGCGTTCAAGCTGCCTGCCTTTTTGGATTTTACTCCTAATTTGGGTGATCTATCCTGCTTCTTTAATTTGTCTTTTGACAAATTTTCCTCTGTCGGCAAAGTCGGGACTTCCTCATCTGTCGGCTCTGTGAATGGTTTTTTAGGAGCGGATACTGTTCGCTTTGAATAAACATCTTGCAAATTATCTACAAGGCTCTGACACCAAATTATTTTGCGCTCATCCCAAAGTTTTTTGTCAATATTTCCAAGGTCTGCTAATACCTCCAGTATTTCACCAATCGTATCCTTATCCAGTTTCATCAAGGCAACAAAGTATTTTTCATTTGCCGTTTCGGAGCAGTCGTAGTAGTGTCCCTCACTTCGTCCAAGCAATTCTAACAGCTTAAACCAAAAGGCATACCCATCATTTCCCCAACTTTGTTCAAGTATAAATTTTGTGCGGCTGTCTGTACTGACAAAATGAGGGAAATAATCTACTGTCTGCTTTCGTCGTCGTCCCAACAACTACACCTCCTTTTTTTCGGGCATATCCGGGAAAAAAATCCCCGGATAGCCCCATTTATTACTCATAAATCACTTTACTTCCCTCTGTTGTTTTTATTACATCAATACTCTGTGGAAATCTTGACTTCATTGCTGGATCATGAGTAATTGCCATTACTTTCAGATTGATATATCTCTGCTGGATTGCCTCAAGAGCATCACAATATGCCTGTACTCCCGGTGCGTCAAGGAATGGCGGTTCGTCGATAAAAAGGAAACCAAGCTGCACCCCGGCCTTGCTACTCTTAATTTCCGAGAGAGCGAGAATGACCGATAACGCTGCCTTTACCCTTTCGCCGCCACTCCTGCTCATATATGGTAGCCGTCCTGTTCCACTGTCATTTATGATAATGTCAAGCGTTGTAACCTCTTTCTTGTTGTTGGATTTCAGTACCTTTTCTGTTACAAACTCCACGCTCATGCGTCCCTGCGACATTTGGCCGAGGATATTGGTGGCCGTCGCCTCAAATACCGGGATAATGCTGCGGATAATGTTATGAGGTATGCCGTCCTGCGAAAATGCCTTTTTCAGCTCCTCATACTCGGCAGCCTTGACAGCCAAGACATTTACCTGCTTTTGCAGCTCCGCCGCCTCTTTCAGTTTCTTTTCCACCTGCTCTGCCTGCTTCTTGAGGCCACCCAGCGTCATTGCCGAAGTCTGTGCCGCCTCCTGCAATGCCTTGATATCCGCCTCCGCTGCGAACACCTGCGCCTGTAACGCCTCCTTGCCGACGGTCTTTTCCTGCTCCTGTGCCAGCTCTGCCCTCGCCTCTGTGATTTCACCCTCAATGGCCTCAATCTCTGTGCCGAGTTCAAGGACACGCTGCGCCGCTGTCACCTTTTGCTCTCTCGCTACCGGGAGCTGTTTTTCTTTTTCCGTCCACTGGTGGGCAATGAGAATTTCCCGTTGCAGACGGTCGTGTTCTGCGCTGACCCCCGCAACCTTTGAGAGCTGCTGTTCTACTTCCGCCAGCTCTCCCCGGCCTTTTTCAGCAGTTGCCTCTGCGTCCACTGCGGATTTCTCAAGCTCCTCTGTCCTCTCTGTGAGAAGCTTCAATTCGCTCCGCTGCGCCTCAAGGCTGGCATATTCTTTTTCTGCCGCCTCAAGCCCCCGCAAATCGCCCCGTAAAGCTCTGATTTCTTCCGGGGTATAGGATAATTCGCCTAAAGCCTTTTTTGCCCCGTCTGCGGCCTTCTGCGCTCTCTGACGGCCTGTTGAATATTCCACCTCAAGGGAAGTCAATGCTCCCTCTGCCTCCGGCAATATCTTTTTAGCCTCAAAAGCGTATGCAAGGAATTTACAGCTTGCCTTTTCCACGTCTGGGCAACCGCTATCGTTCAGCAGCTCCACTTTTTTCTTGAGGGCATCAAGCCGCAGCGTGAGCTTCTCATGGGCTGTCTTATATTCTCGGTCAAGGCGTTCCACCTCTGCCTCTGCCGTCTGCACCGCCGCTTTCTTTTCCTCATACTCCGGGGCAAGCATTTCCAGCTCCGCAATCCGGCTGGCCGTCTTTTCATATTCGGCGTGTTTCCCGGCCAGCTCCGCCTCACGGGAAAGAGCCTGTTGCAATGGTCCTATCTTCATCAACGTAATGGAAGATTTCTTTTTCCTCATTTCCGCCGCAGAGCTTTCTGCCAGCGAGATAACGTTCTCAATCTGTTGTTTCCGGGCAGAGAGGTTGTCGTAGGTAGCCTTGCCTTTTATCAGCTCCTTTTCCTGCTCCAATAGGTCGTTGTATTTCGCCACCCCAGCCGTGATATCTGCCTCTCCTGCGAGGATTGTGTCAGCAGCCGTGATAATCCCTACCTGTGAGGTCTTTGCGGCTTCTTTGGAGGCTTTCTGTGCAGTGAGGGAAGTAATCTTTCCATTGAGCTTTATTACCCGGCCTGCAGCCTCAATCTGCGTGTTGAGCTTGACCTTGAGGCCGTCCACTTCCTCTGTCCTTTTCTGTGCCCGTTCTTCATACACCTTGCGGCTCTCCTCCTCTGCCTCAATCTGCGCCTCAAGCTGCTTCTTGTCAGGTAGCCCGGAGGTAATGGTTTCCATCTTGTCAGACAGGGAGCGGATATTACGGTTGGTTCCCGTAAACCTGTCAGCCGCCAGCTCCTCCATGCTTGCGTAAATCTCAAGCCCTAAAATGCTGCCGAGGATATTCATTCTGGCCTCTTTGTCGGCCTGTAAAAAGAGGCCGTACTGATCCTGCATGATAAGGGCGCAAGCCTTGAGGGCGAGGCTGTCCATGCCAATAATGTTGATGATTTCCTGCTGGGTGTCCTTTGACTTCTCTTTGCTGCGGTCAACCCATTCGCCGTCTATGAACTCCGCAATATTCAGCGTTGCCTTGCCGCTTTTCTGCCTTGTGCGGGTCACTCGGTACAGACGCTCCCCAAGCTGGAACGTGAATTTGATTGCGCCGCTCCTCGCCTCTGGGTCATTGCAAATCCAGCCCGTCAGCTCGCCCTCTCTGGTTTCTTCAAAAAGAGCGTCCGTCATAGCGTCCATGAATAAGCTGCTCTTTCCTGCGCCATTCGCCCCGTTTATGGTGCAGAAGTGGATATCCTCAAACGAGAATCGCTCCTCCCGGTAATTGCGGTAATTCTTGACCTCAATCTCTACCGGGACAAACAGCCCGGTATGGCGTTCCGTGGCAGATTTTTCCGTCGCCTCTGCAATAAGCGGTCTTGCCAGCTCTATCAGCTCCCCGATACGCTCCGGGGTAAACTCCTTTTCTGCCAGATAGTCCTCAAGGTTTCCCTCCGGGGTTCCGTCTGCGTCCATGCTCTTTTTATCCACGGTAATGCTGATTTTCTGCGGCGTTACCTCCTGCACCCAAAAAGCCCCGATTGAATAGAGATAGGCGGTAAGTGTAGTGTGATTGAAAGCCTTATTATGTTCATCCGTGCAGTTATAAAGCACTCTCACAATCTTATCTTTCGCCTCGTCCGAACAATTAAGGAGTGGAGCTGTATACAGCCATTCCGGGCCGTTTGAGGTAATCTCCGCTATGTCCTCGTCATCCAGCCGGATAGTAAGGTGTTCCCTTGTAGGCAGAGGAAAGAATGCGGATTTGACTTCCCCGCCGTCCTCAATGTCGTGGATATAAAAGCCCCTTTCCTGCCCCTCGTCGTTGAAATTGAGCTGTGAGATAGCCCCGCAGTAAAAGGTATTCCGGCAGCCGTCAAGCTGCTGCGGTCTATGGATATGCCCGAAACATACGAGGTCAAAATCCGCAGCCATGAGGGTGTCCGGGTACACCACTGGTTCAAACTGGCTAAAAAATGCCGTCTGTCCACTCTCCATATTACACCCAGTAACCGTATAATGTGATACCAGTACCGTCGGGCTGTCTGCGTCGCACTGTGCCTTGAGTCCGATAATCATATCCTCAATGGACTTCGTGAAAATCTCGTTTTCCTCCTCTTTCGAGAGACCGGGGTGCTTCGCTCTGAAATAGCCTCGGTCAAATCCCGGCAGACAAGCAATCTGGATTTTCTTTCCCGTATAACTGTAATAATTCCTCACTTCTGGCTCTGTGATGAAAAATAAACTACAACTCCCTTTAAATGTATTTTCAAGCGTTGCAAACTGTTCAGCAGAATCATGGTTCGGCGTACCTCTCATTACCACTACTGGACATATTTCTGACAATTTGCGCAAAAAGTTCACTGCCGTCCGCTGTTCTTTTAGTCCCCTGTCGCTCCAAGTCTTTGCGCTGTGGAAAATATCGCCCGCAATTATCGCAATATCTGGCTTCTGCTTCTGCGCCTCCATCACAAGCGTGTCCAAGCATTTGCATATATCCTGAAATCTCACGTTCTCCCCATTCTGTTCTGGTCCCGGAAAATTGCCAATGTGTAGATCTGCTGTGTGTAAAATCTTAATCGCCATTACTGATTACCTCCCTGTCTTCTTTGACACGCCATACAAAGCGTTCGCCCAAATGTTTCCTGGCTATATTTCACCACTCCATTGCTGCATTTTGCACCGCACTCCGTACAAATTGTCGGATCAAAATCCGGAGCGGTTTCTGCTGTCCTCTGTTGTGCCTCTTTTGGTGGTTCCACTGGATTTTCCTTATATGCTACATTCTCCGGATTGGCAATCGGCTGGATAGGGGTTTCACACTCCATTCCCTCTTCTATGTCGTCTTCAACAAAAATCGCTTTCCGCGTTTCATTGTTGTGATTTCCGTAAATTTCCTGTGCAGATGAAAAAAAGTGTCTTACTGCTTCTTGCTTAACTGCCTCATTGTCAAGGTTTGGAACAAGATATGCAACAACAAACGGTTTTTGAAGTTCCTGTAAGGTGTATGTCCCCTTTATGTGCATGGCTGCTCGTAATGCCCGGTTGATCGCTTTCGTTTCGCACATTTCTGAGCGGAATTTTAAAAATTCCCTGCGCTGGTTGTCGCTCATTCCTGCTGTAGCATCCACAACGATAATTTCTTTGTGTGCCACAATTTCAATATTTTCCCCGGTGAGTTGTGGGACAGAAATTCTCGCCTCAAATTTCACATCTTTATTTCCACAGGCTCCACAGTTAACCGGGCGACCAATGCTCTTGTTGACCTCTGCGCATTTTTGGCAAGTAGATGGAATAATCGGGCGCGTCCCCAAAATCTTAATTCCTGCCGCTCGCATAAGCTTGTTAAGACCTTTTTTTGTTAAAGCCCAACCATCGGCATTCCTCTTGTTCTTATCCTGTAAATAGATTTCCTTGTCAGCTTCGTTTATAGAAATCTGTACTGCATTCATCACAGGCTTATGAATTTCCGCAATCTCCGCAACTGTCTGCATAGGTACAAGGAGATTAAATCTATCCGCTGGATATTGCGCCGTGATTTGCAATGCATTTTTGCCGCTTGTTGCGGGTGGTACTAATTGCTGTTGTGACATTTCATCCTCCTATTGATTTTTTTTAATTTTTATGTTACAATAGGGGTACGGTTAGGGGCAGTTCGTGTTTTAGGATACGAGCTGTCCTTTTTTACCCCATATTGTCTATGTTTCGAGGTATTTCCGTTGTTTCAATCCACTCGCGGCAGTTAGGAGCAAGACAATTACGTGGATTGCCTCATGGCAGTGGGGGATACCGCTTTCGCCCCGCCCGCCACTGCTGTTATCATTGTTCCTGCAATTCCTCCCCTACCTAAGAGGAAAGGGAACCCTTGCTGCTAATTATTGAAAAGCGATTGGCTCGAATGGTTTCGGCAATAAGCTGTGCCAAATACCATGTTTCCCTTCTTGTTTTGCCCTCGTCGCCCTCACGGTCAATAATCCTCTTGAGTTTTTGCTCTGCGTAGGTCTTTACCTCACTCCATTCTGACGCTCCTATCTCTGTGCGGAGATAATATTCCGTCTGTCGCCTTAATGTGATTTCCATAAATTTTCCTCCCTTTCCCTTCGGTTTCTTCCTTGATCTCCGATTTTTCGCAGTCGCAAATCTCACCAGGATCAAGGCTGCATCCGCAATCAGGGCATATGTGGTAATATGCCATTGGACTATACCTCCTTATGAATTTTGCTATATATTTTCTTGTGGACTTTTATATAACCTCATTCCTTTTTTTCTTCTGTAATATTAAAAATTTAACTATAATCGACGGATACATCCTTATTTTCTTGCTGCTCATATTTCCCGGTTGCGGCGGCTATATTAAATTGACGTTGCATCTGTGCTGCTATTTGTTTTAATAACTGCTCTACTTCACAGGTGGTCTTTTTGCAATAGTTATCAGCAATCTTTATCCGGGTATTTCCAATCTTAAAATCTCTGACAATATTTGCTTCAATTTTCGCCTCAACCATATCCGCGCCCCCTTTAGTCAAATTTCCCTGATTTTGTTGCTCGTTCAAGCGCGGCAAGATTTTCATCTGCCCTCCTGCGAAACTCTAAAAGCTTATCCCGTAATTGTGGAATTAACGGCTGTTCATCTTCTGTTATTTTTCCGTCGTCCATCAGTAACGATAACTGACAAGTTAGTTGCTCCATTTCATACACAGAATTTTGAAACCGTAACAATGCTCTTTCTGCTGGCATTTCGGGTATTTCTCGGCAGTCCTTTCCCAATGGACACTCATTCACGCAGTACCATGCTCGCAACTCCGGCTCATTGTATGTATCCGCCATAAGCGCAACAACAATATTCGGCGGTCTTGTAATCCCCAGTTCATATCGTTTGAGATTGTCCTCTGTTACACCGGGAAGATAATCAACAGCTCCAGCTCTTGTTAAAAGCTTCTCATTGTACTTTGCTGCCTTTTTTCGTGCTTCGTAGTACCGATTACCTACGGCTTTCGTTGCCTGCCTTGACATTTATTTTCACCTCCCCTTGCGATAAAATGATTATAGGTCGAAAAAAGATTATGACTCTAAAAGCGTCTGTTTTTAATCGTTGCGTATTTTTAAGTTTCGTTTTGGGGCGTTTTTAGGTAAAAAATTACTTTCGTATAGACGTGGAATTATCAAATACGTCATCATCATAGTAATTCAGCATTCGCTTAATCTTTAGTGCTAGTTTTAACGACGGTTGTTTTTCTCCTGTTTCAACCTGTGAGTAGTGACTGCGGCTTATTCCAATCGCATTGCTAAATGTCTGTTGCGTATAGCCGTGCGCCTCTCGCAACTGTTGTAGTTTGACTCTCATGCATTCACTCCTTTCTTTTTTCGCCCCGTTTTGGGGTTCTGCTTTAGATTATAGTCCCTTTTTGGGGCAATGTCAAGCACTTTTTTTGATTTTTTTCTTTTTTTTCAAAATTTTGCCGATTTTAGAAGCAATATCTACACAAAACGGGGCAGTGCTGATATAATAAAAATTCATGGAGGTGCTATCTATGCAAAAATTTTCTAACCGCCTGATATCCTTACGTAAAGAACACGGACTTACGCAAGAGGATTTGGCAAAACTTATAAGCAAAAAGCGTTCTACCGTATCCGGATACGAAACAGAAGGGAAAGAACCTGATCTCGAAACAATCTGTATCTTTGCTAACTATTTCGGGGTATCCACGGATTATTTGCTCGGTCACTCTGACGAACGCAATCATGTGGAAACCGTTTTCTATAACGATAAGGGGAATTTTGAGCGTCACTTCAAATCGCTGCCTGCGGAACTGCGCCCTGTTGTGGCAAAATGCTTTGATAGTTTTTATTTACTGCTCGGTCGTGATATGCAGCTTGCCCGTCCGGAACGCCTACGTATTTATCAGGAGTTGCTTCATACTTTGCAATCCCTTCGCGCAGATATCCGCAAAACCATTGAAGCTTCTGGCGGTGCTATTACGGATCCTGTCACTCTTTCTGATCTCATGGCTATGCAAAGTCAGATCAAAAATGAGATTTCTGCTCTGCTTGATAAACTCATGCAGGCGGATATGGAAATCGCGTTTAACATCAAGAACGACGTGGACGACAACCTATTAAGAAAATCGGCAACTTGATTTATGTAGATTTTCGTCCTTCTCCTTGAAGGGTGTAAATTAAAATCTTTGGAGGTGATATTTATGGCTTATTGTCTGTATCTGCGTAAGTCCCGTGCTGATATGGAAGCTGAGGCTCATGGTGAGGGTGAAACGCTGGCTCGGCATGAAAAGATCCTCCTTGAGGTGGCCAAACGTGGCGAATACAATGTGACGCAGATTTACCGAGAGATCGTGTCTGGCGAAACGATTGCCGCCCGACCTGTTATGCAGCAGCTCCTTCAAGAGGTTGAGCAAGGCGTATGGGCTGGTGTTCTCGTCGTCGAGGTGGAGCGTCTTGCCCGTGGTGATACCATAGACCAAGGTATCATGGCGCAGACTTTCAAGTATTCTGGAACAAAAATCATAACCCCCTTAAAGGTCTACGACCCCGAAAATGAGTTTGATGAGGAATATTTTGAATTCGGGCTTTTCATGTCCCGGCGTGAGTATAAAACGATCAACCGCCGTCTGCAAAGTGGCCGCCTTGCCGCAAGCAAAGAAGGTAAGCACGTTTCTGGGGCTAAGCCTTACGGATATGAGCGTGTCCGCTGCTCTGACGGTAAAGGCTGGACGCTCCGCCCCATTGAGGATGAGGCTGATATTGTGCGCTACATTTTCCGCCTCTACACCACTGGGGAGGAAAATGAAAACGGGGAAATACAGTATATCGGCACCGGAACGATTGCCCGACGACTTGATGCTTTGGGTGTCCCTACTCCCACGGGCGGTAATATGTGGTCTGCAGAAACACTCTATAAAATTTTGCAAAATCCTGTCTATATTGGCAAAATCCGCTGGGGAGAACGCAGAACGAAACGTGTTTCTGAAAATGGCTCTGTTACTGTGAAGCGTGTCCATGTTTCCACCGAGGAGTGGACACTCGTTGACGGTCTACACCCTGCTATTATTGACGAGGAAGTTTTCAACAAAGCTGCCAAGATTATACACCGGGGTGGCTTTGCTCCTGTCCCAAACAACAAGACTCTCGCCAATCCATTGGCCGGAATTGTCTACTGTGCCAAGTGTGGGCGTGTCCTGATCCGCCGTACATCACATATATACCCTCTGCTCCGCTGTACTAACCGATATTGCGATAATGTCGGTGCAAAGCTTGAACTTATTGAAGAGCGGCTGTTGCAGGCTCTTTCCGGTTGGCTGGCTGAATACCGCTTACAGTGGACGGAAAATCCTGCTTCAAACAGAGCTGATGATATTAAGATGGCTGAAAAAGCCTTGCATAAAGCCGAGAATGAAGTCGCTACCCTGCGTAAGCAACTTTCCCGTACTCATGATCTGTTAGAGCAAGGTGTCTATGATACCAACATTTTCCTTGACCGTTCCCGTGACCTTACCCTGCGTATCAATACCGCCGAGGAGAGTGTTGCTTCCCTTGTTGCTGAGCTGGTTGAAATCCGGCGCAGAGAGGCGAACAAAAAGAATATCGTCCCAAAGGTTGAAAAGCTGTTGGAAGTATACAACGCTCTTCCCTCTCCTCAAGCCAAAAATGATATGCTCAAAGAGGTGCTGGAAAAAGTCGTCTATCTCCGTGAAGTCCGTTCTCCGAAGGGTGGACCGCTTGATAATTTCGAGCTTACCCTTTTTCCAAAATTACCACCAACTTAAAAAAGCCGCCCCTTACCGGGTGGCTTTTTACTGGCAACCTTTTACTCCCCACCTGTTGGGATGCATAATAAGTTCTGCGCCATTTAGCATTAATTCTCTGGCACTCTCCGGGTATTCTCGATCATAACAGATCATACATCCCATTGTTATTTCATCAAACTGACACACTGGAAAAGAATCTCCGGATTCAAGATATCTTTCCCAATCAAAATCACAGGTATGTACTTTTGAGTACTTTAAAATTACTTTTCCATTTCTATCGATAATCCATGCTGTATTTTGCGGATATCTCCTTCCCTTAGAAAAACCGGTTATGACAACACCTATATTTAGTTCAGCAGCAAGATTTACTATTTGAATAAAATGTTCTTCATTCTCAGTCAACGCATTTTCACACCATTTTATAAATTCAGGATGATTTTCAATCTCCTGAACTGGCAATAATTTCTCACAAATATCCGGTGCGGCATACGCAGTGAGAAAACACTCCGGAAATAATACTAAATCTGCACCATTTCTATTTGCTTCCCGAATAAGTTTTATCGCCATTGTTGTATTCTGTTCAATATCCGGCATAATTGTATCATACTGGATAAGTGCTACCTTCAATTTTTTCATAAATAAAATCCTTCCTTTTCCATAACCAATACAAAGCCAAAACAGTTTACACACTGAATTTCCCCGCCGCGACATTTAATCTGCCCACAATTCCATTCGCATCTTTCAGGGAATTATTTACCGAATCCGATGTTTGTCTTACATCCTCAACACGTCCGGCAATATTTGCTGTTCCCTGCGCGCTCTCCTGTACGGACTTTAAAATACTGCCAAGAGAATCCGCAATATTATTGATGGAAGCAAGAAGTTCCTCGGAAATCGCACTGAAATCCGATACAAGAGAATCGATCTCCCCGGCATCTTCATTGTAATTGCCTGCAATTTTTTCAAATACTTCAATACTATTCATCACATCATGATTGACAAATTCGAGCAATTGACCGGAATTTAACAGCTAAGAAGGGAGATAACCTGTTGTACCTGCTCTTTAATGTTTTTTTATCCCTGATTTTGCTGCGCTACCAAATGCTCCGCCCCATATTTCTTCCGAAGTGCTGGCTTTTCGATCTTTCCCGTTGCATTTCTTGGCACTTCCGCAAAGATCACCTTCTTTGGTCGCTTATATCTTGGCAAGCCCTTGCAGAATTCCGCGATCTCCTCCTCGCTGCACTCCATCCCTTCTTTTACCTCGATAATCGCCCCGGTAATCTCTCCGAGCCGCTTATCCGGCAGACCGATCACGGCAACATCCTTTACTTTCTCATAGCCCGCAAGGAAATTTTCAATCTGCACCGGATAAATATTTTCGCCGCCGCTGACAATCACATCCTTCTTGCGGTCAACCAGGAAATAAAATCCGTCCTCATCCTGCATTGCCATATCGCCCGTGCAAAGCCAGCCATCCTTTAATACCTCATCCGTCGCCTTCGGATCATTGTAATAGCAAGTCATAAGCCCCGGTCCTTTTACGCAGAGTTCGCCCACCTCGCCCTGCACTACATTGTTCCCGTCCACATCCACAATCTTACATTTCCAGCGATACCCTGGCACACCGATCGCACCAACCTTATGTATATTTTCCACACCCAAATGCACGCAGCCGGGACCTGTGGACTCCGACAGACCATAATTCGTATCATACAAATGATTTGGAAAATATTCCTTCCAGTGCTTGATCAGTGATGGCGGCACCGGCTGCGCACCGATATGCATTAGTCGCCACTGACTTAATTCATAGTCCGAAAGCTTTATCTTGCCGGAATCAAGTGCCTCCAAAATATCCTGCGCCCACGGCACCAACAGCCAGACAATGGTACATTTCTCCTTTGAGACCGCATCAAGAATAATCTCCGGGGTTGTCCCAGTCAAAAGTACAGCCTTGCTCCCCGCACAAAGACTGCCCATCCAGTGGAATTTTGCCCCGGTATGATAGAGCGGAGGGATGCATAAAAAGGTGTCATTGCGATCGGTTAAATGGTGTTTTTGCTCCATCTGCGCCGCCTGCATCAAACTTTCATGATTGTGTAAAATAGCTTTTGGAAAGCCCGTTGTACCGGAGGAAAAATAGATCGCTGCATCATCATCCTCCTCCAAGAGTACAAGCGGAGGCTGACTGGAACAGTCCGCCACCAGCTCACGGTAACTTTCTGCAAATGTCGGGCAGCCATCCCCCACATAGATTAAGAGCCTCCCTCGGCTTAATTCCTCCTGGATAGATTCGATACGCCCAATAAATTCCTGCCCGAAAAAGAGGATATGCACCTTGGCCAAATCTGCGCAGTACTTTATCTCCTTCGCATCAAAGCGAAAATTAAATGGCACGGCAATCGCGCCGGTTTTTAAGATTCCAAAATAAATGGGAAGCCATTCCAGGCAATTAAACATTAAAATCGCCACGCGGTCGCCCTTTTTGATCCCGCGCTCTAAAAGCATATTTGCTACGCGATTTGCCTTCTCATCAAACACGCTCCAAGTGATCTCCCTGCGGTAGGGCTTTGCGAAAGTGGGCTGCACCAAGTCGTATTCCTTCCATGTTGTTTTCTTTGTATCTTTTACCATCGGGTTCAACTCAACTAATGCCGTTTCCTCCCCGTATAATTTGTGATTTCTTTCCAATAAATCTGTAACTGGCATTTTTCTCTCTCCTTTTTTCACTTTGCAACGTTACGCTTTAACGCAACAAATAAAAGGATACCATAAGACAGAGAAAAAGTCAATAATCTCTTTACCTTCCCCTTTTTTTGTAGTACAATCAAGAAGTCAGTTGTGCAATTTTACCATATATGCGATTCTGATTGCAATTTTTATATTCCTATTTTAGTTTTGCCGTAAAAAGGAGGAATTTTATGAATAAAAAGATTTACTGGCATTTGCCCGGTTTTTGCTTTTTCCGCTCCCTAAATTTAATTACAATTGATCTGCTGAAAGAATTTCCTGAAAAATTTCGGGACAATTACCAGGTTGGCTCCGTCTATGGCACCTTTCCCGGCGCGATCTGGAATGGCGGTCGGGCAGTATTTGGTCTGATCCCGAAACACGAAATTGAAAATACATTAAAATTATATAATAGCGAGGGAATTCCTGTCCGTTTTACCTGGACAAATTCATTGCTTGAGGAAAAACATTTGTAGGATACGTACTGCAATCTGATTATGCATTTGGCGGACAATGGATTCAATCAGGTATTAGTTAATTCCCAAATTTTGGAAGACTATATTCGCCATGAATACCCTTCCTTCCCGCTGATCTCCTCCACTACAAAGCGGATCACGGACAGAAATAAATTGCGCGCGGAACTTTTTAAGGATTACTATCTGGTTGTGCTGGATTACGACTTAAACCACGACCAAATTCTTCTTGATGAATTAAAGCCTTTTGCTGATCGACTGGAAATTTTAGTTAATGAGGTCTGCTATCCAAATTGCTAAAAGCGCAGTGAGCATTATGCTCATCAATCCCGAATGCAGCTAGAATACAATGTTCATACCTCCTTCCCCTGCCCGAACAACAGCACACCGCGCGCCTTTTCGGAGTGTATGAACCGTCCAGCATTTATCTCCAATGAACGGATTGGGAATTATATAGACCGGGGCTATGTCAATTTTAAGATCGCGGGCAGGGGGATGCCTGTGGATTATGTGAAAAATTCGTATCTTTATTTTCTGGTGCGGGATGAACATCGGGAGTTTATTCGGAAGAAAATTGATACAATTTTACAGCAAGTGCAGCAGGCAAAGCGCGCCAAAAAATAAGGAGAATTTTTTGATTTCCTAATTTAATGCATGGGAAAAATAGACTTTTTTTTGATTTCCTGTTGACATATAAGAAAAATAGACTTAGGATATAAAATATGCATAGAGTACACAAATTTTATTTATGGACAATTGCGAAAAATTAAAAAATGCAGATAAAATTAAGTTTCGCAAATACTTAGCAATTTATCCATAGAGAGGAGTAAGATATGATTATTGATTTCCATACCCATATATTTCCCGAATCCATTTCCAAGCGGGTTCTTGAAAAACTTGGAAAGGCGGCGGGGGTACTTCCCGCGACAAATGGTGCCACCTCCGGGCTTGCTGCCTCCATGAAGGAGGCGGGAGTTACGTATTCCGTCAATCTGCCAGTGATGACCTCAATCGAACAGGTATCTTCTGTTAATGCCAATCTCGTTAGCGAAAAGGATACACTTTTAGCAGATGGAATTCTAACTTTTGGCGGTATGCACCCGGACTATGAAAATTACAAAGATGAGTTGCACCACCTTGCAAATGCGGGGATCAAGGGCATCAAACTGCACCCGGCATATCAGAGAGTTGACCTTAATGATATCCGAATGAAACGCATTATCGCCTGTGCGTCGGAACTTGGATTAATCACACTGATCCATGCGGGGATCGATATTGGATTGTATGATCATAATTATTCATCGGTAGCGCAGATTTTGACGGTGATAAAAGAGGTGCAGCCGGAGAAATTCGTGCTTGCACATATGGGGAATTGGGCGTGCTGGGACGAGGTGGAGAGTGACCTTGCAGGTGCCCCGGTTTTTCTTGACACTGCATTTTCCATCGGACCGCTCGACGCGTATCCGGATGTTCCCGCAGGTCCATACAGCCGTGTAGTGCTGGAGGATAAAGCTTTCCTGCGCATTGCAAGAAAACATGGAACCAAGCGCATTCTTTTTGCGACCGACAGCCCTTGGCAGCCACAAAAACGCTATGTGGAGCGATTCGCGGGGATTGGATTAACCGAGGAGGAACAAAAACAAATTTTGGGGGAGAATGCGGAAAAACTGCTTGGGCTGAAAAAATAAACCATATGTACTTGCATACTCACTCTAATCGAGTAGGAGAAAGCTTTTCTCTCCTACTCGCTGAACCACTCTATTTATTTCATCTTCCATAAACTCGGCAGATTTCTCCGCCAAAATCAAGCTGGCTTTCTCGTGCTTACTGGTACAGCTTTCTCTTATCCACCACGCGCACGGCTTTGCCCTCGCTGCGCGCGATCGTTTTCGGTTCCACCACCTTCACATCCACAAGAATGCCAAGCATTGCCTTTAATCCCTTTACCAATTTCTTCTCCCTTGCTGCTACAGGTAAGGAAGCATCCTCCGCCATCTCCGGCGTAAGTTCCACCTGTACCTCACAGGTATCATTATTGCCGATACGATCGACCATAATCTGATAATTTGCCGCATAGCCCTGTTTTAACAGTACAGTTTCAATCTGTGACGGGAAGACATTGACTCCCTTAATAATCATCATATCATCGCTGCGTCCCATCGGCTTGTGCATACGAATATGCGTGCGTCCGCACGAACATGGCTTTCTGGTCAGATAGCACAGATCTCTTGTGCGATAGCGCATCAGAGGAAATGCCTTTTTGGTGATACAGGTGAACACCAGTTCGCCGACTTCCCCCTCCGGCAATACTTCCCCGGTCTTTGGATCAATGATCTCAGGGATAAAATGATCTTCCTGAATATGCATTCCCGCCTGCTCCTCACATTCAAAAGACACGCCGGGACCGGATATTTCCGTTAAACCGTAGATATCGTATGCCCTGATGCCGAGGTTCTTTTCAATATCGCGACGCATTTCCTCCGTCCATGGCTCCGCTCCGAAAATTCCGGCTTTCAGTTTGATCTGGTCGCGCAGTCCCCGCTCGTTCACCGCCTCGGCAAGATTTGCCGCATAGGACGGGGTGCAGCAGATAATCGTGGAGCCAAGATCAGTCATAAATTGTAACTGGCGTTCAGTATTGCCGGAGGACATTGGCAGTGTCAGGCATCCAACTTTGTGGGAACCACCATTTAACCCGGGTCCTCCTGTAAAGAGTCCGTAGCCGTAACAGACATGGCAAACATCCCCCCTGGTACCGCCCGCTGCCACAATCGCGCGCGCACAGCAATCCTCCCAGACTTCAAGATCCTCCTGTGTGTAGAATGCAACCACGCGCCGCCCGGTTGTCCCACTGGTCGACTGAATGCGCACACACTCTGAGAGCGGTACACCGACCAATCCATAAGGGTATTGATCCCGAAGATCATCCTTTGTAATAAACGGTAGCTTGTGCAGATCCTCTACCCCCTTAACATCCTCCGGTGTAACCCCCACCTCCTGCATTCTCTTGCGATAAAATTTTACATTGTCATACACATGGCGCACCTGAGCCACCAGGCGTTCATCCTGCAACGCCCGCAGTTCTTCAAGTGGCATGGTTTCAATTTCTGGCTGATAATAATTTTTCATTTTGACCTCACTTTTATTGTTCTATGCAAATTTACTTATAATTATTTGCGCCCACAGCGCAAACTGGTGGGGTGAAAGGGGTCACACTCAACATCCCTTCGCCTCCCTTATGCCCCTTTCATCCTTTTCCGCGCCCGAGCATAAACGCTTTCTTGTTTAATTCCAAAAATTTTTCCGGCACGGACTCTTCCATTGCTTTTTCCCATTTTTCTACTGGAATATCGAAATATTTCGAAAGTCTTCCCATCAGCACAATGTTGACCGCCTTTACTGAACCTGCCTGACTTGCCAGCGATAAACAATCCAGTGCATCCACCGCAAAGCCCTTCGCCTCCATTTTTCCAATCAGATCCTGCGGGTATGGCATCGCCCCGGTAATCACGGGCATTGGATCAATTTTCTGCGTGTTGGTCACTACTCTGCCATCCGCTTTTAAGTATTCTAAATAGCGCGCTGCCTCCAACTGCTCAAACGCCACAATATAATCTGCTTCGCCCTTGTCAATAATGGGGGAATACACTTTTTCTCCAAAGCGCACATAGGTGACAACGCTGCCCCCGCGCTGGCTCATCCCATGCACTTCTGACACTTTGACATCATATCCCTCATTTAAAAGGAGTTTTCCCAATAACTTACTTGCAAGCAGACTGCCCTGCCCGCCGACTCCGACAATCATTACATTTTTTGTCATTCTCCGTCTCCAATCCTTTCCTTTTGCTGTTCTCTATTCTGGTTTCAGTGCATCAAATTTGCATAATTGCGCGCAGACTCCGCACCCGACACAGAGAGTTGTATCGATCTCCGCCTTGCCCTCCCTGATACTGATTGCCGGGCAGCCAAGGCGCATACAAGCCTTGCAGCCAACACATTTTTCTTTGGAAGCAATAATCGGCTTCTCATGTTTTACATATTTTAACAGCACACACGGACGACGACTGATAATCACGGAGGCTTCTGCCGTCGCAAGCTCCTCCTTTACCACGCGCTCACATTCCGCCAGATCATATGGATCAACTACTTTTACCCGCGCAATCCCCATTGCCAGACAGAGTGCCTCAAGATCAATTTTTCCTGCCGGATCACCCTTGATATTATAGCCGGTGGTTGGGTTCTGCTGGTGCCCAGTCATACCTGTAATAGAATTGTCCAAAATGATAACGGTTGAATTGCTCTGGTTGTAGGCGATATTTGCAAGCCCCGTCATCCCAGAATGCATAAAGGTCGAGTCGCCGATCACCGCCACCGTTTTTTGCTCGCTTTCTTTTGCAAGTGCCTTGTTAAACCCATGAATTGCGGAAACGGACGCGCCCATGCAGAGCGTCATATCCATTGCGGAGAGTGGTGCGACTGCGCCGAGCGTATAACAACCGATATCGCCAAGCACCGTGCATTTTAATTTTGCCAGCGTGTAGAACAATCCGCGGTGCGGACATCCGGCGCACATCACCGGAGGGCGGTTTGGCAGTTCTTCATCCAAAGATCTGTTTGCAGAAAGCGTAACACCAAGCTTTTCTGCTACCATGGACTGACTAAATTCTCCTGTGATTGGAAAGAGATCCTTTCCGGTTACGGTAAGTCCTAAAGCCTTACAATGATTTTCAATAATCGGGTCAAGTTCCTCCAAAATCACCAGCTTTTCTACTTTGGATGCAAAGTCAAGAATCAATTTTTCCGGAAGAGGATTGATCATGCCAAGTTTTAAGATAGATGCTTTCTCGCCAAACACTTCTTTTGCATACTGGTAGCTGGTCGAGGAAGTGATAATTCCCAGTGCCGTATCCCCCATTTCCACGCGGTTAAACTCGCAGTCCTCCGCATATGCGGCAAGTTTTTTCATCCGCTCTTCCACCATCGGATGACGGCGGATGGCATTGGCTGGCATCATCACATATTTCGCAATATCCTTCTTGTACGGTTTTTCCGGCGGGATAATCCGCTCTGCCCTCTCCACAATGCTCTGTGAATGTGCCACACGAGTACACATTTTTATAATTACCGGGGTATCAAATTCCTCCGACAGCTCAAAAGCCTTTTTGGTGAATGCACAAGCCTCCGCCGAGTCCGACGGCTCAAGCATCGGAATTTTGGACGCGATCGCATGGTGGCGCGAATCCTGCTCATTCTGCGAAGAGTGCATTCCCGCATCGTCCGCCACACAGATTACAAGCCCTGCATTTACCCCGGTATAGGAACAGGTAAAAAGTGGATCTGCTGCCACATTTAATCCGACATGCTTCATGCCGCAAAAGCTTCTTTTTCCGGCAAGACACGCGCCAAACGCTACCTCAAGTGCCACCTTCTCATTCGGTGCCCACTCGCAGTAGATCTCATTATATTTTGCGGCTTCCTCCGTCACCTCCGTACTCGGTGTTCCCGGATAGCTTGATACCACACTGCATCCGCCCTCGTAAAGCCCTCTGGCCAAAGCCTTGTTTCCTAACATCAGTTCTGCCATATTTCCTCCTATTTTTAGTTCCGTAATTGCCCTTCCAGTACCCAACAATCTAGGAAGAGTTTTCTTTCACTTTGCTTCAGAAAACTCTTCCGGGTACTGTCTGGGCAATTACTGTTTTTTTAGTTCCGTAATTGCCCTTCTGCATATACTATCTTTTTGATGTATTCCAACTTTCGCGTATTAACGTGATATTTTAGCATTATAACATTTTTTTTTGCATTGGTAAATAGAAAGTTTTACTTCTTTTGCGAATTTTAAAGTTTTTTCGCAAATATCTTACAAAAATTTTATTTTTACTTGCAATCCTTACTTTCATATGCTATAGTGATAAGTAATTATATTGTCTGTATAGAACAAAAAAGAAGAATTCATCCTTGCAGAAACGGAGAAAAATCTATGAGACAGATCTCACTTGGTTCCACAGGAATTACGATTCCTCAAAATGCCTTTGGCGCGCTGCCGATTCAGCGTGTAACGATGGAAACGGCAATTAAAATACTGCGCCGCGCATATGAGGGCGGCATGACCTTTTTTGACACTGCACGCGCCTACAGCGACAGCGAGGAGAAGCTTGGTGCTGCCTTTGAGGGAATGCGGGAAAAAATCTATATCGCGACAAAGACCATGGCAAAAACACCGGAGGATTTTTTTTCACAGCTTGAAACTTCGCTACATAACCTTCGCACGGATTACATCGATATCTACCAGTTTCACTGCGCTGACCGTTGTTTTGTGCCGGGAGATGGAACGGGGATGTATGAGTGTATGCAAAAGGCGAAGGCAGAAGGCAAAATCCGCCATATTGGGATTACGGCACATAAATTAAATATCGCGCAGGAGGCGATTGCCTCAGGACTTTACGAGACATTACAGTTTCCGTTCAGTTATCTTTCCTCCGAAAAAGAAGAATCTCTTGTGCAGGGCTGTATTGATAAAAATATGGGATTTATCGCGATGAAGGGGCTTGCAGGCGGATTAATCACTCATTCGCGCGCGGCGATGGCATATATGCTTCAATTTGACAATGTCGCGCCGATCTGGGGAATTCAGCGCGTCGAAGAACTTGAAGAGTGGCTTGCCTTTATGCAGGAAGAGCCTGTACTTGACGAGGAATTAAAAGCCTTTATTGCGGCGGAACGGGCGGAACTTGTCGGAGAATTCTGCCGTGGCTGCGGTTACTGTATGCCATGTCCTTCTGGGATTATGATCAACCAGTGTGCGCGTATGTCGCTGATGTTGCGCCGCGCACCGTCAAAAAACTGGCTTTCCGAAGATATGCAGACGGAGATGAAAAAGATTGAGAACTGCTTAGAATGTGGGGCGTGCCGCAAAAAATGCCCTTACGGGCTTGACACACCAACATTACTTAAGAAAAATTATGAGGATTACAAAAAAGTGCTTGCCGGGGAAGTGAAGGTGCAGTAGGCTGCACGGGTTCTTTTCATATTTTTACAGGGTAAAAGTACATAATTTATTCCGGCATCCAAGATAGTCCCTGCAAGATATAAGTGACAAGTACTTTGCGTATAAATTTTAAAAGATTGGAGGTTACAAAAAATGGAAAAATTAGAGCCATATTTTCCGCTGAACAAATCGGTAAAATCCGGTGAAGTTCAAAGTCTGGTGGTCGCGATTGTGATCTATGTTGTGATCGCCGCAGTACTCGGCGTTCTGCTTGGTTTCCTTTCCGGCATCCCGGTGCTTGGCATTATTTTCTCGATTATAAGCACACTTGTATGGATCTATGAAGTAGTCGGGATTGTACTGGCAATCTTAACATTTATAAAGTAAAAAACGGGCAGGATACTAGGGCGTGTCTGAAAATTTGCTCCTGTTATTTAACAGAAAGCAGTTTTCGGACACGCCCTAATTACTCAATTATTTCCTATAATTCCTAGGCTTCTTTCTCTGCTTTTTCTGTTACTTCTGTGCGTTCCACAACGACAACCTGAATTCCCTTTTCATCAAAGGCTTTCAGATCCTTTTCTGCCGCTTCCCAGTCTGTAACCAGCACATCCAGTTTTTCCGCCGGACATATGCTCACGACGGAATCAAACCCAATTTTTTCAGTCGGATACAGCCCGATCACCTGCTTTGCACTTCCAATTAATGCGCCCCAGAAGTCAATTGCCCCCGTCCGCTGGATGGAAAGCCCAAAATCTGCCGAGATAGCTGCTGAAGTGAGGAAGCATTTGTCAAAACGCAGCCGCCGGATCGTTTCAATGGCGATCGCATCGTAACAATGTCCCTTCTGATCCATTTCACCTCCTAATATGATCACAGAAACATTATCTCGCTTCCTGAGTTCTTCCGCTATCACAATGGAATTTGTCACAACACGCAATTTTAAATTCTCTGGTAGCTTCTGTGCCATAAAATAACCAACTGTTGCCGAGGGCAAGTAGATTACATCATTATTTTCCAGCATAGAAAGTGCATATATGGCGATTGCCATATAATTTTCCTTGATTTCCATCAGATCACGCTCTGTTACTTTCGGCGGCTTACCTGATGCAATTTGCCGCAGCGGTATCGCTCCGCCGTGTGTGCGTTTCAGCAGTCCGCTCTCCTCTAAAATCCGCAGATCCCTCTTTACTGTCTCGTAGCCAACACCAAATTTCTTCTGGATCTCGCCAACAGATACACTTCCATTTTCTCCCAGCAAATCAAGAATTGCCCGATGCCTTTCTTCCATAAACATAATTAAATGCTCCTTTCTCTAATTCTGATACTTTCTGTTCCCCTGCATATGATTTTTTACCAACTGCAATGGTTGGGATGCTGATTAGATTGATCAGATCTATCCGGCAATAAAAAAACAAAAACAGTCACTGTTATGATGCCATTATATAACGTTTAATAACGTTTGTCAATACTAAATTTAAAAATGTTATTAAACGTTATCAATAATTAAACTGTTATTTTTCCTGAATAATCTTATGTTTACGATCCACTCGAACCTGATCCAACTTAAATTCAGCCTATAACCGAGTAGGGGAGGCTTCTCCCCCTTATGTGCAAAGCACATAATCTCACTGTACTCCCCATGCGTCGTTTTAGCGGCATATTTCCTCTGTACGGAGCTGCACATAAAACAAAGAGTAAGCTCGCTATCCCGCTTGCCTACTCTTAATATCAATCTTATCCCACTTCCATCCTCGCTATAGATATCTGCATCTATCCACCTTCACCCCTATTTCTTACAAGAAGCCAGTTCAAACAAGCACATATCCCATTCAAACTGGCTTCCCCTTTTACATTTTAAACTTTATCTATGATTCCACACATCCGCAGAACGAAAATTCAAACTTCATATCCTCGTTCTTGATCCGATATTCCTCATGCGTCCAGGAACCCCAGCTGTCATCCCCGCCAACTCCCATCTGGCGATGCATTGCGCGGATCACCGTGTGATGCACTGGCGGCAGCTCATAAGTATGTTCCGCATTCTCAAGTTCAAATGGCGTGTACGGCAGCGCGGAAAATTCCATTGGAACAGGCGCACTAAATTTCAGTCCAATTCCCTTTTCATCCACCACGCTCGCAAAGCGCACACCCGTGTGGTTTCCGCATTCCTGCGGTTTAACATAGCCCGCCATATTATCCGAAACCATATTGGAATAAATTCCCAGTTTCGCGCCAAGTGTTCGGTCGGCGTAAGTTTCTTCCGGTCCATTTCCATACCAGGTAAGATGGTTATAGTCCGCTGGAATCTTCATTATCACGCCAAACTCCGGAAGTTCCGGCATCCCTTCCATATGCTGATAATCAAGCTGCACTTTCACTGCGCCGTCCGCCGTTACTGTGTAGGTCATTGCAAGCTTCGCCTCTGGCATACTCGGAAGTTCATAGTCATAGCGAAGAATTGCCGCCTTCCTTGTACTATAATTTCCAAATTTCACAATCTTTGCATACTGGCTTGCAAGCTTCCACACTCCCGCACGCGCAGGCATACCATTGCCCCTATCGTTGTCGATCGGCGCGCGCCAGAAATTCGGGCGCACCTGGCTAACAATAAATTCCCTGCCCATATAGCGGTACGATGTGATCCCGCGCCCACCGCGGTCAAACAACACCTCAAAATGATCGCCACGCACACCGAAATTGTTTGTGCCATCCGTAAGGATTAAATTTCCAGTCACTGCCTTTGGCTTTTGCTCCACCTGATAAATATATTCGCCGAACGCAACCTCATGCCCGGTCTTCGCCCATACCGTATCCTCCTTTAAGTGGAAGGATACCACCACTGCATACTCGCCCGGTGCCTTCTCCTTCTTTATCGGAAGTGCTATGGTTGCTTCGCTCTGCGGGGCAACGGCAGTTTCAAAACTTACTGTGTCTAACAGCACACCGTTCCTTTTTACTGAAACTCTCGCCTCATATTCGGAAGTATCGGTAAACAATGCCTTATTCTTGATCAGTGCTTCGCCGTCAGAAACCTTTATCACAATATTCTGGTAATTGTACTTGACGGTCTGCATTTTGGGCGAATTTCTGCGGTCAGAATACACGATCCCGTTTGTGCAGAAATTGTAATCGCAAGGACGATCATCAAAATCGCCGCCATAACCGTAATATTCCTTCCCATAGCGATCTTTCGCAAGAATTGCCTGGTCGATATAGTCCCAGATAAATGCTCCCTGAAAGCGCGGCTCGCGCTCGGAAAGCGAAATATACTTATCCATCGCACCGCTTGAATTTCCCATCGCATGGGAATACTCGCAGCAGATCATTGGCTTGTCCGGATGTTCCTTTAAAATATGTTCCTCAATATATTTCGCTGACGGATACATAAAACTCTCAATATCACTTGTCGCCTCATAACGTCTATCATGCACAATTCCCTCATAATGTACCAGACGCGTAGGATCTGCACTGCGGAAATACTCGGACATTTCAAAAATATCCTTCCCTCCAAACGATTCATTTCCGCAGGACCAAAGCAGCACACTCGGGTGATTGCGATCGCGCATCAGCATGGATTTCGCGCGGTCAAGCACTGCGGATAACCATTCCTTTCTGTCGCCCGGAAGTGCCTCCTCCACCGCTTTTTCCCAATTCTGCCAGGTCGAGTGCGTCTCTAAATTCGCCTCGTCAATCAAATAAAGTCCATATTCATCGCACAGGCGATAAAATGCCGTCTGATTTGGATAGTGCGAAGTGCGCACAGCATTGATATTGTTGCGTTTCATATTGACAACATCCGCAAGCATTTCCTCGTAAGTTATCGCACGCCCATTGATATGGCTGAATTCATGGCGGTCGGTGCCAAAAAATATAATGCGCTTGCCGTTTATTTGCATCAGTCCGTCTTTTAGTTCAAAACGTCGGAAACCAACTTTTTCCGAGACAACTTCACAGACCTTGCCCTCCGCATCCTTCACTGTGATAATCAATGTGTAGAGGTACGGTTTCTCCGCACTCCAAAACTGCAGATCGGTAAGATATCCCTGCATTTCCACTTTCGCTACCGGCTCGCCATCCTCGCGCTTTTCCGCCTTTGCTGAAACCTTTGCCGTATCAATCCGCGAATCTCTTTTTCCGCCCGATTTTACTGTAAATTTCTCCACAGAGCGAGAAAATACCTTTTTCTCATCCGCCGCAATGAGCAAAACGGAAAAATCAAGTTCCGAGAGCGTCTTTGCCTCCTCGCCGCACATTAACTCCATGCTAAGTTCCAAGCTGCCCTGTGAAAAATCATCACTAAGTGGTGTGCGGACACAGAGATCCGCTATATGCACTTGCGGACAAGCATACAGATACACCTCGCGGAAAATTCCGGAGAGCCGCCAATAGTCCTGATCTTCTAACCATGATGCCGAAGAATATTTGTAGACCAACACCGCCAGTTTATTTTCCCCGCGCTTTATCGCACTGGTCAGTTCAAACTCGGATGGCGTGAACGAATCCTCGCCGTAGCCGATAAAACTGCCGTTTAACCATACGGCAAACGCTGCCTGTACACCCTCAAAAGAAATCATTACGCGCTTTCCGGCAAATCCGGACGGCACAGTAAAATATTTCACATAGCTGCCCACCGGGTTGTCATACTGCGGCACCTGCCCATATACTAACTCTTCATGTCCATCCCACGGATACTGCACATTTGCATACTGCGGCGCACAGTATCCATTGGTTTCCATATGTGACGGCACCAGAATATCCGCCCAGCCCGCACAGTCGAAATTCTCCGCTTCAAACCCCTTGATGCGATCTCTCTCACATTTTGCAAACGCGAATTTCCACAGACCATTTAAGGAATGGACAAGCGAAGATCTCCCCTCCTTCTCCTCCTTTGCCGAGGCAAAAAATCGGTGATCAGAACGCGCTGCCCTGCGATTCACCGCAAAAATCTCCGGGTTTGAGAGCCATCTGTAATCAAATTCTTTCGCTGTTTTCATCTACCTTCTCCTTTTCCTGACTGCATTGCACCAAAACCCCGCTTTGTGCTCTGCGCACAATTTCAGGCGAAATAGCAGCCAATTAACAATTTTAAATTCCGCCGCTTTCCTACTTGCAGACTGCTACTACCTCAATCTCAAACAATCCGCCTTTTGGCAATGCCGCAGCCTGCACACAGGAGCGTGCCGGAGTTTCCCCGGTAAAAAACTCTGCATAAACTTCATTTATGACCGCAAAATCATTGATATCCGCCAAAAATACTGTTGTCTTAACAACATCTGCAAGTGTGCAGCCAACCGCCCCAAGTACCGTCTCAATATTTTTGATCGCCTGTCTTGCCTGAGCTTTCACTCCCTCTGGCAGTGTCCCTGTTGCCGGGTCAAGCCCTAACTGCCCGGAAGTAAAAACAAGCTCCCCCGCTTTTACCGCGTGTACATATGGTCCAACCGCCGCCGGCGCGCCCTGCGCGTTAATGGTTTCCCTCGTCACAATATTTACCTTCCTTTCTTTTATTTATTTCCCATAGTATAACATATCCGGATACAAAAAAACAGACATTTTTCTCTGTCTGTTTTGTCATTTTTTATTATTATTGTAAACCTTTTTAAATTTTAGGTTGACTATTTCCTTCTTCTGTGTTATACTCACAAAAAACAAAGCAAAAGATGGGTTATCCCACCTTTTCCGAACTAAGGCATCTGTCAACTATCCACAACCTACCACATCAAACGAAAGGACTCGATCTATGAAAACAAATGTACAAAAAATTACTTTTACCGCATTGATGGCGGCACTGCTCTGCATTCTCTCGCCGATCTCCATCCCGCTACCAAGCCCAATGCCCGCAATCACTTTAGCCATCGCCGCCGTCTATCTCAGTGCCTATCTCACCGGTCCTAAATGCAGCAGTGCTGCTATTCTTATCTACATCCTGCTCGGCTGTATTGGTCTTCCTGTTTTTTCCAAAGGACAGGCGGGTCTATCCGTACTTGCAGGACCAACGGGTGGCTATATTATTGGCTATTTTTTTATCGCAATCTGTACGGGTTTTACCGTGCAAAAATTCGAGAAAAAAATTTATCTACATATTATCGGGATGGTGATCGGTACACTGATCTGTTATACCTTTGGCACAGTATGGCTGGGGATATCCATGCATCTTTCCCCCAAAGCGGCAATCGCCGCAGGTGTAGCTCCATTTGTCGTCTTTGACGCAATCAAGCTGATTGCCTGCACAGCGATCGGCTATCCGGTGCGCAGGCAGCTTGCCAGACTGCTGCCAGGCTCCATCTCCCCCGCAAAACAAGGGACATCGCGGCTCTAGCCCCCATTATTTCAGCGTGGTCACTCTTTCAAATTCCTGCCATCCAAGTAAGAGTGCGCCCGTGATCCCCGCATTATCGCCAAGCGCAGGTGGCACAATATATTCCTCAATATGTTCTGCGATCCTATCATTTTGCAGATAAGAATTTAATTTTTCCTGCACTTTTTTTCTTACAAGCGCGAACATCTGCTCCTGGTGCATCACCCCGCCGCCCAGAATCACTTTCTGTGGCGAGAGCGTCAGGATATAGTTTGCGACCGCCTGCGCAAGGTAATCACTCTCCAGTTCCCATACTTCTTTCCGGTCAGTAAGCTCAGCAGCAGGTTTCCCCCATCGCTCCATAATCGCAGGTCCCGCGGCCAGCCCTTCAAGACAATTTTCATGGTACGGGCATTTGCCGCGGTAAGTATCCCCATGCCGCCTTGTAATCAGTATATGCCCTGCCTCCGGGTGAATCAATCCGTGCAAAAGCGTGCCGTTTACGTATATACCCACGCCCACCCCAGTTCCGATAGTAATGTATATAGCAGGATCGCACCCCCTTGCCGCACCGAAAAATACTTCGCCGAGTGCCGCACCATTAACATCTGTATCGAAGCCGACCGGAACATTAAGTGCCTCCTCAAATTTTCCGACAATATCATAGTTTGCCCAGGCAAGTTTTGGCGTACTTGTAATATAACCGTAAACTGGCGATCTCCTATCTAATTCGACCGGTCCAAAACATCCAATTCCAAGTGCGGCAATTTCTTCATTTACAAAAAATTCCAATATCTGCGGCAAAGTTTCCTTTGGTGTCTGCGTCGGGAAGGACACACGCTTCTCAATCTTCCCATTCTCATCGCCGATCGCACACACCATCTTTGTACCGCCCGCTTCTAATGCCCCAATTTTCATTTAGATAATCCCCCTTTTTCTCATTCTTTCCTATTGTAATGATTATTTGCTCTTTTATTATAGTGGCTCCTATTGAGAATTACAACTCTTTTCCTTTTTTCAATCTAGGAACACCAAAGATCCATCCATCAGAAAATCTTTTGAAAAAATTTCCGACCTGTGCTATACTTAGAATTATTCTGCAAATTTCAAGAATATTTAAGGCTTATTTCCGTCGGAAATCATACTCCCACTGAGAAAAAAGACCTTTACTCACAGGAAAGGAATTTTCAATGAAGCGAAATGTGGATTTAAACGAAATTACGGACGGCAGGTTCTATACCATCAATGATATGGTGCGCGCGGACTGTCAGGACTGTGTTGGCTGCTCAAAATGCTGTTATGAAATGGTGGATACCATTATTCTTGATCCGCTGGATATTTTTCGGCTGACAAAGGCATTAAACACAAGTTTTGACGCGCTTGTTTCCTCCGAAAAAATAGAATTAAATCTTGTGGATGGCATTGTGCTGCCAAATTTAAAACTCCAGAACGATACAGGATACTGTGCCTTTTTAGACGATGCCGGACGCTGCAGTATCCACGCTGCCAGACCGGGATTTTGCCGGATGTTCCCACTTGGACGCTACTACAGCGATCGCTCCTTTTGCTATATCCTTCAGACAAAGGAATGTCCCAAAGCACGCACCAAGATCAAAGTATCGCGCTGGCTTGATACCGTACTATTGCCACAAAATCAAAAATTTGTCGGGGACTGGCATTATTTTTTAGAAGATCTCGCCACAGCCTTTAACAAAACTGATGCCGAAACCATCCGCAAGGTTCATCTCTACTTGCTACACGCCTTTTACCGGACAAACTACCGCGCAGAAGATGAGGAGGAATTCTATTCAGAATTTGATAAGCGTCTGGAAAAAGCAAAAACTCTTCTGCCCGCCACCCCCTAAGATTCATCCCCCAAACAAATTAGCTCTGTAAAAAAAGAAAGGAGATTATGCTATGTATACATTTCACAGCCGCGTCCGTTACAGTGAAGCCACGAAAGATCAAATTTTAGACCTCTATGCAATCCTAAACTATTTTCAGGATTGTTCCAATTTCCAGTCCGCCGATTTAGGTGTCGGCGTGCAGTATCTGACCGAGAAAAAAAAGGCATGGCTCTTGTCTGCGTGGCAGGTGGAACTGGTGCGTCCACCGCATCTGTTCGAGCCGATTACCATAGGTACCTGGCCGCATGATTTTAAAGGGATATATGGCTACCGAAATTTTATTCTCTACAATGAGGCGCGCGGACATGAAGTTGCCGCCTATGCAAACTCTATCTGGTTTTTGATTGATACTGACACGGGAAAGCCCCTGCGCATTATGCCGGAAGATGCCGCCCCATACCCGCTAGAACCCGCTTACCCAATGGAGTATATGCCGCGCAAGATTACACTGCCCAAAATCCCACAGCCGCTCCCCATACAAACTAGAACTCGGGATATATTTTCTCAACCGGATAGTTCCCCATATGCTGAAATAAATTTCGCGCCTATCACAGTTACCAAAATATTTCTTGATACAAATAATCATGTCAATAACAGCCAGTATGTCCGTCTTGCACAGGCCTGTCTCCCCGAAACTTTCCGCATCCGCAGAATGCGCGCGGAATATCGCCGTGCCGCCGTCCTTGAAGATATTATCTATCCAAAAATACAATTATCCGCCGACGCACAGTGCTGTTATGTTTCTTTAAACGATAAAGATGAAATGTCCTATGCTGTTGTGGAATTTATCGCTGCAAACTACAGTCAGCAAAAATAAAGCCGCCTTGCAATCTCAAAAAACACAATGGAAAAAGTAAAGCGGCACAAGTCTTTAATTTTATAAGGGTTGTGCTGTTTTGCAAATATTTTATACAAAGGTCACAGGCTGTCTGACAGAAACATCAAATAAAAGCGTTTTTTCGCCTTTACAAAATACCACACGGTTTCGTCACCACCATGCTGATTCATTCGGACAATCTCACAATCTCCTACATTTTGGGCAAGGTAACGCAAAACATATTCCAATATAGGGTAATTTTTTGCCACGGCAGCAAGATATTCACGATTATTTTTGTCCCATGCATCGTATCGTTTCTTAGATTTCACCAGTAAGCCGGCAATTTCATCCAGCCACTGCTCGCGGGTCAATTCCCAATAACCTGAACTTACATAATAATTACGACCCAGTGCAAAGAGAAAATTTTCCATTTTCAGTCCGGCATCTGCCAATTGTTTGCGATAATCAGCGTCCAAACCTCTGACAATAACCAGAGCTGTCATGTGGTATAAATATGCTGTCCAATCTGCGGATTCCTCTGGCAGGCGCAGTTCACACACATGTAACTCCATGTTCCAGCCATGTATGCCGACAACATAAGCGCGTCTCTCCCACAGCAAGAACTCATTTTGCCACTGTTGGCACTTCTTATATAGACCATACCATCGTGCAGTATCATTGCTGCAATCGGAAAGCTCCCACTTTTGCAAAAAAGCGGGCACCCGTATATTAGCATCTGTTCCAAAGGCATATTCAACACAGTTTTTCAGTACCAATACTTCACACCTCACTAATCAAACTTTATCTCCGCTTATTCTTCACGGTTCTGCCTCTCACTCTCGTTCATACTCCATTTATCACAAAAACATAGGGCACAGCAACCGCCATGCCCCATATTTCTTATCGTCCCAATGCCTTTTCAATCTTTTGTTTCTGTCTTTTCAAATCATTCTGCTTTTCGTACAGATTATCGCGCTCTGTCACATATGACAGACTCACTCTTTTCTCCCCTTTCTCAAAGTTTAGAAAGTCTTATCTTATCGAAACACCCGCACCCGCAGCCTCCAACTGTGCTTTAATATTTCGCGCTTCCGTTTCTGTCACACCGTTCTTTATAATGGACGGCGCACTGTCCACCAGATCCTTTGCCTCTTCTAAGCCAAGTCCTGTCACTTCACGCACCACTTTGATCACTTCGATCTTATTTTGTCCGGCATCCGTTAATTCCACAGTGCTGCTGCCCGCACCATAATTACCTGAATAATTATCCATGCCGTAAGCACCATCCGCGCCGCTCTGATCCTGTGCGTAATCCCCATTCTTCCACGGGTTGTAAGCGATATTTAAGAAACCTGCAAAATCTTTTTTGTACTGCTTCTCAATCTCTGATTTATAGCCGATCACCATCTGTGGCTGTGTCTGAACATATACTCCCAACAGCTTCTCGCCGCTCTCCTTGGAAATATTGATCGGCACTTTCTTCTTGTCGATATCAAAGGTCAGTACCTGACTGATATTCTGTCTGCCAGTCACGCGGTAATAATACGCCCACACAAGCTTTGAGTTGTCAAGAATATGAATCTTTACTCCCTCAAGCCAGATAGTGAACTGATGCCCCGCCCAGATTTCGTTGGTTATCTTGGCCGCTGCTCTCATATCGGAGTCAATCTGTCCCTCGGTAACTCCCGGGTGCGCACCGATAAATTTATCGATCTGCTTCTGCGCGCTGCCCGTGCTAAAGCGGACAATAGAAATGATAATCTGGATCAGTCCGAATACACATACCGCATAAATAATCCAGATAAATACGGTAGGAACACGGTTTACTGTTTCACTATCCACATAAAAGCCCACAGCTGCATCTGTAATTCCCGGAATATACTCTTCTAATCCCTCCACAGTTTCGTTGTAGTAGCGCAGCTCTGTCCCCGATAATTTCTTTAATGTTCCCTTTACCTTGATGGATTTTGTTCCCTCAATCTGGTAATAATAAACATTTACTGCCTGATCCATCAATTCCTGCATCAGCTTGTCCTCGCTCTTTGGCAGATATACGGCAAAGCAGGAATTATCTTCATAATTGTATACCACATATCCATAACCGGTAGTGCGCTGTGAACCGGTCTTCGTATTCTTTGAAATCTGCTCCATATAGTAATCAAAAACATACTTGATTTCGAATTCTACGTATTTCCCCTCATATTTCGTGTAATCAAGATTTTTCTCCTTCGTCAGGTCTTTCGGTCCAAGCAGATACTGCAACGGTGCTAAAAGTGGCGCGAGCATTAAGACTACGATGACGATCGCCCATACAATAACGCGCTTTTTCGCCGCTTTCTGGGCTCTGGTTTTAATGTCCTCTAACATATGTTCCTCCTAAATACTATGTAGTTTATTATTATTAAATCCATTACCTATTGTATCAAAACGCTTCCTTATTTTCAAGTGTTTTTTATTATTTTATTCCAAAAAATTTAGAATTTTCATTTTTTAATCATTATGCTCTTTTATTTTGCACTATTTATGCACCATTTTTCTTTTCCAAATTGACAAATCCTCCTGGATTGTATATGATAGAGGCGTAAGTTTTCTTACATACTACAAGGAGGTATTTTTTATGGGAATCCAATATTTTGAAGATGAGAAGGTCTTCAAACTCGACACGAAAAACACAAGCTATATTCTCGCGCTTGTGGATGAGGAATCCTTTGTTGGACACGCTTACTACGGGAGAAAACTCTCCGACTACCATGTGCGCCATCTGATGCGCCTTGAGGAGGGTCCGTTTGTACCGAGCAAAAACAACCGCGATCGCGGGGCGTTCGGCGATGCATTCCCGTTTGAATATTCAACCCATGGCGTGGGTGATTACCGCGAGAGCTGCTTAAAAGTACAAACAAAAGGCGGACATGAGGCCTGCTCCCTCGTCTATCGCTCCCACAGGATCTTTTCTGGAAAACCAGCACTTTCAGGACTTCCGGCAACCTTTGGCAGCGAGTCAGAGTGCAGCACTCTTGAGCTTACTTGCCTTGACCCGGTTTTAAATCTTGAGGTTGTACTTGTCTACTCCGTTTTTGAGGACGTGGATGCCATCACCCGCAGCGCGCGCATTATCAACTATGCAGAAAACTATATTGTATTAAAAAAGGCACTTTCTGCCTGTCTGACACTTGACGGCGCGGATTATGAATATATCACGCTGCATGGCAGCTGGGCGCGCGAGCGTCATATTGACCGCAGGGCACTTACCCACGGCAAACATTCTGTCTCCTCGCTGCGCGGCGAATCGAGCCACCAAGAACACCCGTTTATCGCCGTTATGACAAGAGGAACCACACAGGAAGCAGGCGAAGTCTACGCGATGAATTTCGTTTACTCCGGAAATTTCCTTGCCCAGGTGGAGGGCTGTCAGTTTGACACAGTGCGCATGGTTATGGGGATCAACCCGGAAAATTTCTCGTGGACTCTTAAAAAAGATGAGGAATTTACCTGTCCGGAAGTGGTTATGGTCTACTCGGATACAGGTCTTGGCAAAATGACGCGCACTTTCCACGACCTTTACCGGAATCACTTGATCCGCGGCGAGTACCGCGACAAAAAACGCCCGATCCTAATCAATAACTGGGAGGCGACCTATTTTAATTTCAATACGGACAAACTCCTCGCAATCGCCAAAGAGGCAAGCAAACTTGGCATTGAGATGCTTGTGATGGATGACGGATGGTTTGGGCATCGCGAGGATGACAATTCCTCCCTCGGCGACTGGTATGTCAATGAGAAAAAGCTTCCTGGCGGTCTGAAAACCCTGGTGGATGGCGTGAACGCACTCGGCATGAAATTTGGCATCTGGTTTGAGCCGGAAATGATCTCGCCGGACTCCGATCTCTACCACGCACATCCGGACTGGGCGATCCAGATTACTGACCGCACCCCATGCCGCTGCCGCAACCAGTTCGTACTTGATATTTCCCGCAAAGAAGTGCGCGATTATATTTATGACCGCATCAAGGAAGTACTTTCCTCGGCAAATGTCGAGTATGTAAAATGGGATATGAACCGCCCGCTCACCGACCTTGGAAGCACTGCATACCCTACATCGCGTCAGGGTGAACTTTCCCACCGGTATATGCTCGGCGTATATGAGATGCAGGAGCGGCTGATCACGGACTTCCCTCATCTGCTGCTTGAAAATTGTTCCGGCGGAGGCGGACGCTTTGACGCGGGTATGCTCTACTACAGCCCGCAGATCTGGTGTTCCGATGATACTGATGCGATCGAGCGGCTCTCCATCCAGGAAGGAACCGCGATCGTCTATCCGCTCTGCTCAATGGGCGCGCATGTCAGTGACTGCCCGAACCACACTGTCGGTCGCACAACGCCGTTTAGGACGCGCGGAGAAGTGGCACTGGCAGGAACTTTCGGCTATGAGCTTGATGTGACCCGCATTCCGCAGGAGGACAGGGAGATGATCCCATCACAGGTGGCAATGTATCACAAGTACAATGACCTTGTGCGTTCCGGGGATTATTACCGCCTGGCAAGTTATTCAGAAAATCACGAGTACGACTGCTACGAAGTTGCCGCAAAGGATGGTTCCCAGGCACTTGTCACTTATGTAGAAGTACTGCACCGCGCGAATTCCAAGACCCGCCGCATCCGCTTAAAAGGGCTTGATGCGAATGCAGTGTATGAAAATGAGGAGACAAAGGCGCGCTATAGCGGCGATGTGCTGATGTACGCAGGCGTGCAGGCTCCGGAAATTTGGGGAGATTTTTCGAGTAGGCTGATGCATTTTGTAAGGGTGGAGTAGGGATAGAAAAATAACAATAATATGCTAAATATCAACAGACAATCCCCTGCCCGATAAAGGACAGGGGATTGTAAATATTAGCATTATCTTTGCCTGAAATCAAAAATCATTTGTAAACGCCACATCCATAATAACTTCATGTCGGAACGTCTCTACATCATTATTCTCATCATAAGTGATAAGATAATATTTTTTACTCCTATCATACTTCTTGTTTTTAAACATAAAACGCATACGGAATATTCTTTTTCGCACATCCTCATCTCTCTTATCAGCAACATAAATATTTTCATTGGAGATTTTTTCATTGTTCTCTGATAAGAAATACAGCTTATATGTCGTACCTTTTACTACATCACTAACTGGTTCCGACTGTATAAAATCAAGAGTAGTAATTAAATTAGTGATTTTTTGTATCAAACTCACAAGCATAATTTGTACAGTACGCGTTTCCACTGCCCCTTTATTCATCTTTATATCAATTACAGGAATAATCATCTCCTGCGGCGATGAACCACCATGTACATAGTTTAGTCCAGCATTCCCTTTTGCAGAAAATACATTTGTGCTACAAGGGTAAGAAATAATCTTATCGTCTTTATTTCCAAGCATATATCCTAATCCTATATTTAGTACTCCATCATCTACTACTGGCTCCTTTGCGACAATATATCTGCGTTTCTTTAATTTGCCAGGTTCTTCCGCTGTACTTATCTTATCGCTCTGTTGTACTGGATTTCTCTTATAAATAAAGCCGTGGTCAGATGTCACAATAAAATGACAGGTATTTACACTATTTACAATCCTCTGGATCAGTTCTGCAAGTTCATCTACTGTTTTTGTACAAGCGTGAAATACTTCATCCTCTGTATTCTCTCCAGCATTATCAATCTGATCATGATAAATATAGATCACTTGCTGCGCCGTAAATATTTCCCTTAATTCCATACTTTTTAAACTCTTAATATCACTATATTTTACACAGCGACTTTCTGGTATATAAGATTGTAAAACTGCCTGTCTTGTCTGTGTATCAACGGCATACTTTCCATCCACAAGTTCCTTAAAGTCATCGGTCAACTCCAGGGTCTTATGCGGCAGGAGTGCTTCCATGCCAAGTCTTGTATAAGATGGAAGTACACTTAACATAGGCTTGATGGATAAAGAATCCTTACTTTTCGGATTGTCCTTCATCCGCAAAAATAATTCACTCCCAACCTCAAAGCGCATACCATTCGAAATAATTACTACAGTGCGATCTTTATTTAAACGTACATATTTATGAAAAAAATCTCTCTGTAGGGGTATCACGGTAAGAGCATTCGGCTCTTTCAATCCATCATTCCATTTTGGCAGCAGTTTTCCAAGATATTCATTTGTATAAATATTTTCCACAAGTTCGCGGAGTTGCTCCAACCCGGATGTATCCTCCAATTCATCATAATTAGTGTAAAAATCTCTATAACTGCGATCTATCATATAATCGCTTGCTACATAGCGATCAATAATCTTTTCAAATCCTTCCAAAGGCTCATAATTTGCCTGTCTGATTATAAAATACGCATTGCGAAGCATCCCGTAAATCTTTGCATATTTTCTTCCAAAATGCATCCTAGAGCGCGTTTCACAGATTTCACATAGATTTTTATCATCCAATTTGGCAATTAAGTCTTCTGCCAACAGCCGTTCTTTTATCCAACTGATCAAAATAATGTCAATATCCGCAAAGGAATTACATTCAATTAAATTCTCCGGATCGTACAGTGCAAGCATCTTTCCCGCATCCAATGTTCTCGCCACATATGCTGACAGCTCATCATATTTATCCCGATACAATACATTATTCATTAAATTATCCATAAATGCAATAATATTGCCGGATTTATAAGAAATAAATTCTTTCCATTTCTTTGGAAGTTCCTCACTGATCGTTTGATTTGCATAGGTTATAAACATAGAAATTACAAATTTTTCCAAGGTCGGTGTTGGAGATGAATACCCAAACTGCTGCTCGGTATACTTCCAAAATGATTCCAATAAATTAAATTTACTAAAATCCGCAATAAATTTATTATTCTCTAATGTATCATCCATAATCAATGCTCGGATCACTTCATCAAAAGAACAAGTACGTATCCTGCAAATTGCACTCATAAGCCCAATCTCAATATTCTCTTCGTTAAAATTCTCTATCTCCAAATCATAAAACCGCTGTGTTCTCTCTTTATTCCCAAAAAATTTTATATGCTTCTCTATAATAGGCTTATACTTTTCTTCAATCCCCAAATCTGCCGATAAAAGAGATACCCTGTCAGCATAAAATCTTTTAGAATAAGCAAGAGTATCCTCCAGATGATTCTCAAATACCGGAGGTTTAGGAAAAATTTCACAAATATAACATTTATTATGAAAATCCTTTTTCAATCTTTCTATTACATCAGGCTTATCATAACTTCCATTCACCTTTTTTGCTTTCGTTGCTAAGGATTCAGGTGCTGGGAAAGAACGTATTACTTTAACCATTGACATCCTCCCGGTTCATAAGTTCAAGCTTTATTCTTTTATATTCTGTCGCAATATCAAGAGCAAGATAATCTGGAATCTCATCTAAATACAATTCTAACTCTGCAATTTCATTCAGTTCATCGTCAGACAAATTTTTCTTTTCTGCCAGACATCTATATTTTTCAAATTTTTCTTTCAAAATATCTGACAGTTTATCTACTCCAAAATATCCCTCAACAATACCATCATATGGCACATCATCCAATCCATTTTTTACCAAAATTTTATTTTCTAAATTATAAATCACAACATTTTCTATACTGTTTAAGATAAATGGAGAGTGGGAAGTGACAATAAATTGTATATTTGGAAAAAAAGTCGTCAAAAACGGCAAAATACTTTTTTGCAGCTCCAGATGCAAATGAACATCAATTTCATCAATTATAACAATCCCTGGAAGATTGAAGTCAAATGAACGCTGTGTTTTATGCTGCATCCGCATCATAATATCCAGTACAATATCAAGAACTGCCTGATATCCGCTGGATAGGGTATTAAAATCAAAAGGTTCTTTTCCATTTTGTAAAATATGAAATTCAAAAGTATCCTCGTCAAATTCTAATTTTATCGTTTCATCATCAAATATTTGCTTTAAAAGTAGTTCCAATTTGGTAAACCACCCCTGAATCTCATCCGCTTTCTCTGTTTTGCCCTTGCTTCTTGCCAATGCCTCTGTCATTTTTAAATCCAATAAATATTTCACAAATTCATTGCGCGGAAATTCGGTCAGTTCATAATAATCTCTTAGTTCTACCTTTTCCACATGTTTTGGTTGCTCTGCTTGAAATACTCTTTCTGTTTTATAATACGCTAAAATATAGTGATTTTTCTCTGCTAATTCCGGAATATCATCAATTTTATTATTAAGTTTTATATCCAATTCTTTTTGACAATCTCTAAAGACTATTTCTCTTCCCCCAACAAAGATTTTGTCCAGATACTTTGCCAAAGCCTCGACCACACTTGTTTTTCCACTTCCGTTTTTACCTGTCAAAATCAAATGTTTGACCTGATTTTCTGATAGCGGGATATAAATATCTTTTAAATGACGGACTTTTTTAATCAACAAATTGGTTATAAAAAATTGTTCCGTTCTGCACCTCCACATTCCTGTTTCATTTTCTATAAGTGACTTATTCTATAAGTGTCTTATTTTTCTTCAATTCTCATTATAATACACTCCAATTTTTTTCCTCACTATATATTTATCTTCCCATAACCTTTTTTCTATACGTTCAATTAGCTCCTTATCTTTCAACTTTTTTAATCTAGATGCCGCCGTTTTTCTACTGATATTCATCTTATCTGCCAATTAGGTAACAATATATATCCCCACTAAAAACTATGATGAAAAAACTTTTTATATTAATACAGTTTATATCCTCTCTGTTCCAATGCTTTCCTTACTCTTAAACACTTATCCCACGAATAACGTATCTCTACACTTGGTAACAAATACTCAATCTGCATCCAATAATCGAAAGGCAGTTGATTATTCTCTAGTTTTTGGTATACTTCTCCTACCGCATTTTGTACAAAATCATCAGAAAATCGATTTGATGTACCAAAGATAATTTTAAAAAACTTAATAGCTAAATGTTCTCTTTCATCATCATTACTTTCGCCCTTAAAAATATCATTATAGATTTCCTCCCAAAGCTGACTATCTATTTCTTCTAATAAATCTTTTGAATCTAAATCCAATTGCAAAAATAAATATTTTCTTTGTTCTTTTGATGAAATTTTTTTTAATTCTCTTACTAAAAGTTTTTGATCTTTAAGTAAAACATACGTCCAATCATGTAATTTATTATCATTAAGCTTTATATTTTGCCCCATAATATCATAAAATAATTTTATTATCTTTGTTCCAAAAACATTATATAAATCTATTGAAACATTTTGTACATCATTATAAAGTATTAATTTAATTAGTTTCTTTACTTTTTCATCTGGTAGTTGACTATCACAACAATATATAAGTGCTCTCTGAAAATCTTTTGACTGCTCCCAAATTTCTTTTGATAACAAAAAATTACTATTCATTTTAACTAAAACCATACAAATATTTTCATCCATTTGGCTTACTACTTTTAAATTTTCAGGTTTTAATTTTATTATAATACTTTCTATTATTTGCTTTTCATTATCCGTTACTTTCCCCGCAATATACTTCTTCAGTATTGAATATAATTTTTCTGGAGAATTACAAATTATCTTGTCCTCCATTTTTTTCTTATGATTTGTGCTTAAAATAAATTTCCCTATATCAAACATCTCTAAAATTTCATACACCTGTCTTTCAAAATAATTATCAAAAAATAAAACGATATGATGATTATTTCCCTTACGTTCAATATAAGTTTTAACATGTTTTGCAAAATCTTCAATACTAATCTGGTATGGTTCAGTAGCCTTTTCACACCAGTTGCGCGCTGCTGCCTCACTCATAAAACCCATTTCGGTAAGGACATTCACCACATCATCCTGAATAAAATCAAAATCTTGTCTGGAATTTTCCCAGGCTTCCCCATATAATTCTTTAAATCCTTCTTTAAATTCATTATAATGTTCTTCTGTCAGCTTTCTTTCCAAATCTGCCAGGAAAGGCATCGCTCCGCAAAACCCTTGCATTTCGTTAAATACTTTTAGGAACACATTGACAATTGTATCTTTATTTTGCTTGCTATTGGAATCACTTTTTGAGTCAATATTGAAAAGTACCACATCCGTGTTAATATCTGCGGCTAATTTCATATCCACAAGCACTCTTTCATCTGCAATTTTGGGCTTACTTCCGGTGAGATTATTTCCCACAAAATAATCAATCGCTTTTTTATCACCCACAGATTTATTTGCAAGCAGATAAGAAAGAATTTTTAAAAAATGAGATTTACCACTGCCAAAGAAACCTGAAATCCATACACCCATTTTGGGAGTAGTTCCAATAATTCCCTTTTTATATGCGGAAAAGAAGTTGGCAAAGTGTTTCTGCAATTCCTTGGTCACTACGTATTCATCCAATTCCTGCGCCATATTTTCAGCTTCGTTCTGACCAACAATGATTACACCTTGTATGTCTCGATCAATCTCCTTTTCAAATATTTCTTTCAGCAACATTTGCCGTATCCTCCTGATAAAAAGCAGTTATCATCTTTCCATTACTTGTTTGCATTCATTCTCCACCTATCTCACCAAGCGGAACGCGCGGTAATAATTATCCTCTACGTATTCATTAAAAATAATTAATTCCTGTTCCGTATAAGTCCCAGGATAAAATAAAATCATCGGCACACTGGCTAATGTTTGTGGCATATTGTAGAGAATTTTGTTAAAAACTTCTGGAGCCTGCAAAAGTGAAAAACATTTTCCTACCCCAGTCAAAAATACTACTGCATACTCAGGTGTCGACATTATACCATGTTCTTCAAGCGCACACAATGGTGAAATGCAAATATTTTCCAAAATCCCCCCTATTCCCAATCCTCATCCCCTTCGTCTTCCTCTTCAAACTCCTCCTCCTCAAAGTACTCATCCCATTTCCTCTTCCATTCCTTCATCTTATTCCTATGCCATTCCACCCTCTCTTTCTCCCCATACTCAAGGTGCACTACCAATTCATCCCCCTCCCCAAGATCAAAACCAGCTGTGATCTTCGTCCAGCCCACAAGCATCCTTCCAAACTTACCGCATTCCATATACCAGTACACGGTATCTCTAAAATCCCTGCTCATCTCCTCACCGTTTCCGCCCTGCTGCCAGATCTTCCAGATAAGCGGCTTTCTGCCCTGCATCAGATCTTCATTACCTAATTCCTCCCCCATTACATTACCTTCCCCGGAAGCTCTAATCAGTCGCTCTTCTTTCATAATATCCTGCGCAAAGACCCACATCGCATACGCGCCATCCCCCAGATAGGAAAATTCAAAATACAAATTTTCTGGCTCCTCCCTGATCTCGCTAAGTAGCCCGTCCATAAACACCGCAAATTCTCCCATCATCTCCGCCTTAGTAAAAACGGTAAACAGATCCGCTGCCGTCTTTTTCTCGGTATACACGGACTGTAAAAACTCATCCCGTCCATAGCAGTATTCCAGTTCTCCGCTAAAGCGCGAGATACTTAATTCCCCCTCGTAATTTTCCACGGTAACCACCTTGGAAAAATCAAACATTCGGGCAAGCAGTGCCGCCAGATTTTCCTGGCGCAACATACGAATAATATCATAATAATAGTAGGTGCCACTCTCCCCCACTGCAACAATCCTTGGGAGGGATTCCCCGTCCGGTCCAATTAGATCCCCCCATCCAAAATGCCCGACCGCCCAGTGTTTTTCCTTTACCTTCCGATGTAGTTCCTCCTCACGGTGTTCATAGCTTGACGGCCAGTCCAGTGCGCGGAATGCCAAGGAAAAACCAAATGGCTTCATGGAGGCATAGAACACATGATCCTTTTTATTCTGTGTATCATCCTCACCAAAGCGCAGCACACAGTAGCATTCCGGTAAAAAGCCGCCATATTCACGGTAAAATCGTTTTAATGCGTTCTCCTTAGCAGATTTTCCCCGTCCGGTATCCTCCTCATTCCAGGGATATCCCGGCGCATAGGGCAGCAGTCCATGTACACTCCCGCGATACTTCGCATCCCGCTTTAATGCCTCCAAAATTTTCTCTGCCTTTTTTTCATTCGTCAGTCCTTTAAGGTAAAATGCTACCCGCAAACGAGGCGCAGGCGGCGTTAATCCTTGCAAAAATTCCTGTGCTGCACGCCGCTTTTCCTCTGTGGAAAGCGTGTCCGCACCCTCTGTTTGCTCAAATGCATCCGTGTAGATCTCCTCCCATCCAAAATCCATTTGGCGAAAAATGGAAAAACCGTGTTCTCTGACCACCGCCCGAAAACACAATTCCTCATCTTCCAGATAAAATACACTGCAAAGTAAATTTTCTTTTTCCCTCTTTTTTTCCCCTTCTCCCTTTGGCTCTCTTAGGAAATTTACCGTTTTCTTCTCCTGTTTATTTTCTCTGTATCTTGCGGACTCCGCTGCCATCTCCAAATTATGCAAACTGGCATAGACCGAATGCGAACCCACAGAAGTTTTTCCTCTTACTGATTCTTCCTCCTCCCCCGCCATTAATAATTTTGCAATTACCGGAATACTCACCGGCGCGAGCGACAAAGTTCTAAGCAAATCTTCAATTATCCCCTGCGCCCTTCCGTAATCGTTTACGGAAATCCTTGTGATTGCAAGCAGGAAAATCTGCTCTGTATCCGAGATGGACTTGGCAAATTTCTCATATTCATCAAAATTATATACGGGATAAAATATCTCTTCCCCGTCCAAAAAATAGCGCGCATAATGCAGATAAAATCTTATTTGGAAATTTTTCCCATCAGGCAACATAAATTCTGCCCCCGGAACCGAATTTTCTTCCTCATCCACAAAAAGATGGCAAAATTCTGGCATTGGAATCCTTTCCGCACCCGAAGAATTTTCCAACGAATTATCCACTTTTCCCCCACAACCCGTAGCAAAAAGCTTTTGCCAGCGCGTGGACGGCTGATACAGATACTCAATATATGCGGGAAGTGAAGCACTCATCCCAACCATATATTTTCGACGGTATTTTTCCCGCCCGGTAATCCGCACGCTCCGGCAGCCAAAGCCCCGCATCAAAAAATAATGCCAGAAATCCTGATTGCAGAGAACTTCCGGATAACCCGCATAAAAATCCGTGCAAAAAATTGCATCTTCCTCGTCGGGACATTCCTCCGCTCTGTAGACTTCCTTTAGTCCCCCTCCGGCAAAATATGGCATCACCCTTGGTACATCCCCATGCATATCCCTAAGCATCCGGCTATAATACAGGGAATGAATCATTTCCTCGGTCATTACCTCGGCGATTTCCCTCTCCCACACTTGATTTTGCAATCCTACTTCATCCGAAAAATACTCCATCAAATATTTTGCAAGTGAAACGGGCATTACCGAACGGCCAAACATCTGCAATTCTATCTTTTTAAATAATTCCGGCAGATAGCGGATTTTTTCCCATTCTTCTCTGGCAAACAATTCCTTAACGCGCTCTCTTATTTCCTCCGATTCCTCATAAAAACGTTCATTATCCGAAATAATATGCGACATCTGTCGGTACCATTCACTGATCATTTTCGCCTTGCCGTCCTCGCCATACAAAGCTTCCTCAATATTGGGATACCGCGAGAGAATAGCCTGCTTCAACGGCTCATAAAGCTTTCGCGTACTTGTATGTTCCGCGCCGCGCAGACCATAGTCTTTGTAAATATATTCCAAAACACAGGCGGGCACATCCTCATATCTAATCCAGAATACACATAGATCGAGCAGACATACACTCCTGCTCCCCGGATAAATTTCATGTCTGCCCTTGCCTTTTGGCTCATACAGATAATTTATCACCCCGCCGTGCAAAAGCCCCTTCCAATCCTCCTGATTTTTCGCGGTCAAAAGCCCTCTTCGGTGGTAATCCCGCAGACGGATATAGTCGGCAAAAGAGCGCAGACGCACCTGATTTTCCGGCTTGTTAAGCGCGACAAATGGAAGGCTGTACTGCGTTTTTTGCATATTCCAGATAGAAGCCGCCACCTCACGGGCATAAAAATTCGCCGCCCTTTCCTCGGACTGACGGGAATTTAAAACCAGTGCATAGGCGATGGCAAGTTCCATCAAAAAGCCGCTTGGCATCTGAACGCAATTGTAATTATCCTCGGTGTGAAAGCCCTCCAAAATCCTCATCATCCCATCAGCAAAACTCTCCTTATACTGTTCCTTTAAAAAATCCTCTGACAGGAAAAATGCTTTCCATGCCTCCGCTTTGCGGAATTTTTTCGGATCATTTAAAATAGCGGAAAATTTCATTAGCGCGCCGGAGCGCGTACTCTCTGAAATTTCCTCCTCCTTTGCCCTTGCAAGGCGATCAAGCAGGGAAGGGGATTGTTCTCTGCCATCCGTTTCTGGATTGTCCGGTGATGTTTTTGTAAAATCTTTCCAATCATTATTTTCTCTTTGCTCATTATCCAGTTTTGATTCCAAGGATTTTTTCTTATCCGTATTTTCCTTCTCTTTATCCTGCTCAGTATTTTTTGTTTCTTTATTCCCCATATCCACTGCATTTTCTCCGATTTTATCCACATACTCAAGCTTTTTCCCCTGTATTTCTCTTTGCTCAACCATCCGGTTTTCCCCATTTATTTCTTCCTTTTTCTCCTTGGAAAAATTTTTCTCCTTGGAAAAATTCGCAGTATTTATCACTTTCCCCGCATACACCATTGCTTCCTGATATGCCTCATGCAATAATTTAAATCCCTGCGGATCTTCCTCCGGATGGCACTGTTTTGCCAAGGTGGAATATGCGGTGCGGATCGCCCTTTTGTCATTTGTTGGTGCTATGCCAAGCATCTCCCAAATTTTGTTCATTCCTTTTCCTCCCCCTTCTTAAAATCATCCTCTTCGTCTTCCATCCATTCTTTGCTATTTTCTTCTTCCTCCCCCCATCCTTCTAAAAACTGCCGCTTTAATTCCCCGTCAAAAAGTTCTTCCTCAGCACATCTCTCCTGCTCCTTCCACGCTGCAAGCTGGCTCTTTGCAGTTTCCACCGCCCTTGTCACAACATGGAGCCTCCTACTTTGCAATCCGCCAACAAACCAGTTGATAAACCAGCCAATCTGTTCGCGTTGCACCCCGACGCTATTCTCATAATATTTTTCAAGTTCCGCAAGAAGTTCTTGATTTTCTTGTCGCAAAATTGGCGGGAGCATCAACTCCTTCATCTCCTGCTGGTATCTTGCAAGTTCCTCCAGACTTAACTCCTGACCGGAAAGCAAAATATGTTCGCGCACATTCTGAGAATTTACCACTTCCACATACAAAATTCCATTGATATCATAGGTAAAATACACATCCACCCCCTCCTGCCCCGCAGGTTTTGGATAGACGGGAATGGTAACCTCTCCCAGAAAGAGATTATCCTTCGCGTAGTATTCTTCCCCCTGATAAATCCCGACCCGAATCTCACTCTGGTAATCATGTACGGTAACAAGATGTTCATGCGTGGACATGGGCAGGGTGGAATTGCGCTCAATCATTGGCAGCAGGGCATTCTCATCGCTGTTTTTGCGCCATACTTCCACGCCAAGCGTAAATGGACAGACATCTGTCAAAAGCATATCTCTAATATCTTCCCTGCGCGTGCGAATCCCCGCATACACTCCCGCACCCATCGCTACCACCTTGTCCGTCTCGCCAAGAACAACTGGCCTTTTGCCAAGTAATTCCGTTAAAAACCGCTGTACCACACCAAGCCTTGAAGAGCCGCCCACCATGACCAGATCGGTTAAATCGGAAATGCGCGCGCCCGCATCTTTTAAAATATGCAAAAATAATTTTTTAATTTTTTCAAACAGCGGCATACAGATCTCAAAAAGAATATCATCCGTCAGCTTTGCACGATAGTCCTTTCCGCTGACATTAAGTCTTATCTCTGCTTCCCCCTCCTGACTCAGCCGACATTTTTCTGCCTCCGCATTAAGAATCAGTGCCGCATACTCCGCAGTAGAAAGCTGAATTTTGTTTTCCCTGCAAAAATACTCCGCGATCAGCCGGTCAATATCATCCCCACCCAGATAATTGTCCCCGGCAACCGCGACAATCTCAATAATATTGTCAAAACATTCGACATACGACAGATCAAGCGTCCCTCCGCCAAAATCAAACACTAGAAGTGTCGCGTCCTTCTCCCCGCATTCCATGCGATAGGCAAGTGCTGCTGCGGATGGCTCATTAATCAATCGCTCTACATTAAGCCCCGCAATCTTTGCGGCTTTTTTTGTGTCACTTCTCTGCTTATCATTAAAATATGCGGGGACAGTAATTATTGCTTCTTCAATCTCCTCTGAAAGAAAATACTCAGCATTTTTTCGGATGTGTTCTAAGATCATGGCAGAGAGTTCCATTGGTGTGTAATTTTTCTCCCCTAAGTGGTAGTGTTTGTCCGTTCCCATAAAACGCTTAAATGAGCAGGCTGTGTCCGCGCGGTGCGTTAAGATACGCTCCTTCGCCTCATCGCCCGCCACAAGCCCTTCCTTCTCAATAAAACTAACCACACTTGGAAACAATGTCTCGCCATGTTCATCGGTTATCAGATGTACTTTGCCATCCTGCCAGTACGCCGCCAAACTATTTGTTGTTCCAAGATCAATTCCTAATACTGCCATACAAACCCCCAGATTATCTATTTAATTATAAATAAAAATTCTATTTTATCTTTCAACAATATCTTTCTGTTTCTTTTTATATAGCGAAAGATAAATTATTTCTATTAGCTTTTATCTCTTTACAAACAATTCCTCTCTGATTCGCATCCCCGTCCGCGTGGCGGCAAGTCCCCCCTGCCCGGTTTCGCGCACACAGGAAGGCAGTGCGATCCCAATATTTCGCATCGCGTCAATCACCTCGTCCGGCGGGATCTTGCTCCTTATCCCCGCCATCGCCATGTCTGCCGAAGTCAGCGCGTTCACCGCACCGATCACATTTCGTTTAACACAGGGTACTTCCACCAGACCCGCCACCGGGTCACAGGCTAATCCAAGGAGATTTTTCATCGCCATTGCCGCCGCGTGAACGATCTCCTCCCCGTCCCCGCCCATCAGGTATGCCACGCCGCCCGCCGCCATTGCAGAAGCGGAACCAATCTCTGCCTGGCAGCCGCCGGAGGCTCCTGCGATAAACGCACGCGTTGCGATCACCCCGCCAATTCCAACCGCCACATACAGTGCCTCCACCATCTTCTCCTCCGGAAATTTTCTCTCCTCCTCAAGAGTTAAAAATACAGCGGGCAGCACACCGCAGGCTCCCGCTGTCGGCGCGGCAACAATCCGCTTCATGCACGCGTTCGACTCCCCCATCTTGACCGCCTTTTCCATCACTGTCCCGATCAGATTGCCGCAGAGCATTCCGCCCTTTTGCACTGCCCTCCTCAATTTTTCCCCATCGCCGCCGGAAAGCCCACTCGCAGAAAATAATTCCCCGTCGTAGGCAGAATCCGCCTCCCTCATCGCGCGATACATCCCTGCAAGCGTTGTAAAAGAGTCCTCGCGGGTAACATCCCTCTCCTTGCAGTCCTCCAACAAAACAACCTCCCAGAACGGGCGGTTTTCCACTCTGGTCCGGCGCAAAATTTCTTCCATTGATTTATACATAAATAATATCCTTCCTCAAAATATATCCTTATTTCTTTTCACAGCAAATCACCGTGTTTTCTTTGTTTATTTCTTACTAATATACTTCTCTTTACCATTATTTTCTTACAATAATTTCCAAATCCTTATTTTAAACTGAGATAAGTCACCTTATTGATCCCCTCCAGATGGGCAAGCCATCGGATGGATTCCTCCGGCACCTCCTGGTCGCATTCCAATACCATCACCGCATTGCCGCCCCGCTCGTCCCGGTAAAGCTGCAAGGTTGCGATATTGATCGACTTGTGCGCCAGCATGGAAGTAACCTCCGTCAAATGCCCCGGCTGATCCTGGTTGTGTACAATCAGTGTCGGATAATCGCCGCTAAAATTTGCGGTCAGCCCGTTAATTTCACAGATCCGTACTTGTCCGCCTCCAACGGATGCCGCTACGATCTCAAGTTCACGCCCCGATTTCCCGGTTAATTCCAGTTTAACTGAATTTGGGTGAGCGTCAATCAATTCAATCCCATCCACAACAAATTCCATCCCGCACTCGTGCGCAAGTTCGAAACTCTGCGGGATTCGAATATCATCCACATAAAGTCCAAGCAGCCCCGCCACCAATGCCTTATCTGTGCCATGTCCCTTTCCCGTAGCTAAAAACGAGCCGTACAAATGAATTTTTGCCACTGTAATCTCCTCACCCATCAGTTTTCTTGATATATAGCCAATCTTAACTGCCCCCGCTGTGTGCGAACTTGACGGTCCAACCATAACCGGACCGATAATATCCAACATATTCATACTTTTCCTCCATGCCACGCACAATTTTTCAACAAAAAATAGCTAAATTTTTATCCTTTTGTACCTTATTTTTATCAAGATCCATTATAATGTATTATGCCCCTTATTACAATCAAAACTTATCCCAAAATTAAACAGAAAAAACCGGAATATAACAAAATATAAAGCGGCAAAAATATTAAATTATTTAAAAAAATGCCTGTTCAAAGAAAACGTTTTCGGATTATATCCACAAAATTTTCGAAAAAAATCGAAAATTTTCTCAAAATCCCCTTGAATTTATTGTTGATATCAGTTATAATCAAAACATCAAAAATAAAAAGGGGGTTACAAACTGATGAAAAAACGTATGATTGCATTTTTTGCAATGCTCTTTATGCTGCTTTCCTACATTCCTGTAAGCGGTTTTACCGTAGCGAACGCAGCGGAGGAACTGATCCTAAAACTGCACTATCATCGCCCGGACAACAGTTATGATGGGTGGACGGTCTGGACATGGGCAGCAGGAATGGACGGTGCGGACTACGCATTTGCAGAAGAAAATGGCGAGATGGTCGCAACGCTTACCGTCGCGCCGGGTGTTACCAGCGTGGGCTTTATTGTCCGCACACAGGACTGGGCAAAGGATGTCGACGCGGATCAGTTTATTGATATTGCGGAAATGGTTTCCGGTACAGTACATATCTATGTGGAATCCGGCGTGGAAGGCTACACAAAAGAATACGGCGACGACGCAGTGATCGGCGTAAGACTCTCAAAGGCACGCTTTGATGGGGAGAAAACGATTGTTGCGACCTTTACCGGAAAATTAGAAGAGGATCTAAACAGCTATTTTACGATAACAGGACCAAATGGCACGGTGGCCATCGAGAAGGTGGAGGCAGCTTCCGACACAGAATATCATATCGTATTGGCGGAGGAACTCAATTCGTCCAAAAGCTATAAGATTACTTGTGACGGCTTAGAATACAATGTGGTAATGCCGATTCTTTTCTCCACCCCAAAATTTGAGGAAGCATATACCTACACCGGGAACGACCTCGGCGCGACCTACACAAAGGAGAAGACTTCCTTCCGCGTCTGGGCACCGACGGCGGACTCTGTAAAACTCAATCTCTATTCCGGCGGCACGGCGGGCGTTTCCGATCTGATCGAGCAGATTGAGATGAAATCGGATGTAAATGGCACCTGGATCGCGGAGAAGTCCGGGGATTTAAATGGTACTTATTATACTTACCGCGTGGAAGTCGGCGGCAAGGTAAATGAGGCGTGTGACCCGTATGCAAGAACAACGGGCTTAAACGGCAACCGCGCGATGGTTATTGATCTTTCCACAACAAATCCGGAAGGGTGGGATAAGGATTCCGACCCAAATGCGGATAAAAATTTTAACGATGCAATTATCTATGAATTACATGTCCGCGACTTATCCACCAGCGAGGATTCCGGCATTACAAATAAGGGGAAATTCCTTGGACTTACCGAGACCGGCACAAAGTCCCCGTCCGGCGTTGCAACTGGTCTTGACCATATCAAAGAACTCGGTGTGACCCATGTGCATTTGCTTCCGATCTATGATTTCGGTTCCGTGGATGAGGGCAATATCTATGCCGAGCAATTTAACTGGGGTTATGATCCGGTCAATTACAATGTGCCGGAGGGTTCCTACTCCACTGATCCATCACACGGCGAAGTCCGCGTAAAAGAAATGAAGCAGATGGTTCAGGCACTGCACACCAACGGCATCAGTGTGATTATGGACGTGGTTTACAACCATGTGCAGAATGCCGGGGAATTCTGCTTTAATAAGATTGTGCCGATGTATTTTTCCCGCATCACCGAAGATGGCGTGTACTCCAATGGCTCCGGCTGCGGAAATGATACGGCCTCCGAGCGTTCAATGGTAAAAAAATATATTGTGGATTCGGTAAAATACTGGGCGGACGAATACCATATCGACGGGTTCCGTTTTGACCTTGTCGGACTTTTGGATACGGAAACCGTCAATGCGATTGTTGAGGAAGTTCACAAAGATCACCCAAATGTCGTATTTTATGGCGAGGGCTGGACGATGAACACAGAAGTAACAAAACCTGGCTACACCATGGCAACACAGGTAAATTCCACACAGACACCGGGCTTTGCCTATTTTTGTGATACCATCCGCGACCTGTTAAAGGGAAGCGTCTTCGACGAAGGGATCGGCTATGTTTCCGGTGCGCAGGGACTTGAGGCAAAACTTGAGAAATGTTTTATGGGACTTTCCCCGGATTGGTGTACTACGCCAGCACAGACGGTTAATTATGCTTCCTGTCATGACAATATGACCCTGATTGACCGCATTGCAGTTTCCACACCGGATGAGAGCAGAGCAAATCAAATTAAGATGAACAATCTCTCCGCGGCAATTTACCTGACCTCCGAAGGTATCCCGTTTATGCAGGCAGGCGAGGAAATGCTGCGCACCAAGGTAAAGGCGGACGGAAGCTTTGACCATAACAGCTACAATTCCGGTGACAAGATCAATCAGCTTATTTGGGAAAATTTGGCAAATGAAGAATATAAGCAGGTATACGAATACTACAAGGGACTGATTGAATTCCGCAAGGCACATGGGGCACTGCGCTTAACCAATGCCGCGGATGTGCGAAGCAGCATTGTCCCGGCAAAGGATCTGCCGGCAAATGTTGTGGCATTTCATATTAACGGCGGTGTAAACGGCGAGACAGCGAACGCGCTCTATGTAATTTTCAATGCAAATAAGGACGCGGCGGAACTTACACTTCCGGAGGGAAAATGGAATGTCTACATTAACGGGGAGAAAGCTGGAACTGAAGTGCTAAAGACCATTAAGAATGGCAAGGTAACTGTGGAAGGGATCTCCGCAATGGTGCTTGCGCAGGACGGGAATTCTGCCGGGAACAGCAATGTATTTTTGATTGTAAGCATTATCGCAGTTATTGTAATGGCAGCGGCAGCAGGGTTTGTAATTGTAAGTAAGGGAAAGAAAAATAGTAGTAAAAAATAAAGGAAGAATATAGGTCTTAACAAAAAAAGCTGGAGCAGGGAAAAATTTTTCTGCTCCAGCTTCTTTATTTTAACATTCTTTGCAGGAAAAATTAGAGATAAAATGTTTCCGGAATTGTCTTGATATTATCTCTTTTTGAGAATATAATAAAAAGTACAAACCATAAAATTTAAAAGCGAGGTAACAAGCAATGCCTGTTCCAACTAATATAAAGACCCTGCTCTCAGGAAATGTCGTAGAGTGGGCTAGAATCGAGTTTAAAGAAACATGGAATGCTGAGGCTTCCCTAAAAACAATCTGCGCATTTGCAAATGATATTGACAACTGGGGTGGCGGCTATATTATAATTGGAATAAAAGAAAAAAATGGTCGTCCAGAATACCCTCTTCTTGGCATTCCCCCGGAAAAAATCGATGGATACCTAAAAGATATGCTAAATAAATGCAAACAAATTCAACCAGAATATCTTCCGATTGTTGAGGTGGTTGACTACGAAGAAAAAAAATTTATTGTAATCTGGGCACCCGGTGGATATTTGCGCCCCTACTCTTCACCAAAATCCATGGCAAAAGACGAAAAAGGACGCGTCTACTATATCCGCAAAATGTCCAGCACCATTGTTCCTTCAGGAGAAGAAAAACGCGATTTATATAATCTCGCCAACAATGTGCCATTTGATGACCGTATCAACCATGAAGCCGAACTGACCGATCTGAATATTACTCTGATTCAGTCCTATCTTAAGGAAATCGGCAGTTCTTTATATGAAGTTTCCGGGCATATGGATTTTACAGAACTATGCCGAAATATGAATATTGTCAATTCCCTGCCTGAATATATAAAACCCAAAAATGTTGGTTTAATGTTCTTCAGTTTAGCACCGGAACGTTTTTTCCCCTATGCCCAAATTGATGTTGTTCAGTTTCCGGAGGGTCTGGGGGGAAACCGGATTATCGAAAATACCTTTCGGGGACCTCTGCATCAGCAGCTTCGTGAAGCACTGCAATATATCCAAAACAGTGTGATTCAGGAACAGGTAATTAAATTTCCTGACAAAGCAGAAGCCGATCGTTTTTTCAATTACCCATACGCAGCAATCGAAGAAAGTCTTTGCAATGCAGTTTATCATAAGGGTTATGATGTCCGCGAGCCGATTGAAGTCCGTGTTCTCCCCGACCGAATTGAGATTGTCAGTCATCCGGGTGCTGACCGCTCCATCACAGAACAGGGACTTAAGACCTACCATGTATTTAACAGACGCTACCGAAATCGGCGCATCGGCGAATTTTTAAAGGAAATGCATTTGACGGAGGGGCGTAATACAGGCTTCCAAAAAATACTAAATGCACTAAAACGGAACGGATCACCTAAACCAATTTTTGAAACCGATCCCGAACGACTCTCTTTTTCTAGCACACTACTGATTCATCCCTATTTTCTCCCTCAAAATGAGGGAGAAAATGAGGGAGAAAATGAGGGAGAAAATGAGGGAGAAAACAAAACCATTACCAAAAACGAGCAACTTATCCTAACAGCGATCGAAAAAGAACCTTCCATTTCAGTTGCAAAGATGGTAAAGGAACTTGGTCTTTCAAAGGCTTCTCTTGAACGGGCAATTAAATCCCTAAAAGAGAAGCGTATGATTAAGCGTCAGGGTCCTGCCAAAGGGGGACAATGGGTTATATTGAAAAAATCTTTGTAATATAATACAGCCCTAACCTTCCCACATCAACATAGCGGATAGCTTCTTTATCATATCCGTCCCGGACTTTATAAAAACGATACTCTTTTTGCGAATCATCCACATAAGTACACCAGCCATAAGCCACAACGGTATGATCATGATATCCACTCCCCGCCTCTTTCCAAATATTAATTAATGCTGGACATTTTGCATTGATCTGGCGGCAGACAGTTCTCCACGGAAAAAGCAAATCGCTGTCAGAACGCAATGCAGTATTGTAAAGTGCAAGGCATTCCCTGGAAAAAGGCTTATATTTTAAAATATTAAGATAATAATTGTCTATGTTTCCATAACCTTTTGAAACTGCAATTTCCTTGCACTGCCTGAGGCGGACAGCAAAATCGAGTCCGTCCAATGGTTTTAAATGGTAGGTTATTACGGCAGCGACTGCACAGACAGCGCAGGCGTTGTGATCATCAATTACATAGCCGTCAAAATCAAGGGGAGGACTGCAGGAACTTAATGTATATTTTTTATCCGGTTTCCTCCCCAGAAGATATTCATATGGATTCTCTATCGACATATTGCTCACCCTTATATGTATACTTTCTCAATCAAACATATGGCTTGTCCAGCTCTTCTCTGCTATGGTTTATTCTGAAAAACAATATTTGACCCGAATATTTGGCAAGTTTATAAATTTTGCTTATATTTACCAAAACTCCTATTTTACTACAAACTCCACACTTAAATCCCAATAGATATCTTCATTTTCTCGACAAACACTTTTTTTCAACAAGTATTTTCCGCGCTTGAATTCATAATGTTGTAAATTACATTCCATATCACAAGAAGAATTTGGCTGAAGCAAATACGCCCATTGAGTAAAAGCCCAATTATCCTCTGATGGCTCATAAGGTACCCATGTATTTTTCGACCATTTATACAAATAAAATGCCTTTTCGTATATCACAACATCATCACTTTTATTTTGAATCGTAACTGTGGTTTTCTCTTCATTTCGGCGGATTTCTTTTTTCTGTGTTGTCATAAAAAACTCAGGAACATTTCCATCTATCCAAGATAAACCATCATCCTCCGATGTAAAAATATCATCCGAACCCTGCTCCTGAACATGAATTGCCACAATATCACTTTCCTTTGAATTCTTTTTGGATAAAATTAAAACTACTACAAATATAGCAAGAACACAAAACAATAACGCGATTATATATTTCTTTCTAAGCATTGCTTTTCCCTGACTCTCTTTCATTTTTCTCTCCCCTCTGTCAAATATCTTATTTATACTATATTACAAAATTTTCTGCAAGAAAAATAGAAACTTTTCCTCTCCGCAGGATAGAAGCAAATATTTTTATTTTCCTGCCAAGGGGGAGAGGATCAGACAAACAGCCCCTATATCTATATTTACTTCTCTTTCCGCTCTTCCCGTAATTTATAAGTAGGAAACGGCTTGCTCCGAGCAAAAAATATTTTAGTATATTCATCAAATATTTATCAAGTAATTCTGTCTATCAAAACTCCTATTTTACTACAAACTCCACACTTAAATCCCAATAGATATCTTCATTTTCTCGACAAACACTTTTTTTCAACAAGTATTTTCCGCGCTTGAATTCATAATGTTGTAAATTACATTCCATATCACAAGAAGAATTTGGCTGAAGCAAATACGCCCATTGAGTAAAAGCCCAATTATCCTCTGATGGCTCATAAGGTACCCATGTATTTTTCGACCATTTATACAAATAAAATGCCTTTTCGTATATCACAACATCATCACTTTTATTTTGAATCGTAACTGTGGTTTTCTCTTCATTTCGGCGGATTTCTTTTTTCTGTGTTGTCATAAAAAACTCAGGAACATTTCCATCTATCCAAGATAAACCATCATCCTCCGATGTAAAAATATCATCCGAACCCTGCTCCTGAACATGAATTGCCACAATATCACTTTCCTTTGAATTCTTTTTGGATAAAATCAGAACTACTACAAATATAGCAAGAACACAAAACAATAACGCAATTATATATTTCTTTCTAAGCATTATTTTTCCCTGACTCTCTTTCATTTTTCTCTCCCCTCTGCCAAACATCATAAGTAGGCTAGAATGCCAAGTACATTCCAGTCTACAATAACATTATAATCTCTAATTTGTATCAGGGGTAAAATGTGCTTTAAAACATTTATATGGAGTAAAATAAATTATACTATTATCTTTGGGGTTTACCCCATGATGAACGCCTATAAAATTATAACCCCCCATACCATTATGAATATAATATGGTCCGCCACTATCACCTCCTAATGATGTTCCCGAAATTAACGATACTTGGGAGATTCCCGTAATTCTAATTTCATCAATAAAGGTTATATTATTTTCTGTAACAGTTCCTGTACAATATCCTCCCTTAAATCCATATTTCATAATAAAAGTGCCCGGTGCCACTTCGTCTTTCGTTCCTGTTATCTTACGAATAGGATCAAAGGATGGTCCACCTACTTTATTTGTCTGTGTAAAATTATCCGATGTTTTCTGAACAGCTGCCCAGTCGCCATAACAATTATTATAATACTTACTTATAAAGGTGATTCCATAGAGTTCTCCATCCATATACACCTTTGCACCCTCACCGGTTACTGTAGTGCCATGTCCACAGGCAACAAATCCCGGATAATCAAGTTGCCCTGAATGTATGGTTCCACAGATTCCAACGGAAGCAGAACCAGCTGTTACCTCAAATTGTGAACCACCATACACATCGGTTTGTTTAATAACTTCACCGCCTTCAGCAATAACAAACAAATCTTCCGTTACCACATTCACATTACTATTTGTCATTACACTTGCTTGCAGAGTGTTTAACTTACTCTCCAATTTTTGTTCTGCCATCCCCACTGGCTCTAATACTTCATAGACAATATTATTCCCTGCAACATGGACATAAAAGCAGCTGATGTCAATATCATCCTTAACTTGCTCGTACATCTCATCACGCAGTTCATACAATTCATTTAAGGAATATTCCATTTCAACATATTGAACGCAGTCGAATTCACTCAAGACAACATCGTATTTTTCCACTGATTCAAGAGAGGTAAGCCCGACAATAAGATCATTGTCTTCAATCCATGCACCCGCATAATCATCAGGAAACACATCCTCACCGGACTCCGATACGCCAAACAGTGATCTTAATTCAGAATATGCCTCCGTTGCTTCTTCCTGCATCTTTATCTTTTGCTTCCACAGGGCAATGTCTTCTGGTTCCTCCTCGCTCTGGGCATCTCCGAAAACGTTTCCGGAAACATTCTCTTCTGCCGCTTCCACTTGCCAAGGTGCAGAAAGAAAAACACTCATCATACAGATAAGCACTAAAACAGATACAACTTTCTTGTGTTTCATAGACAGCCCTCCTAAAATTTGTTTTCCGGTTTATCAACAATATGGAAAAATCTGTTTTTCTACCGTATTTATTGATATTCCCTCGTTGAAAATAGGTTTACAAGTTTCCTTTGAGAATTCCCATCCGCCTAAGCTTACCCACATGATAGCATATCGCAAAATTTCCTGCAAGAAAAATGGTCGCCCCAAAATTGCCAAAACCGCAAACCATTTTTCGCGAATAGTTTCCAAAATTTTCCTTAACCCGCTTTACTATAATCTCTTTGCAATTTTACAGATTTACAATTTTTAACAAATAAAAACACTCCCTCCCTGCAGGATTGGAGCAAATATTTTTGTTTTCCTGCCAAGGAGGGAGTGTATCAGACAAACAGCTCCTATATCTATATTTACTTGTCTTTCCGCTTTTCTTGTAATTTATAAGTAGGAAACTGTTTGAACTGAGCAAAAACATTATGGTATATCTATTAAACTATATATCAATTATTATTAGGCTGTCATTTTCAAACCTCATCTGCTTAAACTTGCATCCACTATATCACTTTTTAAAATTCTGCGCAAGAAAAATGGTTTGCGGTTTTTGGCATTTTGGGGCAACCATTTTTCTTGCGCAATGTCGAAATTTATGCTATATTGCGAGACAAGAATATCAGAAAGGAGAAAAATGCCCATGAAATATCGGAAGAATCTATACAGCATTATTCTGATTTTAGTGATGTTGGTTTCGACTTTCCGCCAGGACAACGGATGCAGTACATTATCCGAAGAAGATCCTCCGCCAAACAAAAGTGAAGTTATCATTGAAGAATGAACTACATTTTTCCACTTATATCTGCCAGGATATTCTGTTTATAATGTTTCTTTAAATATTTTTCTATCATTTTGCAGCCGAAGCTGCTCTTCTCAAATAATTTCTCCACAGCATATGCCTGGCGGATATATTCAAAATCTTCTTCCTCCATTTTCCTTTTCTTCCTGTCCTCAACAATCCGAAACTTGGCAAATAAAAACGCACTCCACTGTACATACAAATTCATCTCATACACCGCATATAATCCCTTATCCACATAATACTCCGCCTCATCCAGACTTCCTGCCTCCCGCGCTATACTGCTTAGACAGTATAATATCTTGATATAGTATTCCGGATAGAGACCCATCTTACCTGTTTCCTCCAGATATTCTTCCTGCCGTTTAAGTACTTGCTGCAAAAATAGAAGTTCTTCCCCCTCCCGGTTCCAGGCAATCTCTGTTAATGCTCTCGCCTCTGTTTTTGTCAAATCAGCTCCAACTTCCATAAATTTTTCTCTTTTTACCCCTGAATACTCCAGTATTTTCCACATCTCCTGATTCTTTTCCTCCTCTGTGATTTTCCCTTCTTTCCACGAAAAAAGTGCGTCCCAATAGATCCCCAACTGTTCATTGGTCATATAATTCCAATCTATCTTCTCTTCGAGTTCATCCAAAAATTTCTGCCCTTCGTTAAATCTCCCCTCGTTATATGCCCTCATCATACGTGCATATTTTTTATACTCCGCGTTATCTAAGGTAAGAAATCCCGGATCAAATTTCTTTAGGCTTATCCCCAGACGTTCCTGTAAAGCTTTGCGCTTTTTTGGCTTTGGCTTCGCCTTGCCTTTTAAAATAGGAAGAAGGGATTTCTTTGGATCAGCATAGATCTCATCCCCAAGTTCACAGACATCCCAATCATGCATCTGCATACGCCGCCCCAAAAGCTCACGAAAATTATGTACACTTCTCTCTGTATAATCCACATCAAAATTTTTTGCATTGAGAAAAGTTTTATATCTTATATATTCTTTATTTACAATATCCCCCTGCAGCATATGCTCGGTATGCGCCATTCCCCCATATTTTATTATTTCCTTGTTTCTGCCCGCTCCCTCCTCCATCCTGATACCTGCTCCACTTAGCATTGTCTCATTGTCCATCTCTTTTGCAATCGCCGCCTCCGCCGCCAAATTTTCATTGTTCTCCTTCTCCCAAACCACCCTGCACAATCCCTCCCATGCCCTCTCAAGCACATGCCAAGTATTTTCTTCCATCGTATGCTCTCCAAACAATGGTATTCTCTGTAATAGCGCGAGACGCAGTTTTTCCATTTTTCGAAACAGCGGAAACTGTTTTTGTGCTAGACTAAGTTCAGTTAATCCCTCCGTTAAGAATTTTAATGTTTGCATATACTCTTCTGCATACTGAAATTCCTCCACTTCCTCCACACCCTTTTCCACAAAGGTAATCATCTCCCCCCTTGTATCCTTCTCCCACCATATATTTTTTCTAAATATCCTATGTAATCTATTCTCCGCCATACGATAACATAAAAGCGGATGAAGCTTTGTCACATCCGCGCGATCTTTCGCTGTTGTCAGAAGGTAGGATGCGAGTTCATGATACCATAAAAATGCTTCCTCCCCCCTCTCTCTTCCCTGCCCCATACATTCATATACCCGGATAAAACGAGATAGCAAAAACTGCTCCATCAAGTGCAGTCTTCTTGTCACAAACCACTTATGGCTTGGCAGGGCGCGTCCCCTATGCTTCTCCCAGACGGTCTTTGGAATAGTTTGTTCCAGACCGCAGAGAATAATTTCAAGCTGTTCCGGATAGGATACTCCCCGCCTCCTTGCAATCTCCGCCCGCTCTAGTGCCAGAAATTGCCGATGCAGTGCCCACTCCCCTCTAAGCAATCCTGCACTACTGCCACATGATATATTTTCCTTTCGTCTGCCGCAACTAGCTTCTCCTTCCTCGCGTACTATTTTTTCTATTCTATGTAAAAATTTTTTATATTCTTCAATTGCCTCCTCCGCCTCTTTGAGCTTTCCCCTGCGCACCAACAGAGCTATCTTATTGCGGCGCAGTGCCAACAAAAATTCTTCTTCGTCCACTACCACATCATATTTATCCACAGATTTTCCAAGTCTCTGGCTGATCGCATAGATCTGCATAAGCCAAAGACTCGGCTCTTCATCCTGCTCCCAGAGAAAAAATTCTTCTTCTGTGCAGATTCCATCAAACAGGATAGTTCTATCAATGTTCTGCTCTCGCATCTCTCTTTCAATTACCTTTTTAAGCATTTTGCTTCCCTCCTCTCATAATTCAAACCTCTGTAACTTAAATTTCACAAGTTAAAATTTTAATGTACTAAACTTTTTTGCATTAAAATCATTACGTTAAAATTATTTATTAGATCTTTATTTTAATCTTCTAATCCATCATATTTAAACTTAAAATATCAATTATGTTTAATTTCTTTCTTATTTATAGTAACACAATTCTTTTTATATTACAAGTGTTTATCATACTGACTTTGATAAGTCTTTTGAATATTTAAAGATCAGAGCTGAGAAATAAGCAAGATGTAATGGCGACCCAAATAGGGGTGGAGGAAAAATAGGAAGTCCAACCTTTTTTAATAAAAACCTTCAGAATTTAAGATTACGTAAATTTGAAATTACGTATTGACAAAATTTTAAAAATATGGTATTTTGTAATTACGATATACCGTAGCAGCTTAATCAAAGAATGTTTTTGCCTTTCACATTTAAGCGGAAGGAGAAGGGAAGTTTTTATGGAGAGAGATTACGGAGCGGAGATTGACGGATTACAAAAGGAAATCTCAAAGATCAGGGAGCTTTTGCAGGAATTTATGTGTGGAAATACAAACGCAGCGGACAGAAAAGAGGCTCCTTTTGCAAAGAAACAAAAGACAGCAGAATCTGAGGACCTGCCAGAAAGGGGCAAGATTGAGGTACTATCCAATATGCATCCGATCCCTGAGCTGAGCCGACAGATGGAAGAACTCTGCGAGTATGCAAACGAAAAAGAATACACAGGGCTCATCGACTATATGGGAGTGTTCGCTTCCGGCGGACGACAGTCAAACTGGATTCGTCATTATGTTGACACGGATGGGCTTTTGACCCTGATTGAGAATCACACGGCAGAGAAGGTACTAAACTGCATTGGGAACAGTGACCGTTTAAACATATTGCTCGCGCTCTTAAAAAAACCGCGAACTGTGGCAGAACTGGTTGAGGTGTGCAAGCTAAATTCCACGGGGCAGGTCTACCACCATATGAAACCGCTTTTAGCCGCTGATCTCATTGCGGAGGAAGAACACTCTGGCAAGGGAATTTATATTGTGCAGCCGCACAAGGTACAGGGAATTATTATGCTGTTGGCAGGAATTTGCGATATGGTGGATGAAACTTTTACAAAGGGAAGTTGGGAAGAGCAGGCGGACTGCACCAGCAAATAATTTTCTATGTACACAAAAAACAGCGGCAGCTTTTGCCGCCGCTGTTTTACCAATCCCCCCGAATAATTGGCGTTGCCAGATACAGTACTGTTCTGTCATTGTCCGCTTCATAGCGCATCGCAACCTGCATATTGATTTTCTTGTTCTCCACCGTAATATATTCGGAAAGCAGATTGGAATAGGCATAAATTGTATATAATTCCTCGTCGCGGTTCTCGTAGATCACTTTTCCGGAAAGATTCTTAATCATGGTATTTGCAAGTTTATCCCACTCCGAGATCGGAAGCTTGCCCGGATACGCGCCAAGTAGCTGCAAGGTAGTTTCTGCCTGTTTTACGCCCATCTCCTTTAACGTATCCAAAATAATATCCCTGTAGTTTAATATATCATATTCTGTATCCTGATAGATCTCCAACTCCACATAGAGGTAGGTGCGGGAGGTATCCTCGCGCAAAGTGATTGCCTTAATGGTTGTCGCCGCCTGGCGTGCCTGCTTGGTATAAGAATAAATCTGACTGACCTCTGTCTCCCTGGATTCAATTTCCGCGTCCATACGCACGCCGATCGCATCCGCAAGATAACCGAGCAGTGCTTGCTTGTCGTGTTCTGTCAAAAATGCCGTTCCATAATCTGCGGTAATCTGCAATCTGCTCTCCACACAACCCATATCGGAAGCGGCAAATGCATCCACAATATCCATCTGCCGATACAAAACACGGTCAGAAATGATTTTTGTCACCGTTCCAATCAAGAGCAGTGCGCAGAGTACCAAAATAATTTTCATCTTGAGGCTGCCATCCACAAATTTCCAAAAATTGCCCCATTCCTGCCGCAGCATCCCCAAAAAAGACTGCGCCCCGTCGGATGTCTGCTCCATCAATGCCAAATCCTCATCTTCCGCGCCCCGCTCCTGCAACGCCTGTCTTCGCTCCTGCAGTGCCTGCCTATGCATTTTCCAGTTTCGTCTTCCCATAAAAAAAACCTCCATTCTGGTAAGGATTATTACCAGAAAATGGAGGTTTATACTTATTTCAAAATACCATAAGCATAAATTATACTCTCTGTTTTTCCGCCAGACTTAGACGCACTAATGATCTGCGCAGCGCGAGTTCCGCCCGCGTTTCATTTATCTCTGCATCCGCACCCTTTAGGCGACGCTCTGCGCGGATTTTCGCCTCGTTCGCACGGTTGATATCGATCTCTTCCGGCCATTCGCAGGACTCCGCAAGAATCACCACTTTGTCCGGCAAGATCTCAAGGAAACCCTCATGGAGTGCGGCCTCCTTCTGCTGTCCGTCCTTCTTGATGCGAAGAATTCCCGGTGCTACAATTGCCGTCAGCGGGATATGGTCTTTTAATACACCGATCTCACCCTCGGTGGTCGTAAGTTCGACCATCTCCGCATCCTCTTCCAAGAACACTCGGTCGGGAGCAATCACCTGCAATTTAAAATACCTGCCTGTCTCTGCCATTTACTCCACTCCTTATTTGTTCTTTGTTCTGGCAATGACATCATCAATATTCCCCGCATTTAAGAAATAACTTTCCGGAACATCGTCGTGCTTGCCCTCCAGAATCTCCTTAAAGCCCTGAATGGTTTCCTGCACCGGGACATAGCGGCCTGGAAGACCGGTAAACTGCTCCGCCACATGGAACGGCTGAGAGAGGAAACGCTGCACTTTTCTCGCGCGGGATACAAGCATCTTCTCGTCCTCGGAAAGCTCATCCATACCGAGAATTGCAATGATATCCTGGAGTTCTTTATAGCGCTGCAAAATTTCCTGCACGCCGCGTGCCACCTTGTAATGATCCTCGCCGACTACACGCGGATCAAGGATGCGCGAAGTTGATTCAAGCGGGTCAACCGCTGGGTAGATTCCAAGTTCCACAATCGAGCGCGACAGTGCTGTCGTCGCATCCAGATGTGCAAATGTCGTCGCCGGAGCTGGGTCAGTGTAGTCATCCGCCGGCACATATACCGCCTGCACCGAAGTGATGGAACCATTCTTTGTGGAAGTAATGCGCTCCTGCAGGGCACCCATCTCAGTCTGCAAGGTCGGCTGATACCCCACAGCACTTGGCATACGACCAAGCAGCGCGGATACCTCAGAACCTGCCTGCGTGAAACGGAAAATATTGTCAATAAATAAAAGTACATCTTTGCCAGATTTATCGCGGAAATATTCTGCCATGGTAAGCCCGGTAAGTCCCACTCTCATTCTGGCTCCCGGCGGCTCGTTCATCTGACCGAACACCATCGTGGTCTTATCGATAACGCCGGACTCTATCATTTCATAGTACAGGTCATTTCCCTCACGGGTGCGTTCACCAACACCGGTAAACACGGAATAGCCATTGTGCTCGGTCGCGATATTTGTGATCAGTTCCTGGATCAATACGGTCTTTCCCACACCCGCGCCACCAAAGAGACCGATCTTTCCACCCCTCTGGTACGGGCAGAGCAAGTCGATTACCTTAATTCCGGTTTCCAAGATCTCGGTCTCCGTAGACTGCTCTTCAAATTTCGGCGGCTTGCGGTGAATCGGCATATATTCCACGCCCGTCGGAGCTGGTTTCTCATCGATGGGATTTCCCAGTACATTAAACATACGTCCAAGCGTGTGTTCCCCTACCGGAACGGAAATCGGCGCGCCTGTCGCCTCCGCGTCCATACCGCGCACAAGGCCGTCCGTCGGCCCCATGGCGATACAGCGCACTGTATCATCCCCCAGATGCTGTGCTACCTCCACGATCAGCTCTTTGTCATGGTTCTGTATTTTAATCGCTTCGTTAATCTCCGGAAGGTTCCCCTCCGAAAATTTAACGTCGAGGACTGCACCGATAATCTGAGTGATCTTACCAATTTTGCTCTGTGCCAATTTTTTGTCACTCCTTTTCTCTTTTACAACATTAACCAATCGCGTTCGCCCCGGCGATAATCTCGGTAAGCTCCTGCGTGATGGAACTTTGACGCGCCCTGTTATAGAGCAGGGACAGATCAGAAATCATCTCGTCCGCATTGCTCGTCGCCGCATCCATCGCCTGCATACGGGCACCGTTCTCACTTGCTAATGCCTGTATTAATGCCCCGTAAATCAGGCTGTTGATATATTTCGGAATAATCAGGTTTAATGCCTCCTCCGCCGCAGGCTCATAATTCATCAGCGTCAGATCGTCGCTGTCTTCCTCCTCTTTTAAGGTCTGCACCGGCAAAAGCTTTAAAAATGTCGGGATATGCACGACGGTATTTTTAAATACGGTGTACGCAATATAAATTTCGCCGAATTCGCCGGATGCAAACGCTTCAAGCACCTCGCGCCCAATATCAACTGCGTCCTTAAACATCGGCTCATTTATCACCTCGGAGTAATCTGCCTTGATTTCGTAGCCGCGTCTTGCAAGTGCATCCCTGCCCTTGCGCCCGACTGCATAGATCACCGCATCCTCCTTCGCAATGCCACTGCCCGTTACCAGCTTGATAATATTGGAATTATATCCGCCCGCCAGTCCGCGGTTCGAAGTAATCACGATAATCGCCTTCTTCGGGGAGGAACCAGCATTCAGATAAGGATGTGACAAGGTAGCGGACTTTTTTAACATGGAGCTGACTGTCTGATACATATAGTTGAAATACGGCAGGGAATTCTCTGCGCGCGATTTCGCCTTCTGCAACTTGACAGTGGAAACCAGCTTCATGGCCTTTGTGATCTGCCCGGTACTCTGGATACTTTCTTTCCGCCTTTTGATATCTCTCATTGAGGCCATAGCTTCACACCCTCTCCGTTATTTAGTAAATTCCTTTTTAAATTCCGTGATCGCTGCGACAAGCTTCTTCTCACAATCCTCATCGATCACTTTCTTCTCCCTGATACTTTTCGGAATTTCAGGATATTTCGTATCAATATACTCAAATAATTCCTTTTCAAAATTCCCGATATCCGCCACTGCAATATCAAGCAGATACTTCTTTGTCGCCGCATAAATAATAATGACCTGGTACTCAACCGGCATTGGCTTATACTGCGGCTGCTTTAAAATTTCCTTGATGCGCTCGCCCTGAGCTAAACGCTCTTTCGTATCAGCGTCAAGGTCTGAACCAAACTGGGCGAAAGAAGCAAGCTCGCGGTACTGTGCAAGGTCAAGGCGAATGGTTCCAGCAATCTTTTTCATCGCTTTAATCTGCGCGGAACCGCCGACACGCGATACCGAAAGACCTGCGTTTACCGCAGGGCGAAAGCCGGAGTTAAACATCTCAGTTTCAAGATAGATCTGACCATCCGTAATAGAAATTACGTTTGTTGGGATATATGCGGATACATCGCCCGCCTGTGTCTCAATAATTGGAAGCGCGGTGAGTGAACCTCCGCCAAGCTTATCCGAAAGTCTTGCCGCGCGCTCAAGAAGTTTTGAGTGCAGGTAGAAGACATCGCCCGGATATGCCTCACGTCCCGGCGGTCGTTTAAGGAGCAGGGAGAGTGTGCGGTAAGCGGTCGCATGCTTACTTAAATCATCGTAGATAATTAAGACATCCTGCCCGTTCTCCATCCACTCCTCGCCCATCGCACATCCGGAATATGGCGCGATATACTGTAATGGCGCAAGTTCGCTTGCCGTCGCTGCCACAACAGTGGTGTAATCCATCGCGCCGAACTCCTCCAAAGTCTTTACAATGCTAGCAACCGTCGAGGCCTTCTGACCGATCGCCACATAAATACATTTTACATTTTCTTTTTTCTGATTGATAATCGTATCAATCGCGATCGCCGTCTTTCCGGTCTGACGGTCGCCGATAATCAACTCGCGCTGACCTCTTCCGATCGGCACCATCGAGTCGATCGCTTTGATTCCGGTTTGCAGCGGCGTATCCACGGATTTTCTGGAGATAACACCGGATGCCACACGCTCAATCTGACGATATTTTTTTGCTGTGATTGGTCCCTTGCCGTCGATCGGCTGACCGAGCGCGTTGACTACGCGACCCAACATCACATCGCCGACCGGCACCTCAACCACGCGCCCCGTCGTCTTTACGGTGTCGCCCTCATTGATATTTTTTGTATCGCCAAGCAGTACCGCACCGACATTATCTTCCTCAAGGTTAAGAACCATTCCGTATATCTCATTCGGAAATTCCAAAAGTTCACCCTGCATCGCCTTCTCCAATCCATGGATGCGCGCGATGCCGTCGGCTACCTGAATAACGGTTCCTACGTCGGATACCTCTAACTTGGTGCTGTAATTTTTTATCTGTTCCTTGATTACAGAACTGATTTCTTCAGGTCTTAAATTCAAGAGTTAAGCACCTTCCTTCTACAAATAGTCTGGTTTTATTTTGTTTATGAAAGCTGAATCTTTTGCAGCTGCTTTTCCATCTGCGCAAGCTTTGTGCGAATACTTGCATCCACCACACGGTCGCCAATGCGTACTACAATGCCGCCGATCAGCGTCGCATCCACCCTGTAATGCATCTCCAAGGTGGCGTAATCCGTCGTGGCAAGAATCTTTTTGCAAAGCTTTTCTTTCTGCACATCGGAAAGTTCCACCGCACAAGTCACATCCACCACGCCGATCTTTTTATATTCTTTCACCACGGACAGGAAATAGCCAAGAACTGCATTAAGCTCATCCGCCCGTCCCTTATCCACCACCAGCACTAAAAAGCCCGCCATATCATCGGAAACTCTGCCGTCAAAAATCGCCTTCACCGCAGCATTCTTCTCTTCTTTGCTGATTTTCGGATGATTCAGAAGCTGCATAAGTTCCCCGTTGTTTTTAAAAATTTCACGGAGTGCTTTTGCTTCCTCATACAGAACGTCCACGGACTGCTTTTCCAGGGCAAGCTCAAATAAGGCATCTCCATAAACCTTGGAAACTATTTTCGCCATGTATCATCACCTATCTCCTTCAAAGCCTCATCCACGAGCTGTGCCTGCTTCTTGTCATCCATGCTTTCTGCTACAAACTTACCAGCCATCATAGATGCCACAGAAATCATTTCCTTCTTCACTTCATCTTTCATCTTGCTCTTCTCAAGTTCAATTTCCTTATTTGCGCGCTGTGTGATTCTCGCTGCTTCCTCCTGCGCTCCTGCCACGATCTCCGCCTCTTTCTTTAAGGCCTTCTTTCTGCCCTCGGCAAGAATTTCGTCCACCTCCGCATCCGCAGCATGTACCTTTGCATCGTACTCCGCTTTAAATGCGATCGCGTCCTCTTTCTCCTTTGCCGCCGAGTCAAGATCTGACTGAATTTTTGCCTGGCGTTTTGCCAGCAAATCCCTTGCAGGATTAAACAGGAGATAGGATAACAGCATAAATAAGACAAAGACTGCAACCAGCGTGATAAGAAGGTCGGCAATCATCTGCGCATCAAGTCCGAAAATACGGTTTAACCACGCAAACAGACCATTCCCATCCTCATCCTTGATGAGACTTTCCTTATTGTCCACATACATTTGCTGCAAAAACTTTGTCCCCGCGTCCATAACGCTAAACAAACTGCCCACTTATCCGGCCTCCCTTCGATTCGTACTTTTTCCCATCCCCGAATCAAAGTCTGCCGATTAACGGGTTGGCAAACAAAAGGATAATTGCAACCGCAAAGCCGTAAAGACCGGTGGTCTCCGCTACGGCCTGACCTAAGAGCATCGTAGACATAATCGTACCCTTTGCCCCCGGATTGCGACCGACTGCCGACGCGCCGTGACCCGCCGCGATACCCTGACCGACACCAGGTCCGATACCTGCGATCATCGCAAGACCTGCGCCAATTGCGGAACATGCTAAAACTAAACCCTTATCTGTCATTTTTGTTTCCTCCTTAACTTCTTAAAATCAATGAAATTCGATTGGTAAGTGACCGCCTTACTCTTCCTCAAAATTGTTTGAGATAAATACCATGGTCAGCATCGCGAATACATAAGTCTGGATCGCGCCGGAGAACACGTCAAAATACCCGTGCAGCACCGCCGGCCAAATAAGCGCGAATTTGCCGATCAATCCGTAAATCAGCCCCATCATTACTGTGCCGGAAAGTACATTTCCGAAAAGACGCAGCGACATCGATAATGGAGTTGCCAGTTCGCCGATAATATTGATCGGAGTCAGCAATATCGGTTTAAATAAATTTGTGATGTGCGCCATCTTTTGGTACTTAAACCCGTTGTAATGAATCAGGACGAACGTGATCAACGCCAGTCCAAAAGTTACGCCGTAGTCTGCGGTTGGCGGTCTCAGTCCAAACAGACCAGCAACGTTGGCCAAGAGGATAAAGCAAAAGATCGTGCCGATGTAATTTGCAAACTGCCCGCCATGTTTCTCACCCATATTCGTTTTGGTAAGATTGTCGATTGATTCGACCATGTACTCAATTACATTCAGGAACGGTCCCGGTGCCTTTTCCGGATCGGCTTTCTTGATCACTCTGTTTGCTATCAGTGCGAAGACGACCAACGCCAGCATAACGATAAACAGAGTAATATGTGTTGTCGTCAGCCAAACCTTCTGACCAAAGAAACTGTACTGGAAGAATCCATCCACACCAAAGGTCACGCCCTCGTCGGGAGCAAACTGCATAATTCGCCCCGAAAAGCCTGTTGAAAGCAAACTGCTAAGCAAACAGCCTTCATTGCCCACTTTCTCACCTTCCTTTACTTAAAATTTTTGTTACTTTATGAGTTAACGGCTGTAAATATGCCGTGAACTTTAAACATAACAGACCGAAAAGCACTCCAAAAATATGGAAAATTTTTGGAAAAAGCGCAGCAATAAAAAGCCCTGCACCCGCCATCAAAATGCGCAGGACAGCACTTTTTTTCATATATTTTGACGCGTGTTCCCCGTCCATATCAAGTGCCCGGTCAAGGCTTACATACAAATGTCTAAGCATCAGCCCTGCAACCGCCACGCCGAGAAGTACGCCAAGCACCCAGCAATACGCCTGTCCCGCAAAAATGCTGCCAACCACCGCGATAACCGCCGCGCACACGATAAGCCCAAGTGCCATATCAAAAAGCGTCTGTCTGGCATTTAGGGCATCTTCCTCCGGATCAATATCCATTCTCTCCTCGTCCTTTTCTCCCTTTGCTTGTCCTTTGCCCTCCTGCGGCTCCTGTAACTCCTGCTTTGCAAAGTCCTCATCCTTCTTTTCTGTCTCTTTCGCTGTCATGACTGCTTCCTCCATCACGGCTTTTCTCCCTTTCTCTCCGCCACATGGAAAATTCTTCCTCGGCTATCTGCCTGCGGCTTTTTGTCAAAGACACAGCCCCCTGCAATTCCTCACTCCCCTGCTCAGCCAGCCGCCTCCTGCGCTCCTGCCAGCCGGGGGCATCAGGAAGCGCGTTCTTAGGGAACTTTTCCCCTCCCGCTTTTAAACTCTGCCAATAGTCCTGCTCCTCCTTCTCCCGCGCAAGATCCTCCGCGTAAAAAGGTTTTGTCAGCTTATAAATATTGCGGAATGCCGCCAGTATCCCAAAAAGCAAGAAAATAAGGAAAAAGAAGCCTTTCCCAAGCCATCGATCCAGCTGATAGCCAAGGAAAGCCCCAAGAAAAATCGGCACAATCATACTGATCCCAATCTGCGAAATCATCAACAATCCTTTTATTACTGGTCTGTCCTTTTTCAATACAATCTGCTCCTATCTTCCGCTCTCAGATACACTCACATAACATATCATATCACAAATTCCCAAAGATGTATACAATTTCTAAAGAAGTTTGTGAAATTTATTTTAATTTTATTTTTTAAAAGGAAATGATTTCCAAATGTTCCAGCAAAATTTTTATTCCCAATAAAATCAGAATCATGCCCCCGGTAAATTCCGCTTTTGCCTTGTACTTCACGCCAAATACATTCCCTATCTTTACGCCCGTCATCGAGAGTGCGAATGTGGTAATTCCAATAAGACTGACCGCCAACGGCATATTCTGGTTTAAAAATGCAAAGGTAACACCGACCGCTAACGCGTCAATGCTGGTCGCAACCGCCATAATTAACATGGTTCTTACATCGAGAGCCGCGCTCGTCTCTTCCTCCTCCCTGGAGAATGCCTCGCGAAGCATATTGCCGCCGATCACTGCCAGGAGTACAAACGCAATCCAGTGATCGATCGCCTTAATTTTTTCGGCAAATGAAACGCCCAAAAAATACCCGATGGCGGGCATCAGTGCCTGAAACCCGCCGAACCATGCCCCGACAATCGCCGCATTTTTCCACGACATTTTTTTCATCGCCAGTCCCTTGCAGACCGCCACGGCAAACGCGTCCATGGACAGACCCACGGCCAGCACAAACAGAGTCAAGAATTCATTCATTCCGCCGCTCCTTCCCTTTCGACTGCATCCCGCCCATTTACAGATTTTCCGTAGGAATCCCCTGTGTCAGTGCCAAGTCAATTACAAAATCCAATAAATTCTGATACTCTTTCCGATACTTGAGGGAATTTACCCGATATTCCCTGCCCTGAAAGGTCAGAAAAATCATTTCCACTTCCATCGCGCCAACCTTTGCCCTTCGAATTTTTTTTAATTCCCTCCAGGAAAATGTTCTTTTTGAAAACAGAGTGGAAAATATAATCTCATTTTTTGTGTAGCGAATCCTGTCCAGATAAAGCCAAATCCCATACAAAAAAATCGCGATCGCAAGAATAAGCGTGATTCTAAACACTAACATATCCGGGCGCGTAAACATTTTTGCAAGTTCATAATCTCCCATTTGTCCAAGTACAAAAATACAAATTAACATAAATATTGCCGTCCCAAATATAGTGTATGCTGCCACTCTGCGCACCATAACACACTCGCCGTTCTTCCATTCCCCGCCATTTTGCTTTATCTGTTTTGCACTGCACATCCGCTTTGCCATATCCGCAAACAAATCATAGTTTTCCAAGGCGGGAGTTGCCTTTACTATTCTCTTTCCCCCAGATCCGTAGAGGCAGAGATAATTTACAGAAATTTCCATTTTTTCAATTTCCTGCCATAAAAGAGAAAGATTGCTCCGAAATGGCCGCCCGACAATCAATCCCTTCTCATCAAAAAATATATGCTTTGCATAGAGAATATAGCCCGCCAAACAACATAAAATTCCAGAAAAAATCCCAAGAAAGATCACCGGAATCAGCCACGGGTTCTCCTTTTGCGCGCCATCATGGATCGCCCCCGCACCGAGAAAACCAAATAGTCCGGTCAGGATAATACCAATAAAATACATTCCAAATCGATACGTTGGCATCTGGCGCATTACCGTCTTGTTCGGATCGATTCGTTTTTCCTCTCTTTTGCTGCTTCCAAGAAAACCTATAACAACAGCAAGCACCACCCAATATATCCATCCTGTCAAATATCTCATCTTCGCCTCCACAAAGAATTTCTATGTACACTGCCTAAACACTATTTTATATAATAGAAATCCTCTTTTGGCAGCTCACCTCCAACGCTTGCCGGATCCTGTTCATACAGTGCCTGCAAATATCCGCCAATCCGGTTTTTCATCTCCTCCCCCTCAAGAAAGACAATATTGCAGTACGGGATCGCTTTTTTTGCCACTGCTGCCTTGATAATATCAAATCCCTCCACAAGCTCTGCTGCCTCCTCGATATGCTCCGTCACGTACTGCGTCGAGGCTTTATACTCTTCAAGAAAGGCATCAAGCACGTCCTTATGTTCTGCGGCAAACTCTTTGTTTACCAGTACCACTCCAGTTACAACCGAACTTCCATCCTCCGCATAGCGTTCCCACTCCGCCGCCACATCAAGCGCGATCCTTAAATTCTCATTCTGGGACATTGCCACAGTGACATAGGGTTGCGGAAGCATTGCCACCGCATCCTCACTCTCTGCCAGAACCGCCGCCACTTCCGCTGCTTCGGACTTATACTCCACGGTCACATCTTTTTGCGGGTCAAGCCCTGCCGCGCGCAAAAGATAATTTAGCGTATACTCCGGCGTTGTTCCCTTGCCGGTGGAATAGATGGTTTTTCCCTTCAGATCCTCAATCGAACTGATGTTCTCCCCCGTCTCCACAATATAGAGTACGCTGGTCGTGTTGATTGCTGCTACCTGCAACTGCCCTCCGGTCTTATTATAAAGCACACTCGCAAGATTACATGGGACAGCTGCAATCTGAATCTCCCCCTTGAGGATATCCGCCGTGATCTCATCCGCCACGCCTGCAAGCCGAAAATCATACTTGTTCGCTGTTTCTTCCTTCTTCGCCGAATCCATCACCTCGACCATGCCGATCGCTGTTGGTCCCTTTAATGCCGCAATAGAAATTTGAATCTTCTCGTTTGGGATCGGGGTTACACTCTCTTTTAAAGCATCAGTTACGGTTACGGTTGGATTCTCTGAATCGGCATCAGAACCTTTCTTATCTCCACAGCCTAAAAATGCTCCCCCTGTCAATGCAAGTGCAAGCAGAGCTACCGCGATGTTTTTTCCAAATTTTTTTAAATATCCTTTTTTTCTCATATTCTTTCTTCTCCATTCTCAAAATATTTTTAGCACATCCTTTTGTTTCTTCTATGCCTCTTTCACACTTATCCATGCTTTCCAAATTTCAGCCCGCGCTTTCTCTTTTCTTTTTTGTCTTCCTTTTCTTCCCCCGTCTTTCCCAATACCTGAATCGCTGGCATATCGTCCCCCTCCTCATCCCCCGCATCTTTTTCTGGCAGGTTCCCGGCTCCCTCTCCTTCTTTCTGCCACTTAAAATACTCGGCATCAAGGCTTGCACTATCCTCTTCCGATCTTGAAAAATATCCCGGATTCACTTTCACCTCATAGGCAACATGCTTGACTGGCGGATCATACGCCTCCCCCACATCCTCATAAAGTGCTGTGCCGATCTTGCGCACCTTGCGCTCCGCTGCTTCCTTTGCCCACTCTTCCTCCAGATCCGGACTCATGCGCGCATGCTGCCTTGCCGAAACTCTTTTGCCACTCCCGTTCTTTTTCTTTGTCGGCTGCTTCGGCTTGCTGCTTGCCACTCTGCCGACCGGCGTAACAGCGTCGCCCTCTCTCTTTGGTTTTTTCTCTGTCTCCCCCTTCACCTCCGGATTTTTTGACTCTTCCGACAATTCTGACTCTTCTTTTTCAGACAGTTCCTCCCCTTCCTCTTCCTGGGTATCTTCCTCGTCCGCCCTATCGATGTCTTCATTTTCCTCTTCTTTTTCTTCTTCGTCCTCTTCCTCTTCCTCCTGTGTACTTTCCTCCTCCTCTTCGTCCCATTCCATCTGCGCGCGCTCCTGCTCTCTTTTCAATCTTTCATTCTCGTGCTCAATCAGCCTTAAATACTTTCCACCCTGCGCCATCGCGCCAAGCTGTTGCTGGATTTCCTCCTGATCTTCACTCAATACTTTTGCCTGTCTGTCTAACCGCTGTGCCATGCGCGCATACTGCTCCCACAGTTCCTCCTTTGCACTTGCCAACACATCATTTAATTCTTCTAACATATTATCCGTATAAATCAGCGAGGCCGCATAGACATCATCCGCACCGCTCTGCGCATCCGCCTTTATCTTTTCGCCCTCCTCATAAAAATTCTTTATGCCGCGCTCCCTGCTCTCCTGCGTACCCTCATACTCATCCATCAGACGAACGACCGCATAATTTAATTTTTCCAGCAAGCGAAACACTTCTTTTTTGGGTACAATAATCTTATCATCGCTTTCCTTTCCATATGTCTCACATTTGGAGAACAATATATGGATACGGCGCAAAATCTGTTCCAAATCTTCCATCGATCCCCAGCCTTTCTGAATTCAAATCCACGCCTTTTATCCTTCGCAAAAGATGGATTAAGGCAGGAGTTCTCCCTCATTTGAATTTACTGCTTGGTTCCGATATAGTGTACCACAGGCGGCAAATTATTTCTACCCTTTTTCTCACACAAATTCTTACTTTTTTCCAGCTATTTTCCAATACATAAATATATAAAATACGCCACATAGCCAACTAACATGATCGCGCCGCCCGCCCGGTCAAGCTTGTGCCTGCGAAAGACACAAAAGAATAAAAGTAGTGCCGAGGCGATCGCAATTCCCATATCAACGACAAACCCGGAGGCAAACGGCACCGGCAAAATCAACGCAGTCGTTCCCACTACAAAAAGAATATTCACAATATTGCTGCCGACAATATTTCCGATCGCGATATCCGCCTTGCCCTTGCGTGCCGCTGACACACTTGTCACAAGTTCCGGCAATGAAGTGCCGAGCGCGATAATGGTCAGCCCGATAAATTTGTCCGATAATCCGACGATTTTTGCCAGTGCCGTCGCCGCATCCACGGTCACATCGCTTCCGAAAACAACCAGAACCAGCCCGACAAACACCAAAAATAAAAGTTTTCCTATACTCATCTTTTGTTTTTTCTCTTCCTCCTCCTGCGGCTTCTGATTCTTTGTCATCCTATACAGATATATAATATAAATTAAAAAGAAAAACCAGAGAATCGCCCCTTCGAGGCGACTCACTACACCTCCCGTCATTCCGAAAACCAACAGTAATACTGTGACACCAATCATAAACGGAATCTCATAGCGCGTCGTTGATCTCTGCACTGCCACCGCAACAATCACAGAAGTCAGCCCCAAAATAATCAAAATATTTAAGATATTGCTGCCGACCACATTGCCGATGGTGATATCCACCGTTCCCTTAAATGCCGCCGAAATACTGACCGCCGCCTCCGGCGCGCTTGTCCCCATCGCGACAATGGTAAGACCAATCACAAGCTGAGGAATGCCAAACCGCTCCGCGATCCCGGCAGCACCGTCCACAAACCAGTCCGCCCCCTTTACCAGCATAACAAAACCGACGACAACAAGAAGAATTTGTAATAGTACTTCCATAAATAAATGCTCCTTTCCTGCAAAGTGTTTTCCACTTTTGCCCTTTGTTCTTAGGGGAAAGTTAACCGTAAATTTCCATTTGCGATTCTGCGATCGAGTAAGGGATTTTTTCTCCCACTCGCTGCGCCGGACACGGGCAGCTTTAACTGCATAATTTCTCACTGTGTCCGTGCGCATAAAGAAAGAGACTTCCGCTGTAATTAAAAATTAAATTACAACAAAAGTCTCGTCGCTTCGTTACGAACCGGAGTTTTCCCATACAAAAACTCGTATTGACGATTCGGTAAACATCCCCTGGATGCCAACTACTCCCCTTTATTTAAGTTTAAGATAGCAGACCTCCTCCAATTTGTCAAGAAGTTTTTTCCACTATAAACATATCATTACTGTCCGACAAGTGCTAACAGACGGTTTGTGATATCCGCCATATTCGCCGAGATCCGTCTGCTGTCCTCCGAGATCTCTGCATTTGCATTTACCACATTGGTAATCTTGTCAATCTCATCGACAGTATGTCCTACGGCAGCAGCATTCCTGCGGACCATGTTTGCAATCTCTTCCACTTCGGTGTTGGCCAGTTCAATCTTCTCCACAACACTCTCAAATGTCGCCGCCGTATCCTGTGTCAGTGTCATTCCCTCGTTGACTGCACGAATGGAATTGTTGATAAGATCGTTGGTCTCCCTTGCCGCCTGTGAACTTCTCGCCGCTAAATTTCCTACTTCTGTTGCTACCACGGCAAAGCCCTTGCCCATATCTCCTGCTCTTGCTGCCTCAATTGAAGCATTTAGGGCAAGTAGATTCGTCTGATTTGCAATCGAATCGATCTCCACAATAATTTTCTCAATTTTCCTGGACATTTCTGCAATCTTGTCAATGGCATTTTGCAGTACATTCATCTGTGTTTTCGTGTCGGCAATCATATCCACGGCCTTTTTCGTCGTCTTTGTCACCTCGGCGGATGCATCCGCGCTGTTGTTTAACTCATCGACTAATTTGCCCATCACCTGATCAAGATCGCTTACGGACTGCTTCTGCTGTTCAGTGCCATAAAATATCTCATCCGCACTGGAGAGAGTCTTTTGGGATACTTCACTCAGCTCGCTGCAAACTCCCTTAATATTCTCAAAAACACGCAACGTATTCTTCATATCCTCTTCCTGTTGGGTCAACAGCTGTCTATTATCATTCGCACCCGCGCGGATGCTCTCGACCATCTTATTGATATCTGAGGAGAGCCGGACAAATTCCGGATTGCTCTCCTCAGTCACTACCACATCGAAATTGCCGTCCGCTATCTGCTTCACGCAGGAAGTCAGATTATTGATCCCGCTGATAATCTTGATCTCCACGGTCTTATTGATCACAATCAGCAACAGCAAAAAGATCACAAACATACTGACCGATACCACTAATGTCTGACTTATCCTTATTCGATAATACTCGTTTGCCGGGAGAAATGCCCCGATGATCTTATCCTCAAATTCCCGCGAAACATAATAGCCGGTCACGCCCTTTACTGTCGTCTTACCGCTTCCTGCCGCAACTGATAATCCGATATTTTCTGCCTTATCCCCGACCACATATTCGTTCGGATGTGCCAAAACCCTCCCGCTTGCTATATCAATGGCATAGACATATCCCTCATCTCCATAATCAATATCGCGCAACACCACGTCAATCTTTGTATTAGCAAGCGTATCTTCAAGAATTTCCGGGCGAATTCCTACCTGTACCACCCCCTTGGCATCCTTTCTGGCCACGCCGATATACTGAATTACCACTTTCTCCTTTACATTTTCCTGCGGCTCCTGCACAATCTCAATTGAAGGATCCTCGATAACCACCATAAATGCTGCCGACTGCTCGCCGCTATTCATATCAAATCCAATATAACTAGGAATTGTACTGTGAGTAATAATCCCGTTCTCATCGATGATGTGCAACTGATCCACCATCAGCTCATCACATATTTCCCGCAGTCTCACATTGTTTGTAAGTACCATTCCATCATGTGCAAGAATATCGGCAAACGCCCTTGCCTTTGCAAGATTATTTTCCCCTACGCTCTTTACTAGCTTCTCTATTTCCTGGTCATTGTTCTGCAACTGCTCCTCCACCATATTTAATTTTTCATTTGCAGACTGTGTATTGGTTCTCTTCGCTGTAAACGTCTGTAAAACAAAAACGAAACCAATCGTTACTAACAAGGCCACGATCATGTAAGCAAGCAATCTCCTTGTAAACATTTTCTTCATAAAATATGTTCCCTCCTTGTCCTGCGCTTAAGTCTTTAGACAAATTTCGAAAATCATGAAAATTTCTGTGCTGCGCAACTCTGCTCTCTTATTTTTACAGAAAAACAGCCGCCGCACCAGCTTCACCGGAGGACAGCCATTTTGCTATATAGTTTTATTATATCGGAAAAAAGCAAACTTGTCAAAAGAAATCCGAAAATTATCCGATTTTGCACCATTTTAATAATGGTATTTTCCTTTTAGCCCGATAAGAAAAACAATTGTCACAAATACCGATAAAATCTCCGCTGCGACGACCGACAACCACACACCGTCAAGTTCCAGAAAAATTGGAAAAATTAACACTGCTGCGACCTGGAAAACTAAGGTTCTCAAAAATGAGATTAACGCCGAAACTAACCCATTATTGAGTGCGGTAAAAAACGCTGATCCGTAAATATTGATCCCCGCAAACAAAAACATAAACGAGCAGAACCGGAAGGCTCTGCAAGTCATTGCGAGAAGATCCCGGTCATAGCCGACAAATATTTGTGAGAGCGGAAGCGCGAGAAACTGCGCGAGCGCGAACATCGCCACAGAAAACGATAGGATAATCACCGTACTCTTCCTCCGCAGGCTCTTTAACTCCACATGATTTTCCGCCCCATAGTGGTAACTGACAATCGGCGAGCTGCCAACACCGATCCCAATAAAGATCGCCAGGAAAATAAAATTGACGTACATCAGCACACCGTAAGCCGCCACGCCGTTCTCTCCCGCAAATCTCATTAGCTGCATATTATAGAGCATACTCACAAGTGACATCGAGAGATTTGACATCATCTCCGATGAACCATTTGTGTAGGCTCGCAAAAGTACCTTTGTCTCGAACCTACTCTTTATCAGGCGCAGCGCGCTTCCATTTGGCTTAAAAAAATAGAGAAGCGGGAGAACACCGCCCAAAGTCTGGCTGATGGCAGTTGCGAGTGCTGCCCCGACAATCCCCCACTTAAAAACGGCGACAAAGAGTGCGTCCAAGATCATATTCGCCACCCCTGCAATCACCGTGACGAAAAGTCCCAGCTGTGGTTTTTCTGCCGCTACAAAAAAGCTCTGAAACTCATTTTGTAAAATAAATGCGGTCAAAGCGCACAAAATAATTCTCCCGTACAACACACAGTACTCAAGCATCTCTCCCTCCGCGCCAAGTGCCCTTGAAACCGGCCGCAAAAATAAAATGCCCGCCACACTAAAGAGTATGCCAAGAAGAATGGAGGCATAGATAAGCTGGGAGAAAATCTGTTTTGCCTTCTCTCTTTTTCCCTCGCCCATAGTTTTTGATACCAGCGCGCTTCCGCCCGTGCCAAACATAAAGCCAATTGTGCCGAGAATCATTAGGAAGGGCATAATTAAATTGACTGCTGCAAACTGTGTTTTCCCCGCATAATTCGAAACAAAAAAGCCGTCCACCACGCCGTAGATCGACGTGAATACCATCATTATAATGGATGGCAGCGTAAATTGCAAAAGTTTGCGGTACGAAAAATGTTCCGATAACTGAATCTTCATCTTTTTATTCCTCCCTTTTAAAGAACCCAAAAAGGCGATCTATATTTTATTCACACGACATTTCAAGTCATTTAAATATTTCTGCAGCAAGCGCAGATATTCTTCCCGCTCCTCCTGCTCCCATTCGTTTAAAATGTCATTTTCCACAGCAATCATCCTACTTGCCGTTTCCTCCATCAACACCTTCCCCGTTTCGGTCAGGCAGAGCAATTTCTCCTTTCCATTTTTTGCTTTCAATCGAAGAAACCCTTCTTTTTCTAATTTTTTCACTGCGGAGTGGATGGTCTGGCGACTGCTGCCACATAGTCTTGTCACATCACTTAACGGACAGCGATCTCCCAGAATGCCAAGCGTATACAAAACATCCATCGCACCGTCCGAAACCCCCAGTTTCACATTCGCATTATGGTAGACCTCATTGATCTCGCTTAGCAGATAATTCCACCGCTCCATATCACTCCCAAGATAATTATTCATCTTATTCCTTTCCTTTACATAAAGTCCAATATTTTAAAATGTCCGAAATCAGACTTTAATTATTATAGTCTGATTTCGGACATTTGTCAAGCAAATTTTTAATTTTTTTTTCTTGCATTCTCCACTACTTTTCCTGTATGATATAATCTTGATAGAGAATTATATTTACAGTAGGAATATTTTCCTTCTTCCATATTCACTCAAATCCACAGGAGAGCTACCTATGAATCCAAAACTGAAAGAAAAAATCCTGGAATCCCTCTCAGCGGTGTTGCCAATTACCGGAATTGTCCTGCTGTTAAGCATTTTTCTGGTGCCGCTTGAGACGGGGGCGATCGTGATGTTTTTTGTCGGCGCACTGCTTCTTATCATAGGGATGGGAATGTTCCAGCTCGGCGCGGAAATGGCAATGAGTCCGCTTGGCGAAGGTATCGGCGTACAGATTTCCAAATTAAAGCATCTGTTTTTTATCGCGCTTATCAGCCTTTTGATGGGTGTACTTATCACAATGGCAGAGCCAGATCTGCAAGTACTCTCCGACCAGGTACCCGCGGTTCCAAACAGCACCTTAATTTTTACTGTGGCACTTGGCGTGGGATTGTTTTTAGCTCTCGCCGTGCTGCGCATCCTTTTAAAAATCAATCTGGCATACCTTTTGACGGGACTGTACCTGATTTTGATCCTCCTCTCGTTTTTTGTGCCGAAAGATTTCCTCGCCGTTGCGTTTGACTCCGGCGGCGTGACTACAGGCCCCATCACCGTTCCCTTTATTATGGCGATGGGTGTCGGTCTTTCCTCCGTGCGCGCGGATAAGGATGCTGCGAACGACAGTTTCGGTCTGGTTGCACTCTCAAGTGTGGGACCGATCCTCTCCGTTTTGCTGCTCGGATACTTTTTTAATCCGCAGGATGCCGCCTACTCAAAAACGACCGTTCCGGATGTCACTACCATGCAGGATGTGATGATAGTTTTTGCAAAACAATTTCCGCGCTACATAAGGGAAGTTCTTATCTCCATCATCCCCCTCGCTGCAATGTTTCTTGTCTTTCAGCTTATCAGCCGCCGCTATCAGCACAGACAAAGACTTCGTATCGCTGTGGGCTTTGGCTACACCTACGCGGGATTAGTTCTCTTTCTCTGCGGCGTGAATGTTGGCTTTGCCCCCGTCGGAAGTCTGATCGGACATGATCTTGCCGGGACAAATCAAAAATGGCTGCTTGTGCCGATCGGAATGCTGATTGGTTACTATATTGTCAAGGCGGAACCTGCCATTCAGATTTTAAATCGTCAGGTGCAGTCCGTCACCAACGGGATGGTTTCCGCAAATGCAATGAATCACTGTCTCTCCATCGGCGTTTCTGTTTCCGTGGGGCTTTCCATGCTTCGGGTACTTACGGGTATCTCGATCGCCTGGATTGTGATTCCAGGGTATCTTCTGGCTCTTACCATGTCAAAATTTGTCCCTAAAATCTTTGTCGGGATCGCGTTTGACTCCGGCGGTGTGGCGAGCGGTCCAATGACCTCTACTTTCCTGCTGCCACTCTGTATCGGAGCCTGTGAGATGCTCGGCGGAAATATTATGACGGATGCATTTGGCGTGGTTGCTCTCGTTGCCTTAACGCCGCTTATCGCCGTGCAGATTATGGGATTGCAATATAGATTCAAGCTTGCCAAGCGCAGGAAGAATGCACCGGAATATCTGCTTCCGGAGGACAGCGACGAGATTATCGAGATCGAGATTTAGCGCGCTATGATTTAATGCCGCGAACGCGGCGGAATGAGAGGGAAATATCATGGAACCATTTCGTATTTTAGTGCTGATCACAAATCCAAAGCTTGCAAAAAAGGCAACAAAACTTTTTACTGACGGGGCAATTCCGATGCACTATAAATTGCACGTTATGGGAACTGCATCCAGCGAGATGATGGACATTCTCGGTCTTGGCAGCATCGACAAAACTCTTCTGATCAGTGTGCTGCCAAAACGTTTCGCCGACGAAATGTTGCGAAAACTGCGAAAAGCACTTAAAATCGGGACTCCCGACAGTGGAATTGCATTTACTATACCGATCTCCGGCGCGAACAATTATATTGTGCGTATGTTAAGCCAGCTCAGTGAGGAGACCGCAAAAGCAATGGAAAGAAAGGAAGAAACAATGGCTCAACTAAAACATGTTGTGATTGCCTCAATTGTAAATCAGGGCTACAGCGAGGAAGTGATGAATGCCGCCAGAGCTGCCGGGGCAAGCGGAGGCTCAATCTTACACAGCAGACGTGTTGGAAATGAAAAGGCGACCGAGTTCTGGGGACTCAGCGTCCAGGAGGAAAAAGAAATTATTCTGATCATCGCAAATGCGGAAAACAAACTTGCCATTATGCAGGCCATCAGCGATGCCTGTGGAATTCGCAGCGACGCGAAGGGGATCGTCGTCTCGCTTCCGATCGACGCGGTGATCGGGCTAAATGACGACGAGATCTAGATCTATAGACAGGTCTGTGATTGGACAATCGAGTAGAGGAAAAGTTTTTCCCCCGCGCATAAAAAAGAGAGTGAACCTGGTAAGACTTCACTCTCTTTTTAAATCTTCCCTAATCGCGCATCTCGGATCCCTCGCATTTAATTCGGTGGAAAAGTTCTAACACCCTTTCCTGCGCTGCAATGATTTCCCTCTCGCCGCCCTTAAAATTCTCGATATCCTCACAGAGAAAAACCAGTATCCGATCGGCGAGATTTGCAAGAAATTTTGTAACTACCCCACCGGAGGCACCACAAAGTGCGGCTGTTAATGTGGCATTGTCAAGATTGCGCAGCAGTACCTGGATCTCGAAATTTCCAATTTCTGTAAATTGTTCAAGAAGGGCAGTTCGCTCTGAAACCACTGTCTTTTCGTGGTATTTTAAAAGCAGTTCCTCCCGCTTTGCATCTCGGTTATGTACCACCCCTGACCCGCCGATTTTTTCCCGGTATCCCATGCCAATGTAAGATGCGGCAACTTCTTCAATCCATTCTTTTTTCTCGCCGGAAACAATCATGCCAAGCAGTTCCGCAATCATTCTTCCCTCCGTCTGTTCCTCCTGCATAAGTGTGGCAGCATAATTATTTAACAGCCCCACGATCTGCGCTGGCATAATATTGGCCATCATTGCATTTAAGAAATACTCCACGGCAAAGGGAAGAAAACTGCATTCTCCCGAATACTGCCTTATTTCTCCCTCCATCGCAAGCAAACCTTCTTTCCTGCTGATCTCGGAGAGCGTGAGCAATTCCTGTGCTGTTTCCACCATGCGCAGACGGTTTTTATCGTACTCTGCGGCGCGCTCCAATTTTGTTTCGCGCCCCACTAACTCATCAATGCTGCAGTCAAAGAAATCCGCCAATGCCACAAGCATCTCAATATTTGGATTTGCCAGATTGCGCTCCCATTTGGATACGGCTGCCGGACTGATACAGAGTATGCCCGCAAGCTGCTCCTGTGTCAGTCCCTTTGCCATACGCAGAGAATAGATCTTGCCACCCATCGCCACAGTGCGATTTTCTGTGCCGTTTTCCCAGTAATTTTCCATATTTTTCCTCCTACTGCCATGGTGGATGATCCTGTATCAGCTTGAACTATCCACTTTGTCAGCTTTCTATGATATTTTTTACTACCAATATCATACCAGACCATACACACGCAAGTCAAAGGATAAACGGTCGAATTTCTTTCCTTTTGGTTGTATTACATGGATTACGGGGTGGTGGTTATTTTCTGCACGGTAATTTCTATCTCGCCCTTTACTGAGTATCCATCCTTAAAGAATGCCGCTACGGTGGTAGCATCTTCCGGGAATTCAACTTTCCCCTTGTTTTCTCTCTTTTCCAGTTTAATTTTTTCTGACGGCCAAGAGGCTATGGATTCATCCTTATTTCTTACGCCAGCCAAACGAACGGTCAACTCTTGATCCTTGCCCTTGATTACTCTGTCACTGATCACCTTTTTCCAGCGACCATTTTCTTCATATTGGAATCCTTCGTCAGCGAATGTCAAAACTATACCCGTTTCCCCTTTAAACTCGTATGTTGCAATCTCTTTGCCCTCACTGTTAAAAAGCTTGCCCCATCCATCATCCGTAATCACAGGGGAGGGCTTGACCGTGACAAATTTTACATTTGATTTTCCCTTTTTCGAATCATTGGTGCGGACAATCAGACAAAAGCCCTTTTTTATCTTATCCTGGATAAAATTAGTTCTTTCCATATTATTGGCTTTCGGATTATCTTTAAGTTCTAATTTATCCGCAATTGCTTCAAGAATCTCCCCCGGGGTAAATGCCCCACCTGCACTTGCATCAACATACTCCACTATCCGATTATCAATAATTCCATATTGCACATTCTTCGGAAATTTGATTGTTCCCTTGCCATAGTCAATTGTTGCCTTAGGTGCCTTAGGACTTGCAGGAATCTTTATCTTCACTTCCACACCCGCTGGCATTCCCTCTTCCTCAATCTGCTTGTTGCCCTCGCTGTCATAGACAAAACTGCCGTCCTCATTCTTTTTATATTCCTGATTGATTGCTTTCTGGCGAAGAATCACAGTGGTACCCGCCACTTTAAGAGGGGCTAGGGCATCCCAATTCTCTATATATTCAACCGTCCCGCTCTCTGTTGTTTCCTCAACCCACGGAAACAGATCCTGCCACTCACCGCTGTACAGCCCTCTTATCTCGTACTCCGCATCCACGCTAATCCCAAAACTGCTCTTATAATATTTCTTTAAGGATTTCTGAAAAGACTCGTCCTGTTCAGGATTCGGATTCTCATCAGCAGCTCCGCTTCCTGAATTTCCTGTTTTCAACTCCGGAAAAATAGTATCGGCATTGTATTTAATTCTTCCCTTTATTGGCTGTGCATTGACCGTGATATCGATCTTTTCACTGCACTTGTCCCCCCATACATTAAGATAGGATTCCCTGTTGGCTTTCAGAAAAGAGAGATCAATGATTATTTTGCCGTCTCACTCCAGGAATAGGTGTGGAGCGCGCTTGCCTTAGTATCTGTTTTTTTCTTTAAAACCTCAACAAACACAAAGGAATCCGCCGTACTCGGGGTAACTTCAAGAGTATAATTGCTATAATTAATTACTTGGAGTCTCCGTATCAAAAGTTTCCCCTCCGGGAGTTGAGTCTTCTGTTGGAGAAGTTCCCCCTCCGGAAGTTGAACCTTCTGCCTGTGCATCTCCCTCAGCCGCTATTCCCTGCACATTTTCCCCAAGCGGCGCGACGGCTAACAGACCAGTAAGTGCTGCAAAAGCAAATGCCCTTGCAAAAAATCTTTTTTTCCGCATAAAAAATAAGCATCCTTGCTATTATTTTCTGGGTTTAGTACTTTTATGTACTTATACTGAATCCACAATCTATATTTTATATTTCGGTTATTATACCAGAAATTTTAACAATTTATCAAGAGATTTTTTAATATTCTTTATTATTTTTGCCACATTTTCAAAAGAATTATTTTTTCCTCCGTCAAAAACGGCATGATCCGCCCATTTGCCCGCGAATCATGCCATTTTTATTTTTCGCCTTTTTTAATAAGAAACCTTGCCTTTAAAATGGTGGGAGCGCGTTACCAAGAAATACCACTTTGTTCTCACCATTTATACCGATGGCTCCACATAGAAATCTTTTATATATACATCGCCGTTTTCGTTCCAGTCAAATACAAGATTTGCCCGTCCAAGTGTCCCGCTTACCTCAAAAATAAAAAGATATTCCCTGCCTACAAGATACTCCTTACCATCCTGTGTAATAATTTCCAAATCAAAATAACTCTTCCCATTACCCCCAAATCCTTCTTTATTATCGCGCCAGCCAGGAACCGCCTCATCAAGCTTTGCGGTGTAATTCTCCTCTCTTTGTTCATCAAATACAGTAAAGAGTACCTCTCTCCCGTCCTGTTCTAACACTGCACGGCAGATAGAATCATCCTCTGTTGGATATACTGAGATCTCATAGCCTCCAATTCCCGCACTAAAGTCATAGTCACGCTGGGATGGAAGTTTCATCTTCTGTATTTCACCGTCACGCAGTGAAAACATCCAGTGAGGGCGAACGGCAGGAAGTCCACAAGCTCCGGTATCCCCCCTTACCACTATCTCCATAAAACCATCATGGTTGATATCCCCCGCGATTATCGGCATCGCAATCACCGGCTCATCCCAGAGCGCGATCTGGCAAAATTTCCCATTTATATTTCCCCAGACCACCGTACATGGAGTACCATCCCATTTTGTATCAAAGTAATGTCCATATTTTGACACTGCAAGAAAGCAGTCCACAGCCCCGTCCCCATTATAATCCTCGAGGTGCAGTGCTGAAACCACATCCCCCGGCTCCAAAGGGATATTTTCGCGCTGAAATTTTTCATACCAATTTAACGCGTCCGTCTCAAGATATCCTGCCTTCTCCGCCTCCTTTTTCCAGCTCTGCAAAAATTCTGCCTCCATATCCACACTTTCCTGTCCGGAAAGGGCAAGCGGATCAGGATGTTCAGATACTATAGAAAAACTTCGATAAGAAGTGATAAGACGCTTATACCATAACCATTCGATATCCTCCCCCTGCTCCGGCGCGGTAAACCACAGAAAATATGCCATTCCCTTTTGCCAGCCTTCAAAAGTCTTATCCGCCGCATCCGCATACTCCTGCTCATTGGTCACAGGTATTTCCTCCATCCCCCCACCGTAAGTTACCACTGGCGCACCATTTACATATTCGGTGATGCGGTATGCCAATGTAGTTTCAACAATCTGATTTTCCTTTAATTCCAAACTTTTCTTGCTCTCGTAATAATATGCCGCCCCATTGCGGACAAGATCATCAAACACATAGCGGTAAATATTTTCTTCTTGGCTGTAGTAGACGGGCGCGACACCCCAGATAATATCCGCCTGGGAATCCCCCTCAGGAGTCGTGTGCGTAAATGGCACCAAAGAATTTCCATCCTCTGATACCTCATAAATATTCGCATAGGTGTAATGTCCGGTTCCCTGGCAGGAGGCGGCAATCAATTCCAGCCGCCCGTTGCCATTTAAGTCCACCACTGTATAATGTGTTTCCTCCGCAATAAACTCATCGGTCTGCTCCCAGACTTCCCTCTGGCGAAAGATCAAGTCTATCTGGTTTTCCAGAGATTCCCCGCTTACCTTTTTTCCCGTTTTTTCATCTTTTCCCTCGTTATCCCCCTCTGTCTCCAAGGAATCAAATTTTTTGGGATCAAAATCAGAAAACGGAATATATTCCGGCGTGATGCGATATTCATCGTAAGTTCTTATTATCTTTTGCGCCTCTTCTTCGGTTATCGTCGCTCGTCTGTTTAAAACCGCATCTTCTCCCGCCGCATACGACCACTGACCTTCCCTGTCATTTTCAGCGATATAGACAATGGTCTGCATCGGAACAAGCTCTCCTTCTCTTAGCGTATAATACCACAACACAGTATTTGACGCGGAGGAAGAACCTTCATTTATAATAATAAAATTTCCGCCCTCCCTGCAAAGATAATAGCGATCGCGCTCCGTTCCGGAAAGACCTTGCCATGGCAGATCATCGTTTAAGTAATACAAATTAAAGATCTGCTGGCGGATAAAATCATCGCCCTCGATTGCCCCAATTAAAAGTTCGTCCGTCCCATCACCATCCAAATCTAAAAATGCATATCCAATTTTTTCCATCATATCTTCGCCGTAGTAATACGCGGCAAGGTTGCTAAAGCCCTGCTCCATCAGTTCTCCCTGTGACAATTTCTCCTGCAGCGCAGTGTAATACGCGGTAAGAATGGAAGAATATTTTTCGTTTAAATCGGCGGCAGTTTCAGATGTGATGGAAACAATACTGTAACCATCAAAACAGCTATACGGATTTTTTGTTAAGCTCACTGTAAGTTTGCGTTTCTGTGTGCGATCGCTTCCATCAAATCCAATTTCAAAATCAATGGTAAGACTTCCCCCATTCTCAGTTTCCCTGTAATTCCACCCGGAGATTGAACCATAATTAAATGCGCTCGCATCATCGTACCGATTGACCGCTCCCCCCGCATAGGAAGAAAAATCCAGTTCCATCCCCGTCAGGGAATAATGGATATAATACAATTCCTCCGCATCCACCCGCCCATCATTCTTCTCAGAAAGCAGATCAAGGTAATCAAAGGATGCTCTTGAATTCTGGATAAACCGGGCAACAAATATCTCCTTCCACCCCTTATCGCTGATGGAAGCTGCATCAAAATGATCATAGGCAAGTGCCAGTTGGGTAATTGCCATTTTTAAATTTTCTCCCATGGAAAATTCTGCGGGATATTCATACTGCGTAATTCCTGACTTTTCTTTTATCCTATCCGGCACATCTTCCCTATCTGAATTTCCTGTCTCTGGTACATCCGCACTGTCCGGATCGGACTGCCTCTCCGCATTTTGCCCCGCTGCTGACGCATTCTTTCCACCTGGGTTTAACCCAAGCCCAATCCCCACTGCCGCCACTATTACCAGCAGCAGAATGGCAAGCCAAGTTTTTGGCTTTCGATAGGATAATACATTTTTCACTCTACTCTTCACCTCATTTCCACCAAATGCCGCAAGCAGACCGACTTCATCCGCCCCCCGCGCCATTTTTAGCAGGGTGCGGGAATATTCCTTTTTAATTTCCACACCCAACAGTTCCACCACCCGCTCATCGCAGGACATTTCCATATCCTCGCACATTTTTTTAAATGCCAGCCAGACAAGCGGATGAAACCAGTAAATACTTACCAAAAACAATGCTGCCGCCTTGATCTGCGGATCTCTCCTTCCTATATGTACTCTCTCATGGCAGAGTACATACTCCCTTGCCGCCCCGGATAAACCGGGTGCGAGATAGATCACCGGGTGAAAAATGCCATCCACAAACGATGCAGTTACAGAATCACTCTCATACACGTTCTTTTCCACACGCACCGCACCGACAAGCCTCCTTCGAAAACGCTTTATGGATCGCGCCCATATCACCCAGAACAAAAGGATTCCGCCAATCCAGAGAACACATAAAATATTGAGGAAAATAGCAGGAAAATTTTGCTGTCTTACAGATAATATTTCCTGTGGGGATATTGTCTGCCTTGATCTATCTTTAATCGTTCCCAAAGCAGAATTAGGAATATTTATCTGACCGGATGGCAAATTTTCCTGCATTCTTCCTGTAGTTTCATTCTCTGGAATATGGTGATGGGGAAGATTATCCGGCACATAATTTCCTGATTTTTCCATTTCTTCCGTTTCCATTTTTTTGTTATTCGCAGTATGGTTCGTATCCATATCTCCCGCATCTTCTAAACGGTCAGTGTCACCGTTAGAATATGCCTTTCCGGCAGCACTGTAGAATGCTGCCAAAACCTGCCTCCCTCCCTCTTTTTCCAAAAAGGGTTGCGGTGTTGGGAAAATACCGGGTTCTCCGCTCTTCGCGTCCGCGTCCACAAAAAGAATATCCGGAACTAGGCTGAACGCTCCCTCTATTCCAACAGGACAGACAAGCCGCAAAAATACGACACTCCAGAGCAGATAGCTGTAACGCTTCGGGAAGCGGCGCAGCAGATGCCTTACAAGCAGCACGACCAAAACCGCATAGCCCGAAACCAGCCCCATTCTCACTATGGTTAAAAACACTTCCCTCATTCCCCGATTTACTCCTTATAATTGTCGATCATCTGCTTGATCTCGTCCACCTGCTGCCTAGAAAGCTTTTTGCGGCTGATAAACGCCGCGATCATCTTGGGAAGTGAACCCCCATATGTCTCCTGTACAAAGCGTTCACCCCGATGCTGATCATAACTCTCCCGATCAATCTTCGCGCTTACGCGCGAATCCCGATTCTCGAACAATCCCTGCTCACAAAGTTTTTTTAAGAAGGTATAGGTCGTTGACTTTTTCCAGCCAAAACGCTCATCACAAAGCCTCACTAATTCCCCTGAACCAACCGGCTCATTCTCCCAGATCACATCGGCAAATTTGCGCTCCGCCTCCGTCATGCTGTACCACTCTTTTTTTTCTTCTGCCATCTTTTTCCTCCATCTCTCTGCAAAGATTCTTTTTTGTTTTCGAAAACAACAGGTCGGTAAGTTATAGACCTTATACTAAGTCTATAACTTACCGACCTGTTTGTCAAGAAGATTTTTAGATTTTTTTAATATGCCACCACAATCCCGCCGTCGTTTGCATACATACTGCTTACTCCTGCTGCGTCCATGATAACCACATCGCGAAATGGCACTCTCTTTAGAACTTCGTCGCGAACAAATTCTGCGCGCTCCCTGCAATTGCAGTGCGTGATCGCAAAAATACGGTTCTTTGCATCCGTGATATCCTCCTCAATATAGCGGATCATCTTTAACAATGCTTTTGTCATGCCACGCGCCTGGTCAAGCTTTTCAATCTGCCCCTCCACACCGCACATCACCGGTTTGATATTTAACACGCTGCAAAGTGCCGCGGTAATATTGCTTAACCGCCCGTTCTTGCGCAGGTTATCAAGCGTTTCCAGTACAAATTTTGTCTTTAATCGGTCGCGAAACCTGCGGACGCGCTCTGTGGTCTCCTCAAAACTCGTCCCCACTTCCTTCTCCTCCATCAATTTCATGGCGATCAGAGTCTGTCCTGCAGCGGCGGAGCGTGAATCAATCACCTCAATTTTTTTATTTGGATGTTTCTCCAGATACAGCATTTTTGCAAGTTCCGCCGAATTGTAGGAGCCGCTTAAATGAGAGGAGAGCGTTACCACATACACCTCCTCCGCCCCCTCAAACGCCTCCATATATGCTTCCGGGGAAGGGCAGGCAGATTTCGGACACTCACTGCACTCCCGCATCTTTTTTAAAAAAGCTGCCTGGTCAAAACTTTCATCGTCCACAACTGTATCCCCACCCACGGAAAGCGTCAGCGGAACAATACAGACGCGCTTATCCCTTTTCATACTCTGTGTCAAATCGGTGCAGCTATCACCTATGATCTTGTACGACATATTTCCTCCAGTCCCGTGTTCCGGTATCTCCGGACTCATCACGTAGTATCCGCTCACCATCTCATATGGTTTTCAATACTATATTAAATCATACCATACTTTAGGAGATTTGAAAAGGAATAATCGTAAAAGAATCATAAAATTTTTACAAACTAAACTATTTTTCTGTGGATTCCAACAAATTTTATCTTGATCGGGGAGAAAATTACAGATCCTCCCCCGCAAACAGCGGTGTGGAAAGATACCGATCACCCGAATCCGGCAGCAGTACTACAATGGTCTTTCCCTTATTCTCCGTCCGCGCCGCTAAAACGCAGGCTCCCTTTAGTGCTGCACCGGAAGAAATCCCAACTAAGATTCCCTCGCTCATCGCAAAGGCTCTTCCCTCGACATAGGCCTCCTCATTTGTAACGGTAAGTACCTCGTCATAGATTTCTGTATTCAAAATCTCCGGGATAAACCCTGCGCCAATCCCCTGAATTCCATGCGCGCCCGGCTCCCCGCCGGAAAGCACGGGACTACTTTGTGGCTCCACCGCCACCACCTGCACTTTCGGGTTCCTTTCCTTTAAGTATTCGCCCACACCGGTAATTGTCCCGCCGCTGCCCACGCCCGCGACAAAGATATCCACTTTCCCGTCCGTCTGCTCCCAGATTTCTGCCCCGGTTGTTTTCTTGTGTACTCTTGGATTTGCAGGATTTACAAATTGTCCCAGAACAATGGATCCGGGGATTTGCTCATTTAATTCCTCCGCCTTTGCAATCGCGCCCTTCATCCCACTTTTTCCCGGAGTTAACACAATCGTTGCACCATATGCCTTTAAGAGTGTGCGCCGTTCCATACTCATAGTATCCGGAAGTGTCAGGATCGCCCGGTATCCCTTCGCCGCCGCCACCGCTGCCAATCCGATCCCGGTATTGCCGCTGGTCGGCTCAATAATTGTTGCTCCCGGCTTTAACAATCCCTTTTCCTCCGCGTCCTCAATCATGGCACACGCAATCCGATCTTTAACCGAACCCGCCGGATTCAAATACTCAAGCTTTGCAAGGATGGTCACATCTCTAATCCCCGTCTTTTTCATATAGCCGTTCAGCTTTAACATTGGGGTATTTCCAATCAATTCCAACGCACTTTCTTTTATCTGACTCATTTGATTCCCTCCAGACTGCCTTTTTATTTCCTACTACTTTAATAGGTTTTACGCATTCCCCATTATAGTCCCTTTCTTTCGCGCTGTCAATTCCTTTTTCCATAAATTTTCATTGATAGTGTGCCACAACCGCCTTATATTCCTTTTCCGTTATCGGAATCACTGTGCCGTGATGTGGGCGTTTCTGAGGCAGACAATAATTCTCCTCACGCTTAAATTCGGCATTTTCCAAATTTTTTGTCATCATCATATAATAGCCGCTCCCCACAAAATGGTCGAGAAGCAAGCAGAACCGGTTGCCTCCCACCTGATCCTTTTTGTGCAGCGCGAAACAGCAAGGTCCCTCCACTCCTTCCTGAGCTAGGAGGCTTTCGGACTTCACCTCGCTCCATTCCCCCATCAAACTATTCGCGCGCTCCATCATAACACGCTTTCGATCTTCATATTTTGTAAAACGATAATATACCCCACCATCCTGTATAATTGTCGTGTCAATTACACTAAATGGATAATCCATCCAAATTTGCGGCTCGGTAAAATAATAAAAATCGCGTGTCTTTACATAGTAAATCCGCTGTTTAGCAAAATTATCCATACTGACGCGGGAAGCCCAGAATACCAGATATTCACCCGTCCTTTCATCATAGAAAGCTTCCGGTGCCCAGGTGCATCCCGCTGTATCCGAATTGATTTTTACTAAGCGCGGCTCCGACCAGTGAATTAAATCCAATGATTCCCAGATAAAAATTGACTGACTTCCCTTTCGCTGTGCCTTGACCCAATCGCCATCCTTCGCAATACAGAGATCCGTCGCAATCAGAAAAAAGCGATCGCCCTCCGCTGAACGCGAAATAAAGGGATCCCGAATTCCCGTGGTGCCAAGCATTGTCTTTAACACGGGCTGTTCTTTATTTGTCGCCTTCCAGTTAATTCCATCCTCACTCACTGCAAAAAAGACATTTTCCTGATCAGCGCGACTTCCTATAAAATAAGAAAAAAGATACGCGCTGTACTCCGGTTTTTCCGGTTTTGCAAGTACTGTCACGGAAAAATCCTTGCGCAGCACTACGCCATCCATACTTAGATAGGCGTACAATTCCACTTTTTCATCCCGCGCTCCCCTTGTTACAACGCCCGCCGGGACTCGCAGTGGTCGCGCTCCATCCTCCTTTAATCGCTGCTCCCTCGCCATAATAACAGAAGGGTTGGAGGATTCCCAAGTGATCTTCGCACCGTTTTCTCCTGTTGTGGCAAGATAGAGATTGCCCCTTACTGCATCCATATCGCGCACAGTAAGTGCCTCGTAATCTGCAAGCAGTTCCTTTTTCGCACTCTCGAATGCATTTTTAAATTTCACTGTCCGGGGTGCGACTCCTTTATTTGTCGGTACAACGGGCAGCATCAATCCCGTTTTCTTATCAAAATGCAGCTCGTCAATGCAGACCTCACGATGGAATCCAAATCCATTGGTAAAAATTCCCAGAGGAGTATAAAACCGGTGATATGCAATATAATATTCATCACTGTCTGGAATATGTAACATACAATGGTGTCCTGTACCTAAAATTTTGTTTTCTTCATCCTTCTTCAACAGCGTATAATGATAGGTGATCGGTCCATAAATACTCTTTGCTGTACCGTAATTTACATGATAATCCGGGCTTCCCGTATCATCGCATGACCAAGTAAAATGATATCTTCCCTCCCTCTTCGTTACGGTAACCGCCTCGCGGAAATCAAAGAGTCCCTCGTAATTTACAAGCGTTGACAGATCAAGACTCACCATATCCTCGTTCAGGCGCACCACCGCCGCATTCCCATTGCCAAACAGTAAGTACGAACCATCCTCATCGGTAAATACGGAAGGATCGATGGTCTGTCCCATCGCAATTCCATGTTCAATACAGATCTTCTTTGTAATCAGCGGCTCGTTCATCGCCGTAAACGGTCCCGCCGGATGATCGGCATATGCTACGCCGATATGGGAATCCCCTGCCGCATCCTTGGCACAGAAATAGAAATAGTATCTTCCATTTTTTTCCGCGATGCAGGGTGCCCAAGCACTGCCAACCGCCCAGGTAACATCATCCCCCGCCACATCAAGGATCACTCCCTCATCCACAAAATCCACAAGATTTTTTGATGAAAATACGTGAAATTTGGTTCCCGACCAGCCGGGATATCCGTCCGTTGTCGCGTAGAGATAATAGGTATCCCCAAAGAGAGCAATATCCGGATCGGCAAATTCTCCGGACAGTACCGGATTGGCACAGTCCGTATCCGGTGTGTTTTGATGTTTCTTTTCCATAATTTTCCTCCTCGTTCTAAATACAGCGATTATCATTATTTTAGGGTTTTGCACTGTATTTTAACGGGGAGTATTATAACATACTTTCTGTTGAATTGCACGTTTTTTGTTACTTTGACTTTTCTCTCTGCTAACTTCCCATAATAAAAGGGAAATATATTTATTTCCAACTAAAATAAATATGCTTCCCTGACCTTACTGTGATTTATTTGTAGATTATTATACCAATCCAAGCCATTCCTTTACGGTTTCTATGGGATATCCCACTCCTTGTTCTTATATTGTTAATTCTATTATACGCAAGAAATAGTTTTTTTTCAAGCAAACTCGGAGTATTGGCAATAAGAAAAGATTGTTTTTTTATTTGCTGGCAATAGCTTAATGCTAAAGATTATATTCTAATGAGAACATTCCTTTCCTTCTATCGGCTTAACTTTCTTTTTCTGTTTTTCCTCTTTCAAAATCCCTCTCAATTCCCGCACCATAGGAAGAATAATTTTCATTTCCTTGTCGGAGCAATCCTCAATCTCTTTAAAAAGTATTGTCCTGTCCTCGAATTCCTCCGGTATCTCCGGATAAAAAACCTGGTAGATAGGGATTTTCAATTCTCTTACCAAACCGTATAAAATCTGAAATTTTGGATTGGCAATATTGGATTCTATATCCATAATTGTTCTCTTGCCAACACCGACTTTCTTTCCCAACGTACTCTGAGAGAAATTCCTTTTCAATCTTTTTTCCTTTACCCAACTTCCAACAAAAGCCAACGCCATTATCATTCCCTTTGTCTTCTTACCCCCATGTCTTATTCTCTTAACATGGACAGTATCAGAATCCTTTTCCGTATTCATATAATTTCCCCTTTTCTCTATTTCTTTCTCCCATTATGTTTGCGCAAAGTCTGTTTCATATTTACCACCATTGGCAAAATCATACTAATTTCATCCTCGGAGCAGCCTCTTAGTTCCTGTATCAGCATACTTTTATCACCGAAATTTTCCGGAACGTCCGGATAAAAAATCTGTTCAAGCGGAATATCTAATTCTCGGAACAATCGATACATTACATCAAATTTCGGATTTCCAATATCTGTTTCTATATCAATGATTGTTCTCTTACAAACCTCGATTTGTCTCGCCAACTTTTCTTGTGACATATGTCGGCTTTCTCTTCTCTCACGAACAAGCTTTCCTAATGTAATGGTTGATGATGTCATCTTCTTTCCCCTTCTTTTTCGAAAAGAACCAAAAGTAGCGAATATTCCCCCACCTTTGGTTCTTTCCTTTACAAATCGCTTTCCTGTGTCGCTGATAAAATAGAATTTTATCGTCTACTATCCTACCCTTATTCGACAAAAATGTCTATGCTGTTTGTGGAATATAAGGTTATATTCCGCAAACAGCATAGACATAAAGAGAAATCTCTCTTAAAATGCAGACTATCAAAAATATTTGTCGCCCAGGCGACAAGAAAGAGGTGTTCACCATGAAAAGACTCAAAAAAATGATGTTGGCAGTACTTGTACTTTTTTATGTAGGCATCACGATTACAATCACTCTTCCGGACATTCCTGATTCTGGGGTGGAAACATACGGGGCAAATGGAGATTCAAAGGGAGAGAATCCGTTTGGACCATTTGATGAGGGTGGCGGAGACAATCACTAATATCCTTTTTAAATAATAGCCAATAATAATCTTTTATAATACTTGCCAGCACTTCTTGCCGCATCAGAAAACAAATATGATATGCGTGCCAAAAACACACAGGGGAAAGTGCTTTTTTTTGTATTGAATCACTTTTATTATAGGTATAAGCTAAATTAGCAAGAATTTTTCCTATCATTTCACCTTTTCCACACCATATATCTAACTGGATTCCACGATTATCCATTTGTTCTGCTAATTCTAGTTGCCCTACTGTTTCAAGCATTTCCCCATAACACATATACAACATCAAAATCGAGTTTGTATGGTACTCTTCCTCAACTCGACTATCCCAAAAGGTTTGCAATATCTGTTTTCGCAGTTGCAAACCTTCTTCTATTCTTCCCGCTTTTCTCATTAACCCAGCCATTTGATTCAAAATAACAAATTCCTCTCTTGAAGGTACTCGTAATTTCTCTTTCTGATAATCTGGCATTGTATATCGTAACGCTTTTTCCATTTTTTGTAATGCTTCTTCCGGGTCAATTTGTTTTTTTACCTTTTTCTCCCCAACACGACAAGCTTCAATGTATTGTCGATTTACTGGAACATTTAAATCTAACATCTTTTCAAGATCTACAAGCATCTTCTCTGCCTTATCCCACTCCTGATTAAAAATTGTCTGATTCCTCCAATGACACAATTCATACAAGTCATAGTCCTCTGACTGGACTCTACTGATATAATAACTCTTATTCACTCCTAATTCTTTTGCAATCTCAACCACACGCCTTCTTGAGGGACTTTGTTTTCCATTTTCAATTCTGGACAGGCTTCCCTGTGTACAACTCTGTAATGCACTCTGTGAAATTCCCTGATTTTTTCTCATATCTCGCAGCATTTCATAATCTAAAGAAACTTCATCTTGGTGATAAAAGTAATGCAGCTTCGACAAATCATCCATCTTTAATACCCAATCCGCATACCTTACTAACACTGCTTCCAGGCTTTCCAACTGATTGCGCAGAGCCTCTTTCTCTTCTTCCACCCCTTCCTTCTCCTCCCGCAGTTTCCCCAAACTCTCAATTCTTAATCCAAGCAACTCCCGAAGCAGTGGCAACGCGCCATTCCTGGTCAAACACTCCACACCTGCGCGACTATACTCCTCAACCTCCGCCCACTGTCCGCGCCGTTTACTGTGTTCTGCCAGCAGCCACAAACACTGCGGGAGAAGCTTCACCTTTTCCTCCTCATAATACCGTTTTTCCAGATAGTCGATGGTCTCCGTAAGGATCCATACCGCCCTCACCTCATTTTCTGGCATCATAAAATAGGCGATCAAAATCAAAAGATGCAGTTCCTGACTGCACAAACAATAATTTAAAATCGGCATCCTCTCCCATTCCGGAAACGTAATTTCTAACGCCCATTTTAACTTTTTTAAACAATTATGTGCATTATTATCCCTGCAATACTCATTCACCGCCTCGTACTTGCTTAAAAACTGCCGGTGCAGGGGCTGTTCCACCTGTTTATGTCTGCGATATTTCTCAAGCAGACTACAATTCTTTTCGTAGTTCTTCTCATAAAAATGACGTTGTAAAGTTTCCCTCATATCAAAAAGGATATACTCCTCCACAGACATAATTGCTTCCAACGTATCCGTACATCTGCCAAGACGTTGCATCAGTGCGTCCGCCAACATCTTTTCCGGAACCCTCTCGCCAGCCTCAATTTTTGTCAATTCCCCTTGCTGGCAGATTCCCCGAAGCAACTCTTCCTGTAAAAGACCCTTCTTTTTTCTCTCCCGACATATAATTTTCCCAAGATTTGTTGCACGTTCATCCCGCATTTTTTCGTCCCTCCTGATCTCATTACCTACCAGAATTTATTCTTACGTTCCCCCATCCTCCGGATAATTCAAAAACGCCACCAGCATTTTTGTTTTTGTCCATTTTTATCCAAATATAATTATATAGTTTCACTTATGTTCAGTCAATATTCTCGCACAAAAAAAGCGTCCCTCCGCGGTCAGAATCTACCGCAAAAGGGACGTTGCTATCATAATTCTTTTTGCTTAGGTTTAAAAATTTTTCTTAGAAAAATTTGTTATGAACCGCATTAACTGCCTTCTCTGTCTGCTGTACATCAATCAATACCGTTACCCGAATCTCCGAAGTCGAAATCATCTTGATATTGACCCCCGCATCGTAGAGTGCCTCAAACATTTTTGCCGCAACCCCCGGATTTGACATCATGCCCGCGCCGACAATAGAAACCTTAGCAACATTCTCCTCCACATCAATCTTTGAGTACTTTAAAGAAGTATTGCGATGGCGTTCCACCGTGGCAACTGCCTCCTGCAAATCATCTTTCGCCACAGTAAAACTAATATCCTTCGTCCCATCACGGCCAACCGACTGCAAAATAATATCCACATTGATATTGTGATTTGCGAGGTGATTGAAAAGCTTGAACGCTACGCCCGGCTGATCCTCCAATCCAATCACGGCGATACGTGCCGTATTCTCGTCCTTTGCTACTCCGCTGATAAGCATTCCTTCCATATTCATTGCCTCCTTGACTATTGTTCCTTCTGCGAAATTTAAACTTGAACGCACAACAAGCTGTACGCCATACCTTTTTGCCATTTCCACCGAGCGATTGTGCAGCACGCCCGAACCAAGCGATGAGAGATCAAGCATCTCATCGTAAGTGATCTCCGAGAGCTTTCTCGCTCCTGGCACAATGCGCGGATCAGCGGTGTAAACTCCCTCCACATCCGTATAAATTTCACATGCGTCCGCATGAAGTGCCGCCGCTAGTGCCACAGCCGTCGTATCTGATCCACCCCGTCCAAGTGTCGTGTAGTTCTCCCGCTTATCAATTCCCTGAAATCCAGTGATCAAAACAATTCTTCGGCACTCCAATTCATATTTGATGCGCTCTGTATCAATGCCCGTCAACCGTGCATTGCCATAAGTTGAAGTAGTATGCATCTTTACCTGGAATGCATTCAGCGATACCGCCGGCACACCGAGCGTATCCATTGCCATCGCCATCAGTGCAACAGACTGCTGCTCGCCGATGGTATAAAGCATATCCATCTCGCGCTTGGGCGGATTCGGGTTGATATCCCTCGCCTGCTGTACAAGTACATCCGTAAATTTTCCCATTGCCGAAAGGACGACAATCACATCGTGTCCCTTCTTGTAATCTTCAATACAACGCTTTGCCACATTGAAGATTCTCTCTTTATCAGCGACCGATGTGCCGCCGAACTTTTTTACAATTAACATAGCTGCCCTCCTAAAATCACGTATTTTCTGCATCTATCGTCCAATTTACCCACTGGTAAACTGTTTGCTGTTTATAATATCATATTCCGGCAAATTTTTATTGTGATTCCCGCTCCCTTACACGGATTCCGTTCTTATCCTGCTGATTACTGTTATCTTTTTCGACGCTTCTACAAACGCGCCCTCCGCCATCGGTTTGGTAAGAAACGCATATTCACCTGCAACATCATCCGCCACAAGTCCCCGATCAATATCAAAAATATCTTGCGCCTTTTGCTTCTCATCCTCCGGCACACGCACAAAAAAGGTACTTTCCAGCGTGTTCACATCCGCAAGCTCCAATTTTCTGCTGTTCCAGATGGTCATTATATTTGTTCCCCTGTGTTTGACTGCGTCCACCACATCGGAAACCACAGCACTGGCTGTCGGAAGTTTTCCCGCGCCCTTGCCGTAAAACATAATATCCCCAAGGAAATTTCCGCGCACTAGAATGGCATTAAACACATCGTCCACCGTGTAGAGCGGATGTTCTTTGCCGATCATACACGGCGCGACCATCGCATACACCTTGCCATCCACCTTCTTGCCCGTCCCAAGAAGCTTGATATTTGCCCCCGCTGCCCGCGCGTAAGCAATATCGGTCTTGGTGATCTTTGTAATGCCCTCAGTATAAATATCCTCGTAATCCACCTGCATCCCATAGGCAAGCGAAGTCAGGATTGCAATCTTTCTGCCCGCATCAAAACCGTCCACATCCGCCGAAGGATTGCGTTCAGCATATCCTCTTTTCTGCGCGTCCTTTAACACTTCATCAAAATCGGCATCCTCATCGCGCATTTTTGTCAGCATATAATTTGTTGTGCCATTTAAAATGCCGCTCACCTCACGAATCTCATCCGCCGTCAAACTCTGATTTAACGGGCGGATAATCGGAATACCGCCGCCGACACTCGCCTCAAACAGGAAATTTTTCTTTTTCTGCTTAGCAATTTCAAGTAATTCCGCACCGTGTTTAGCAACCAGTTCCTTGTTCGAAGTACATACGCTCTTTCCCATTAAGAGTGCTTCCTTTACGTAGCTGTACGCCGGTTCCACTCCGCCCATCACCTCAACGACCACACCAATTTCCGGATCTTCGACAATCCGCTTAAAATCATGAACCAGCACATCCTCCACCGGATCGCCCGGAAAATCCCTGAGATCAAGTACATACTTTACTTCAATCTCCTCCCCGGCACGTCGGCTAATTCCCTCCTGATTGCTTCTCATAATCTCAAATACTCCCGAACCCACAATGCCATAGCCTAAAATTGCTACCTTCATCGTCATCCCTCCATCCCAAGAATTATTTTCCATATTTTTACATAATCGGAGTAGTATTATTCGCGGCCCAATATCTTTACATAATGTACACCCTGTGTTCTCTCCACCAACTCAATCAAATTTGCAACTTCCACTGTCTGTGGCAGGATCTCAACCCCCAAGGTCAGCGATGCAATACCGCCAATGGGAATGGACTGGTGAATGGTCAGGATATTCGCGTGCGCTTTCGCAATCTCATTTAACAAATTTGAGAGAAGCCCCGGCACATCGTCCACCTGCATCATCAAGTTGATGGTTTTTCCCCGGTTATTCTCATGAAACGGGAAAATATCATCTTTATATTTATAGAAAGAACTCCTGCTGATCTCCACCGCATCCGTCGCTTCCTGAATCGTAAGCACACGCTCCGAATCTAGGAGGCGTTTTGCCTCCACCACTTTTAACAAAACCTCCGGCAATGCCTTTTTCTTTACAATATAGTATTTATCATCGTCCATGCCTGATTCCCTCCCCGCAGCTGCCCTCCCCCTATTTCATCCTGCGCAGCATATCTTTGCCGGAATGTATGTTCACTCCACATGAACAAGTGTCCGTTTCGGAGAGATATCATATCATACTTCTTTGTTGATTGCAATACCTTTTTTCTAATTTGTCACTTATAAAACAAAAATAGAGCCATAACAGCTCTATTTTTATATATTCCTCGTATCTATAAGACTTAATAAAACTTCTCTCCCCCCTATTGACCATCCATCATATATACGATATTTAAAAGTTCCATCGCATACAATTTAAGTCGGTTTTCTTTTAAGATAAGACACCGATTACTATCTTCGGATATATTATTCTCAATAGTATATAGTGCATGAATAAAAGAAAGGTATTTGTTTGTATGTTCAGTAAAATCATGCCCAAATTTTTCTTCAATTTTATTTGCCGTTTGATCAATAAGTTCCTCCAATTCATCACTATTCTTTTCATTTATCGAATAGGAAATTAATGTTTTTTCAAAATCAGTGCTATATTCAATGCAAAAGAATTGCGGCGAAGGAGAATATTCACTGTCATCTGTTTTTACCATCGTTTCCGCAATATTTTCTGTAAAAGACACATTGCCTGATAATTTATACTCCTGAGATAATAAGGTAAATGATGCTAATTTGCATTTTTCCATTAACACATCTGCGGATATCGCGGTATACATACTGCCTAAAATCATCCCATTGTTTCCATATAATTCACGATTTTGGTCAACTTCTTCCTGGTAATACTCCTGCCAAAGACTTATTGCATTCTGCAATTGATCATAATCATCTTCACTTAGTAATCCCTCCAATTTTGAACCGGTAAAATCAATCTGTTGATTCCATGCCTTGCATTTCTCCAAAGCGGACTGCCAAATTTCTAAAGGAGCAGCTTCTTCATCAATTACATATTTCTGATCAATTGGATTACAGGCAAGTTTTTGATAAAAATCATTATCTGCGGGAAGGAAATATGCATTTTCGTTCGAATTATCCGGACTATTGGATGCTTCCATTTTCTTTGCAGCATATAAAAATTCAACCTCTTCAAAAGAAGATTTTCCATAATACACATCTATTTTCTCTGTATCATATTCTAAAACATAACAGCAAAAAATAACTGTGTCGTCAGAAAGTACCTGTTCAGGATACTTTATATAAATTTTGTTATCCTCTACGCCCTCTATATTCGATGAATCCGCCAAAAAACGATAGGAATCTTCTGATTCATAATCGAAAATATCATAACCGTAGGATGTTTTTTTTATCGTTAATTTTCCAGTTCCATACTCCGATAAATAATCATATTCTCCAATCAGGGATTTCAGTTCATCATCATAATCGTTTACGGATTGCTCCTTATCTTTCTTTTCCGCCGGATCACGATCGTCTAAACTTGCCGTTCCCTCATCCGTTGCTTCTTTAGTCCCATCCCCATTGTCACTGATCTTTGCAGTATCGTCCACCTCTGCAATATCGCTCACATTTATTGGAGCCTCTTTTGGGTTTTCTGTCTTCCCACATGCTGAAAGTGTAAGTACCATCCCTCCCATAATCATTATTGTTTTCATCTTTCTCATCACTTTTCCTCCATTTCTGTGTTAACTATTTATTATTATAAGCATTGTATACCATATCCATTTGCTCATTCATTACACGAATACCATCCGAATAGCTTACCGTTGACATTTCCAATAATCCATAATTTTCTGCTATGCCATTAAATTTTTCACTTCCCACTTCTGTACCGTTTACATAGAACTTGCTTTCATCACTCTCAAATTGCGTAATGCTTTGCGTCACATCTTTGCAGACAGCCTTCCCACTTTCCATTGCATAATAGAAAATTTGATTAGAAATTTGAATTTCTGTTATCTGTTCATTTTCTGTAACAAAAACGTTTCCTTTTTCCCTATATGTAAATCCTCCATATTGTCCAAAAGAGTCGTTACCCTCCGCCACAACCTGGATTGCTTCCTCATTTTCAATTGTGAACAAATACCCTCCATCTTCTTGGGATTCCCCAAAGAAAACAATCATCTCTCTAGTGCTGTCATCATCTAAATCAATAAATGAAACAGCAAAATCCGTTTTACCCGCCGATATATAATCTCGAAGTATATTTACATAAAGTTCAATAACCTTATCTTGATTGTGACTCTCTATCACTGTAGTTTCTGGCTGACTTTCGTATTCTGTCTGTGCATTCTGTATAACTCCCTTTGAGGCTTCTGGTTTATTACCACAAACAGTCAATGACATAACAATTAAGATACCTGTCAGACCAACAACCCTCTTCCTCATATTTCACCCTCCCTTGGAATTAGATAGTAATTTTTGTGCTGCATCCACAAAGCAACCGGATGTCATTTTTTCTTTCCCCACACTATTATTGGAGGATACCACACGAAGACAAAAAATAAAATACCTGCTGCATAAACGACATATTTTTTGCGCAAACGACACAGATCAATCACCGAACAGCATTCTCCATTTAAAAAATTCTCTCTTAAATTCCCCGCTGTGAACCCTGCCGATTGCAATCTTTAACCCATTGCAAAGCGTAATCTCATGGCTGTTTACACTCTCAATATATTTTAAATTCACGATATATGACCTCTGTACATAAAAAAATCCAAATGGGGATAAGCCCTGCGCCGTCTCCGATATCTTTCCCTCACAAAAGTGTTCACTGCCATCAAGCATAAGATATCTTAGTTTTCTTCCACTGGTCTCAATAAACAGAAGCTCGCTTAAATTTATCCGGATCTGAATTCCAGCAGTATTCTTACAGGAAATAATTCTCTCCTGAACCTTTGTTTTAAAAAAAGACTCCATTGCCTCGTCAATCTCCTCCAAATATTTCTTGTCAATGTAGCGAAAGGCATTCACCCTGTAACCCTGTCTGGCCATCTCCGTATGTGAGGTTAAAAAGCATATCTTACACTGACTTCCTGAGTTCATCAATTGTTCGGCTATCCAAAAACCGTCTTCGCCATCTGCAAGTTCAATATCCAGAAACAATAAATCTGCATCCGTATTTTTCATAAAATCCCTTCCGCTGCCATATGCATTGATCTGTGCGGAAATATTTTTCCCCGCACAATAATTTTCAACAGTGGTCTTTATCTTGTTCCTCCACACTGCCTCATCTTCCACGATACATATTTTCATCTTTTCTTCTCCTTTCCGATTACCTCCCTTGGGAGCGCAATACTGATTTTAAACATTGTCTCTCCGTTTTCTACGACCGACTCCATATAATACTCGCCATAGTATTTTTGGACTATTGCAGCAATATTTTTCAGACCAAATCCATGATTTACCGTATCCGTCTTTGATGTGATAAAAAATCCTTTTGGGGTATTTATTTTTTTCGCCATGCTATTGCTGACAATAATAAAAAATTCCTTTTTATGTTCTATCAGCTCAACCCGGATTTTCGGAGCGGCTGTCTGTATGGCTGCTTCTACAGCATTTTGCAATATATTTCCCATCAGCGTTGTAATATCAAACATCTTAAGACTTGTTTTTTCTGTCAGTTTTCCCGATACGGCAAACTCGATCTTCTCTTTTTCCGCCAAATATAAATAATAATTCAGGATAACGTCAAATAGAGTGTCCCCCGTATGAATTTTTAAATCAAACTCGTTCTGTATATTCCAAATGGTATCAATATACTCCTTAACTTCCTCCGTCTTTTTTTGGTTGGTCAACTCTCTGAGAACGCCAATATGATTTACCAAATCATGCTTAAACTGTCGCACAGCCACCGACTGTTGCAATTGATAATCATACTGCTGCTTTTGCATATACAGAAAAGATTTCAGTTCCTCATTCTGCCTGTCCGACAGTATACTTTTAATTGCAAGGCCAAGGATAAGAAAAATGGAATACATTGCCCCCACTATACTGATAAAAAACAATATATAGGCATCGAAACCATACATTTCATGATTTTCGTCAAAGGAAACAAAAACAAAATTATAGAACATCTGAAATATACTTTCCTGTATTAGCAATGCCAATTTATACTTCAATTTTATATCGCACAGATAGACATTATTCTTCTTAAAAAGCTTCCAGTACACCAAAAAATACACCAAAAAAGAAATTAGATAAGCAGTCTCCATCCACCATCTTATCTTTGTTCCGTCAATCCCTCCACCAATTAAAATAATCTGTATCAGCATGACGCTGAACGTATCAACAATTCCCGTAAAATACATAATTGCAGCACTCAGCGCAAGCAGATGCCCCAACCCATCATCAAAAAATAAAGATATGGAAAGCACACTCCAAAAAAGATAGACGATCGGGGAGTTTGTATCAAAAAATACATTGTAGGCACCGGCGAACAACATAACCAAAACGGACGCAACAAGAAAAAGCCTGTTCTTTCTTGGACTTAATCTAAAACCATAAAAAATGATAAAAAGATAGATTAAATAATTTGATATATTATCCACAAGATAAACCATGATTACCCCCTAAAGTGAAATAAATTTTCTCAACCTGTATTATACGCGACTTCGGGAAAAAATCAAATAGGCAAAAGATACCACTCCATTTCTGAAGACTTCTTCTATTTTTGCTTTTTTATTTGAATTTTCTCCCTTTTTATGTTAAAATAAATAGGAAGTAATCCTAAGCACGCATTGATTTTTACTTAATCATTGTTATTCTATGGTCTTTTTAAAAGGGGGGAATTTTATGGAAAATAAGGAAGAATTACAGGAAAAAGAACAGAACAAATCACAGAAAATATGGGATATCTGCTGCCTTGGCGCGCTCTTTGTTATCCTGATTATCTGCTGTTATCTACTGTTAGCTTAAATAAGGTCAGATACTCCATCTGACCTTATAAAAAAATATTATTTTGGCAATTTCCATAAGACCAATTTTGCAGTATGATATCTGCAATCAAAAACAAGGCGCGAAAATCGAAAACAAATTTTTACACGCGCCTGAAATGGAGGGTTTTATGGAAAACACAAAAAAACAAAACTGGATGCGGATATGCTTTGGACTGATTGTCGTTTTAGCTGGCATTATCACGACAATCACCGGCTATCAGCAAAACAAGGACGGCGAGATCACCTCGGAAGATAAAATCCTTTTTGCCGGATATTTTCTTGTGATTATTGGCATCCTGTTTCTTACCAATGCTCTTATCCGCTGCTTTGCCAAGAAAAAGGTGCAAAATTACAGTGCGTCCGACCGCGCAAAACGCCTCGCTTACGCGGCATTATTTGCGGCACTCGCCTATATCGGATTTCAGTATTTTCGCTTTGACTTAACTATCGGCAGCGAAAAAACCGCATTCCACCTTGGAAATACCTTTGTTGTACTCGCCGCGCTCTTCCTTGGCGGTACCTGGGGTGGCGTGGCGGGCGCGATTGGACTGACCCTCGCCGATTTCACTTCCGGCTATGTCACCAGCGCGCCAAAGACTTTTTTCTTAAAACTTTGCATCGGGCTGATTGTCGGACTTGTCGCGCATACCATCTGCCATATCAGCCGCGCGCAGAGCGCGAAAAAAATTCTGCGAACTGCCATTATCTCATCCATATGCGGGCTGACCTTCAATATTATCGCAGACCCGCTTGTGGGATATTTTTACAAAAAATACCTTTTCGGGCTGCCGCAGGATATTGCAAAGACACTTGCAAAACTAAGCTCACTTACCACCGCGGTAAATGCCGTTCTCTCCATGATAGCCGCCGTGGTTCTCTACCATGCACTTCGTCCGGCACTGGAAAAATCGGGACTCTTCTTCCGGCTTGAAGTGGCGCAGGAAGACGCGGCACAGACCGCGGAATTAAAAAAATTAAGGGAAATCGCAAAATGAAATATCAGAAAAAACTTGCAGTTATCAATGATTTATCCGGGTATGGGCGATGTTCTTTGACCGTCGCCCTTCCTGTTGTCTCCGCAATGGGGGTGCAGTGCTGTCCGGTACCGACCTCAATCCTCTCAAACCATACCGGCTACCCGACATATTTTTTTGACGACTACACCGGGAAACTTCCCTCCTACATCGAAAAGTGGAAGGAATTGGAAATTTCCTTTGACGGCATTCTGACCGGATTTTTAGGCTCAGCAGCACAGATCGCGATTGTGGAGGATTTTATCCGCCATTTTGCCAAAAAAAATAATGAAGATCCACATCACTGCAAGGTGATTATCGATCCGATCATGGGTGATCATGGCAAGGTCTACTCCACATTTACCCCCGAACTCTGTGATCGCATGAAATCCCTTGCCGCCCACGCGGATATTCTGACTCCTAACCTCACGGAAGCCTGTATCCTAACCGATACCCCCTACCGCCCACATTTTTCTGCAAAGGAACTCGCGTTCCTTTTTGACCGGCTTCACGCGCTCTGTCCGGGCTGTATCGTTCTTACCGGCATGGATGCGGGTGTGTACCTTGCCAATATTATTTTTGATCCGGTATCGGGTGAAATGATCACACTGCGCAAAAAACGCGTTGCAGCGGAACGCTGCGGCACCGGGGATCTCTTTTCCGCCATTGTAGCGGCGGGTGTCTTGCAGAATATGTCCCTGTTCACCGCAGTGCAAAAGGCGGCTGACTTTATCTGCCTCTGTTTAAAGGAAACCACTCAATACGATATTTCCAGATTCGACGGCGTTGTGTTTGAACCATTTTTAAAATACTTAACACCCTAATCTTTTTTCTCCCTCTCCCGCCGCATTTTCTCCAGATATATATTCATCGCGTCCGCCTCCCTCTTTCCGCTGCGATATTTCAGATAGGAGGCAAAGACATAGATTCCCATAGAAGTTATGCACATAAGCAGTATCCCGCAAAATGTCGGCTCGTACCAACCGTAAAAATACCCGCAGATCAGCGCGGTTGCCGTAACGGCAATATAATGCAGCACATACCGCACCCAACATTCTCTCGGCAATCGGTCATCATTTGGCATAATCAGTTCCGATTCCACCCCGCACAGAATACTAAGCGACAAAATTTGCGGCAGTGTCAGATAGGGAATTCTTGCGTCCCTTATGCTCTCCCCCAAAGTAAACTGAGTAATGCCATACCAAATAGTACAGGCAATTAAAGTGCCAGTTGTAACAGAGGTGGTAACATTAGCCATCCTTTTCAGTCTTTCTTTCCACATACAGCCCCAACCTCCTTTTCACTTCCGGGACATACTGCCTTGAGATCACTACCCGCTCTTTATTTTTTAGCACCGCTTCAATGCGTCCGCCCAAAACGGGTACAAAACGTTCCACCTTATCCAAACTTAAAATCATGGACTTGGAAATCCTGATAAAATCCGTTCCCGAAAACCGCTCTTCCAGCTCATAAAGCCTGCATTTTAATTCCGCCACATCCTTTAGTCCATAAGCAAATACACGGTTCTCCACGGACTCAAAATAATAGATGCCTTCTAATTCAAGTTTGCTTATACTGCCATCTGCATAATAACCCGTAAGCGGCTCTTTTTCTTCCACCAGATGCCTTAATGACGCAAGCAGCCGCACATCCGGCTCTCTTGTGCGAAGGACAATCTCCTCCTCCTCGTCAGGCTCTATTCTCTCAATCCTGATTTTCATATTTATCGATTCTTTTTCCTTGCGTTGATCCAGATATACGCTGCAATCAACAAGAATACTATCGCGACCAGATAAAGGTACATTGCAGATAAGGAAACTTCATTTCCCAAAAAATACAGTTTACAGTCCACCGACTCCATAATTCCCTCCACCACCTCATCAGGAAATCCATCCGCGCGCATCTGTTCAAATACCCCGCGCATCGCATGGTTGCGCAACAGGGAAGTCCCATAAGTACCCGGCAAGAAAGACAAGACCTTCTGCAATCCTGTGCCGAAATTAGAGATTGGCATATAGGCTCCGCAAATAAATCCGTAACCTGCACTTACAATTGTTCCAACCGCGGAAATCTGTCCCTGTGTGGATAAAAATACATTGATAATTGAGGAGAGTGCCGTTCCAAAAAGTACAACCAACACAATATCCAACAAGATCCACAAAATATCCGCCACACTCATATACCATCCAACAGAATGTACATACAAAAGTCCCGCACCAAATGCCGCAATACAGACAATCAGCGTGGAAAATACGGTGGCAATATAATAGCTTATCGCCAATACCGAACGCTTTACTGGCGCGATCATCAAATCATTTCTTGCACCGCTTACCTTATCCTGCACCATAAGCAAATTTGAGCAGAACGCAACCGTAACGCAGCACACCGCCAAAATAGAAGAAATCAGCTCTCCGCCAACTGTCGCCGCAATCAGATTATCCGAAACCTGTATTCCCTGCGGTATCGCGCTGTTAAAGCTGTCCGTGTAAGTCTTCCCAAGAAAAGTCACATACAGTACAAGCAAGATCATTGGCGTAACTAACGAGGTAAAAAACATTCCCTTATCCTTAAAAAATAATTTGACATTTCGAAAAATCATTGCCTTCAATTTCATTTTAATTTTCCCCCTGTATCTGCTTTTTCCCTGTTACCGCCAAAAACACATCATCCATCTTTCCCTTTACTATCTCATAATCAGAAAAAACTTCCGGATGTGCTAAGATCAATTTGGTTGCTTCCGCCGTGTCCGGCACCAACACTCGGTAGATCCCCTCCTCCGACTTTTCTTCTGCGCTTGGTTTCTCCGGTAATCCTTCCCCATTTTTTGTTGTCCCCTGCAATTTTTTTTGCATTCCTGATTTTTTCTTTGTCGTTCCCAGTTTTTCATAGGCGACCCCAAGTGCGGCAACCTCCTTCTCCTTCGCATGGTACAGTGTAATAAAGTCCCCCGTATAAGTGTTTTTCAGATCTAATGGCGTTCCCTCCGCCGCGATCTTTCCCGCATCCAGAATCACAACATAGTCCGCATCCGCTGCCTCCTCCATATAATGGGTGGTAAGAAAGACGGTCATATTTTCATTTTTTCGCAGCGAATTTACCACCTCCCACACGGTCTGTCTTGTCTGCGGATCAAGTCCCGTCGTTGGTTCATCAAGAATCAAGATCTTTGGCTTATGCAAAATTGCCCGCGCAATATCCACCCTGCGCCGCTGCCCCCCGGAAAGCTTTCCGACCGCCCTCCTTTCCAGTTCTTTTAACCCTAAAAGCGCGTCCAATTCTGCAAATCGTTCCGCGAATTTCTGCCCATAAATTCCGTAGAGCGCGGCACGGATTTTCAGATTATCAAAGACACTCAACTGTTTATCCAGTACCGAATTTTGAAAGACCACCCCAAAACTTTCCCGGATAGCATCCATCTGATTTTCCACATTCTTCCCGTCAATTACTATTTCTCCCGCATCTTTTTTTAGCTGACCACAAAGCATATTGATTGTTGTACTCTTGCCCGCACCGTTTACCCCAAGAAACGCAAAAAGTTCTCTCTGCTTAACACGAAAACTTAGATCGTTCACCGCATGAACTTCACCAAAGCTCTTGTGTAAATTGCGGATCTCAATAATATTTCCCATACCTGTCCCCCTTATCTGCCATATCTGCATATTAAAAAGCATTACCACTTTCTCCTTGTTTCCGCTTTTCGGCAATTATATTCCTGCATTCGCAATACGTCAATGGAATTTGCAGTAAGTTGCGAAATTGGATAGGTAAGATGCAAATACAAAACGGTGCATGGTATCAATTTTACTTTACCATGCACCGTTTTTCCTATTATTTTATTGCAAACAACAAAAATATTTGCCGTTTTGCAGCGCAAATCCAGCGCGGGAAACGAATCAAAACGCAAACATTTTGTTTGTTTCCTACAATTTACTTATAATAAATTTACAATTTTTTCCATAAACTCTGGCAGTCAGGCACTAAAAAACGCCACTGCGATCGCGCCGGGTCCCACATGTGTACCGATCGCACCGCCCACTGTAGTAATTTGCAATTCCTCGATCCCACCCTTCCAGAGTGCCTCATTATCCCGGATATATTTTTGCAGCAGGGCATCACTTAATCCCGTATAGCCGAGAAAATGCGGCATGGAAAAATCGATTCCGCCCGCCTTCTTTATCTCCTCGCAGAGAAGATTATTTCCCTGTTTTGAACCGCGCGCCTTGCCAAGGACAACGACTTCGCCCGCCTCCACTGCAACCACTGGCTTGATGGAGAGAAGACCGCCCGCAAATGCCGCCGCCTTTGAGATCCTGCCGCCCTTTTTTAAATATTCAAGAGTGTCAAGAAGTGCAACAAGACGAACACGCTTTTTTGCCTTCTCAAGTTCCTCAGCAATCTCACCCGCCGTTTTTTCCTGTGCGCGCAGACGGATAGCATAATCGATCAACGCGTGTTCCCCCACCGTGACATTCTCACTGTCCACAACAAAAACTTTTCCCTTGTAGGACTGTGCCGCTGTCACTGCACTCTGCCAGGTGCCGGAAAGCTTTGCTGACATTGTGACAACTACCGCATCATCGCCGTTTTCCACCGCCCTTTTATATGCTTCCTCAAAGACGAATGGCGTTGCCTGGCTGGTATGCGGCAGCTCGTCCCTCTCAACTAATTTCTCATAAAATTCTCTGTGTGACAGATTGATTCCATCTAAAAATTCCTCTTCTCCAAAGGTAACCGTCAGCGGAATAAACTCAAAATTCTCCACATTTTCCACAATCATATCCGATGCAGAATCGGTAATAATCCTAATTCCCATATTTTACCATATCCTTTCTGTGCCTTATTTTTAACGGCTTATAGCAAAAAGTTCCCCACTTCTAAGGTGGTAAGAGTGCGTCACTCTAAGGCAACAAGAAATCCCCCAGTTTTAAAGTGGTGGGAGTTTATCATTCTAACCGTAATAGTTTTACCCGCCGTTTTAATATTTCTTGCAAAAAAATATGGTAAAACTAATTTTTTCTCTCTTTCCCCAAAAAAGAAATCGTAGAAGGGGAACTCCTTTAACCATCTGGCAAGTCAGATAAGTAACAACAAATGCACAGATCACCGAGGCAAAAAATACAAAGCCATCTTCAGGAAGCAGTCGGTAAAACAGATCCTCAAATATCATCACCCAGATAAAATGAAAGATGTAGATCAAAAAAGAATCCTGTGCCAGGGATTGTACAATTCGGTTCGACCGATTCAATATCCGCTCCCCAAAGCAGAGAAAAAATAAAACTCCAAATACCCCCGAACAATACATTGCAATTGTGTTTTCAAACATATGTTCGCTCCTGCTCCACAAAAATAAATATACATCCGCTGCCGTGGACAAAAGAAAGCAAAACAGGAATCCCCCGCGAAATTTTTGAAGTTTTTTCATCAATTCTTCTTTGGAAAATAGATAATATCCCCCCAGATAAAAAAACAGATAAGTAAGGATACTCTTTCCACTTAGTTTCACTGGCATAAAAAGGATGGCCGCCACGCAGAAAAAAATAGCAAAACCCACACTCGCAAGCTTTTCTTCCAGCATCGGCCAATACTTTTTCTGATATTGTATAATGGCAATACTGACAGTACTAATCACAAATAAATATAACAAAAACCATAAATGCCCCACTCCAAAACCACCATCATAACCGGTCAAATCCGTCCATTTACCAAAAAATACGGGGTAATGTGAAAAATAATTTCCTCGATATCCCCCATTCCAACGATCGGCGAAATATGCCATAACCGGCATAACAAAGAAGATCCCCGAAAGCAGGGGCAATAATAATTTTTGGCAGCGTTCCCGAATAAACTGACTATATAAACGCCGTCTTAACGAATATTTCATGCTTATTCCTGCAAGGACAAAAAGCAGGGGCATATACCATGAGGATACCGCAACCACAAAGGAACTGATTGCGGTATTTCTTCCAAGTAAAATATAATTGGCTTCCCCCCAGGTATTATATGCCATTGCCGCATGGTATGGAAAAAGCAGGAGAATACAGAAAAGACGCAGATTGTCTATATATGCTTCTCTTTTTGCAGGCGGCTTTTGCAGGGCAGTACCCGCAGAATTTTCACGGACACCCCAACTCATTTTAGTATGCCTTGCCCCAGTATACCAGTGCTTTCGCCGGTTTTCCGCAACATACGCAAGTTTCTGCTACACGTTCTTGTAAAAATGGCATACAGCGCGAAGTAGCCCCTGTCTTTTCCTTGATCTCGTCCTCACAGGCGCGATCGCCGCACCACATCGCCTTGACAAATCCCGGCTTGTTCGCCACAATATCGCGAAATTCTTCTGTCGTACGCGCCTCGTAAGTGTGCGCGTCGCGATGAGCAAGCGCGCGGGCAAGCATTTCTTTTTGCATCGCGTCAAGAATTTCCCCCGCCCTCTTTTCGATCTCATCTAAGGATACAACAATCTTCTCCCTCGTATCGCGGCGCACAATTACTGCCTGGTTTGCAGCAATATCCTTCGGTCCTATCTCCACGCGGATCGGAATGCCGCGCATCTCCTGTTCCGAAAATTTCCATCCCGGCGTTTTGTCCGTATCGTCAATTTTAACACGGAACGCCGCAAGTTTTTCTTTTATCTCGGCAGCTTTTTCAAGCACTCCCTCTTTTTTTTGCTGGATTGGAATAATTACAATCTGCGTCGGTGCAATCTTTGGCGGCAGTACCAGACCGCTATTATCGCCATGCACCATAATCACTGCACCGATCAGGCGGGTCGTCAATCCCCAGGAAGTCTGATGCACGTATTTTAATGTATTATCCTTATCCGTATATTGAATGCCAAAAGCTTTCGCAAAACCATCGCCGAAATTATGGCTTGTGCCGGACTGCAATGCCTTGCCGTCATGCATCAATGCCTCGATCGTATATGTTGCCTCCGCGCCTGCAAATTTTTCCTTGTCCGTCTTTCTTCCCTTGACCATCGGAATGGCAAGCACCTGCTCACAGAAATCCGCGTAGACATTTAACATCTGTTCGGTGCGCTCCTCAGCCTCCTTTGCCGTCGCGTGCGCGGTATGCCCTTCCTGCCAGAGAAATTCCATTGTTCTAAGGAACGGTCTTGTCGTTTTCTCCCAGCGCACAACGGAACACCACTGATTATACACTTTTGGCAAATCGCGGTAGGATTCAATAATGCGCGAATAGAAATCACAAAACAGAGTTTCCGAAGTCGGACGCACACAGAGACGCTCTGTAAGTTCTTCGCCCCCGCCCTGAGTCACCCACGCAACTTCCGGCGCGAACCCCTCGACATGGTCTTTTTCTTTCTGCAAAAGGCTCTCCGGAATAAACATTGGCATATAGACATTTTCTACACCAACTTCCTTAAAGCGCGCATCGAGTTCCTTTTGGATCAATTCCCAGATTGCGTATCCTGCCGGGCGAAAGATCGTACAGCCCCGCACTCCGGAATAATCGACCAGTTCCGCTTTTTTGACCACATCCGTATACCACTGCGCAAAATCCTCCTCCATCGGTGTGATCGCTTCCACTAATTTCTTTTCGTCTGCCATAATAGTCCTCCTATTTTTAGTTCCGCAAGTATCCTTCCAGTACCTATAGCTCTGGAATAAGAATTCTGTTCGCCCTGCTCTCAGAATTCTTATTCAGGCACTGTCCGGATACTTGCTGTTTTTAGTTTTGATTTTTAGTTCCGCACAAAAAAAGATCCCTTATATTGCTATAAGGGACCGGAAATTCGGCGGTGCCACCCTAATTAACTATGATTCCCCAATCTGTCATCGCAGACAGGGATTATCCACAGTTCTCTCGATTTCCGTTAACGCCGGACTGCGCCCCATTTTCACAGGGAGGCTCCAAGGCAGGTTCCGCGCTCGCCGCAGGGAAGCTCTCACCAAATGCCCCCTCTCTTTGCTGCCCGCTTTCACGTACTAATCCTTTTCTGCGCCAATGATTTTTTAAACCACAATGAAGTTTCTAAGCTTCACAGAAAATGAAAAGCTTATAACTTCCTGATAGCTATAGATTGTAAAACAGCGCGTGAGTTTTGTCAAGAGATTTATTAGTAAATAATCTCGTATTTGGGCATATCGCCTTCTACCTCACACTGAAATCCCTTTTCCGGAAGAACTACCCGATTGGTCACACCACTGCTTAAATAAATTATTCCTTCCCCGCTGTAAAAGGTCAGTTTCTTCAAATTATCCGGGTTCTTAATCGAAAATTTTTCAAGTGTACTTGGCAAAATCAATTCAGTAAGTCGCGGATAATTCAAATATAATTCTTTTATTACCGCACCCTCATTCAATTTTAAAACACAAAGATTTTGAAGGTACTCAATCCGTGAAATGAACGAATTCTTTTCAATAAAGTTTTACTCTTAACCCTCCGGATTTTTGACAAATATAAATCATTCTGTCCGCTTAATTCGCGCACACTCTTTAATTTAAACTCCGTCAAAATATGATCTTTATTCAGATCCGCATACTCATATAAATATTGCCTAAACACTGCGTCCGGGAAATTTTTTACATTCAGTCCAATACTCCCCTGCAAAGCTTCCATCCAAGAGTCCTCCCGGACATTTAACACTGCCAAGCCCACAAAGCGCGTCTCGCAGTATATTATTCACCTATTCCTCTTCCTCCCACGAAATTTTTCCCGCGCTGCGGTAATTTCTCTCCTGCTCCATAATTCCCCGGATCAATAATAGACCGATCGGACCTAAAAAAACTCCCGCGACTCCGAACAGCTTCACTCCCGCATAGATGGCAAGCATCATTGTTACCGGGCGAATGCCAAGTTTGCCGCCGAGAAGCTTCGGCTCCAGAACTTCGCGCAGCACCTGACAGATCAAAAACATTAAAAGTAGGATAATCGCCTGTGCGTACGCGCTGGAAAACAGACACAAAAATGCCCAGGGCACCAAAATCAACCCGCTTCCAAGAACTGGAAATGCATCAAAGATGGCAATGGCGATACCAAGCAGTAGAGCATAGGGATTTTTCAACAGAAAAAACCCTGCGCAGAGTATCGCTGAGATCAATGCCAGAAGCAGAAGCTGAGTTTTCAGATAGGCCATTCCGCCGCCCTTTAAACTATTAAGCAATCCACCGAGATATCTTGATTCACTGAGTCTGCAATAATCTTCCCGATATTTTTCCATATCCTTTAAAACCATCAGCGTTGAGACAATCACAATCAATATTGTTCCGAGAATCGCCGCTGTACCCGCCGCAAATTTTAATGTTTTCGCAGTGAGTGCAGGCAAAATATCCGTCTGAACGCGCTCCATCAACACCTCCATCGCGGAGGACAATACCCCCATCACCGTGCCCTGCTTTAGTCTGAAAAGCCGATCACAGCCAAAACAGAGTCCACCCACCTGCTCAGTTAAATAATGTTCGTAGGTTTCAAAATTCTGAAAAAATGCGACAAGCTGTTTCATTAGCATCTGTCCGATAGATGCCACAACAACAACAAGCAGACATAAGAAACCGAGAAGTACAAAAGATCCTGCCAAAAAAATCGGAAGGTGCAGTTTGCGATGCAAAAACCGGACAATCGGATACAATAAGATTGCAAATAAACCCGCAACGACAAAGGGCAAAACAAGCGGCAACAAAAAGCGAAACGCCAGATAAACCGCCCCTGCTGCCAGCAGAAAACATAAACTTGCCCTTATCTTTTCATCCTTTAAAAAGCCCATACTCGTTCCCCCATCCATCATCCATTTATTGTTCTGATTATCTGATTTAGTATGAACTTTTTTTCTTTACTTATACGCGGTCAAAATTTCTTATCTATCTTATCTTCCTTTTCTATCCTAATTTTCCCCTTTATCTTATTTTTCAGAAACTTCCCCTTTTTTTCCCTCCATAATGGTATCCTCCGAAATTAGCTGGATACACAATCCCATACGCACCAAAACTTCCCCCTCATCCTCGCTTGTGCGCAGCACAGGAATCATTTCTTCCGCATAGGAATCCTGCAATTTCTCATTCATTCTCGAAAGCGGTGCCAGCACGCGCTCCATCGCTGCGCGTGTAATCAATCCCCTTTTGTTCGCGCGATTTAATTCCTGCATTAAAATATATAATTTGTCCTTATCTTCCATCATCTTCCCGCCTTTTTTGTATTTTCTTATCTTTTATTATACCAGAATTTACTGGACATAACAACCAAAATTCCCTAAATTTTGTCCGAAATTCCTTGCATTCTCTTCCTTTTCCCCTTATAATGAAGCCAAGGCATAAGCGGGTGAATAAAGAGCATATGCCAGGAAAGGAGCAAACAAATTTATGGATACAAAAAGGTTTAGCGATCCGCTCTCTCTGCAACAGATTAAGGTAACTGACAATTTTTGGAAAAAAGAGATGGAGCTTGTGCGCACCGAGGTTATTCCGTACCAGTGGGACGCGCTCAACGACAATGTTCCAGGAGCAGCACCAAGCTTTTGTATGAAAAATTACAAACTTGCGGCGGATTTAAACGCGCGCAAAAAATCAGATCCGTCTTATGAACAGCCCGTATGGACAACCTCAAATTTTGAACTTGTCCCGGAGGATATGGATCACCTTGAGGAGCGTTTTTATGGATTTTTATTCCAGGATACCGATTTTACAAAATGGGTGGAGGCAGTAGCCTACTCCCTGACCCAGCATCCGGATGCCGCCTTAGAAAAACTTGCGGACGACGCGATCGATGTGGTCTGTGCCGCACAGCTTGACAACGGATATCTTGACACATTCTATATTATTAACGATCAGAGCAAGATTTTTTCAAATCTGCGCGACAATCATGAACTGTACTGCTTCGGTCATCTGACTGAGGGCGCAGTGGCGTACTACGAGGCAACGGGCAAGGATAAGCTCCTAAAAACTGCCTGCCGCTATGCGGATTATATCGATTCCCGGTTCGGTTCCGGCGAGGACAAATGCAAGGGCTATCCGGGACATGAGATCGCAGAGATGGCACTGGTTCGTCTCTACCACGCAACCGGCGAGGAGCGTTACCTGAATTTAAGTCGTTTCTTTATTGATGAGCGCGGCAAGAAACCTTATTATTTTGATAGTGAAACCGATCACAAATTTACGCCAAAGCCGGGGGATACCTCACTGCGCCATTTCTATCATCAGGCACATTTGCCAGTGCGCGAACAGAACGAGGCAACCGGACACGCCGTGCGCGCGGTCTATCTGTATTCCGGCATGGCGGATATCGCCCGTCTGACCGAGGATGAGGGACTGCTTGCCGCCTGCAATACGCTCTGGGATAATATCGTAAATAAAAAAATGTATATTACCGGCGGCATTGGCTCGACCAACCACGGGGAGGCGTTCACCTATGCTTACGACCTTCCAAACGATATGGCCTATGCGGAAACCTGCGCCTCGATCGGCATGGTATTTTTCGCGCGCCGAATGCTCCAGATAAAGCCTGATGCGCGCTATGCCAATATTATGGAGCGCGAACTCTTCAACGGTGTGTTAAGCGGTATGGCACTTGACGGAAAAAGCTTTTTCTATGTCAACCCGCTTGAGGTACTGCCAAAGGCCTGCCGCGAGGATGCGCGCAAATTCCACGTAAAGCCAATCCGCCAGAAATGGTTTGGCTGCGCGTGCTGCCCGCCGAATATTGCAAGACTTTTAAGCTCCATCGCCGCCTATGCCTGCACGGAGAACGAGGATACCCTTTTTGTACATTTATATATGGGATGTGAACTGAAAAAAAAGATCGGAGAAAATAAAGTTTCCGTTCAGATTACTTCTGGCTTCCCATACCATGGAAATGCTGCGATCGAGATAAATTCTGACGTGCCGGTTCAGATGACACTCGCGCTGCGTCTGCCGGACTGGGCAGAGAAATGCACAGTAAATGGGGTAACCTCGAAAAATGACGAAATAACGGATGCTATTCTCTCAGAGATTGCCGCTTCCACTGACGTTTCCTCCGCAAACATTTCGGATGGCTATCTGTACTTATCCGGCACCTGGTCAGGCAATCAGAAACTCAATCTCGATTTCCCGATGACTGTCCGCATTATGGCGGCAAATCCATCCGTCCGCGAAGATATCGGGAAAGTCGCCGTAACCTATGGACCAATGGTATATTGTCTGGAGGAAGCGGACAACGGGAATAATTTACATCTTCTGCGGCTTAACTGCGAGGATCCGGATTTTAAGATCACACCGGATGCCATCCTTGGCGCGCCGTCCATCACGGCAAAGGGATATCGCGAGGAAGGCGAAAAAGAGGGGGAGAATCTCTACCATGTTTATCAGGAGCCAAAGCTTACCAAATGCGAACTTACCTTCCTGCCATATTATATGTGGAATAACCGGGGCGAGGGCGAGATGAGCGTCTGGGTAAGAAAAATGTAATGTTAGGACATTTAAAAATGGAATAATCTAAAAAAGTTTGGATTTCATTCCAAAAACTATTGTTCAAGCCTTACTTTTTGGATTGATATCTAAAAAGTAAAATATACAAAATAAAATATGTCCCTTTCTAAACAGATGAACCTAAAAACTGTTTAGAAAGGGGCATATTTTATTTCTTAACTATTTAAAATTTTTATACAGTGAGGAAAGACTGACCTTACAGGTTTTCTCCGGAAAATCAAAAATCAGATAATTGCCGACCACATTGATATCAAGCAGATCCTTTCCCTGATCCGGTGCTGCAAAACGGACAAAGGAAACAAAACCATCCTGTGTCATATAGACATTTCCGGAATAATCCGAGATAAAGAATACCCCTTTTTCTGTATCCTGTGCAAGATAGGTAATCTGACTGTCATAAGATCCATATTCATCTCCCTCACAAATTGGTGCTACCTGTACAGTAACATTCCCATCCTTTGTAACGGTAAAAGCGTTTGTATATCCATCTAAAATAGTTATATACTGGATCTCTCCCTTTTTTTCCGTGATATACATTCCGGACATCGCAATGTCCAGATACCCAAGTCGACTGGACACAGCGGAAAAACCAAGTTCCTTCCCTGCATAATCGTATGCACGAAACGAAACTAATCCCAGCTCATTTTCCGCATCTGCGGGATCAGGGATCACATTTCTTAATACCACGCCTTGATTTTTACTAGAACAAGTCCATGTCCACGCCTGATTTGCAAACAGATCAATCGGTTTGCTCCATGTTTTCAGATCCTTTGTCAGCAGCATTTTAGCACCTAACAGGGTATCGCCGATATAACTGGTATACATTAAATTCATCCCTGAACCGGATGCACTTGCCTGTATCCTCACTCCTATATCCACACCTTCTGATTCTTCATACGAAAAAGGAAATTTTGCTGTGGCATTTTTCTTTTTCATTTTCGCTAATGTACTTCCCGCATAATATATAAATTTATAGTTAGCTACCTCTTTCGGATCTTGCGACCAATAATCCTGTCTTACATACCAAATATATTGTGTTCCAATTTTTTCCAAATACGGTACATAATCTCCTGAATTTTCAATTGTCGGCATATCCCTTCGAACAAAGGTCTTCATATTCTTGCTTGCAAGAACAAACCAATAAGTGTTCTCCTCCGCATCCTGATAATAGCCAGTCAGAGTAAGCAGATCGCCGAAAAACTGAAAATCATATATCCAAAATGACATATCCTCAGAAAATCCCATTTTTTTCCGAATAATTTTATCCATATTCACTTTTTTAAAATTTTTCCCGTTATCCTCCGTGTAATACAGCCACAAAATTTCTTTAACATCTGTTTTTAACTGCGCAGTTATCTTTTCATTTCTCGCCGTGCTATCCACACTCTGGATCTTGCCGCTGTTTGCTTTTTCGGTGTACTTTACTGTAATTTCCTTTACCTCTGCATCCTTGACATTGACTCCCTTTGAAATATCATTCTCAATCTCCCAGCGGTAAATGCCATTTTCGTCCTTGCCGTCCGCCATTGCCTGTGCTGGTGCCATATTTCCAATGGCAAGCACCGCTGCCAAAAATCCGGCAACTAACTTGTGTTTCAATCTCATCTTTCCCTCCATCCCGCGACTGTATTTTTAGAGTAAACAATCTCTTTTTTACTGTATTATTGCCGACAGATGCGCGGTTTCCTGCCACAATAAGCCAAAGCTTGTTTCCTCACTTATTATATCTCTGTTCATCTGTTTTGGGTATGTAAATTTTAAAATTTGTTCTTTTGCTCTATAATGCACAAAGAAATAATGCAAAATTATTCTATAATACAATCATAGCTGTTTTTTACTCTGCAAAAACCTTTATATTTTTAACTATTTCTTCCTTACATCCTTGCCATAACAAATGGCATTTTTGCTTCCACCGCCGCAGCGACAATCTCCTGTCCGGATACCACCTCGAAATCTTCCTCCGTTTTTCTCACGGTAACAATGCCTTCCGGATATAGCTTCTCCCGTTCGAAATCGATTTCGCCCATAGTTTCCCCAAGGCGTTTTGGCGAGAGCAAAAGTTTAACCTCCGGTGTTTTCTCCTTCGCAAGCTCCTTTTCATATGCCTCCTCCTGTGCAATCAAAAGTTTTGCGAGTACCTCCGGCGCGCAGTATGTACTGTCCAATACCAAATTGTAATTATTAAAATCAAAATAATTTAACCCATAAAGTTCTTTATATCTGATATTTTCTGTATCTGCCCGAAGACTTAACTGTCTCTTTGCCTCCTCCACAGAAGTATAAGTTTCCACATTGCCGCGATTGTCCGCATACACGCGCTTTGCCGCCACGGAAAGATTTACGGATAAAAACACCTTAAACGATTTTTCCACAAAATTCCAGGCAAGTCTTGAGTCAAATACAATTGGCTTGTCCGGGTTTTCCCTGGAAATCTTTGCGGTTGTATCATCAATTAAATGATCATATTTGTGATCAGAACACATGAGTTGGTTCATCTCCAATACACTGATCCCCATTTCCTGCGCGATCGCACGCTGTACCTTGCCTGTCGAATAAATTTCCCTGCCATATTCATTTTCTAAAATTTTACAGATTGTTGATTTTCCACTCCCCAAATTTCCTGTCAATGTAATATGCATACTAGTCCTCCATTCTTGTAATCTTTTAATTTCCTGCATTATCCAAAACTATCTAATATCTTTTGAAGGATCATCCAAAGAATCGGCAAGAACCAGATTCACTTTTCCAATACTAGAACTCAAAGCTTTGGCAATTACTTCTACGTCAAAACCTAAGGAATGCATATTCCTAGCGTTTTTCTTAAACTCTTCCTCTATACCCTGTTCTATCCCTTCCAAGTAGAGTGTTCTGTTGTCACTCATTAACTGAATATTATGCATAAGAAACCCCTTTCTCGCTTTCGCGTCATCCTTAACTAACTCTATCTTCTGCTCAATTTCAGAAACGAAACGATTACCGGTTACCGTTTTCCCTGCAACAAAATCAATAAAATCTTGTAACTCCTTATCATTCTCGGCAATCCCGTTGGCATTGATCACAACTCTGGTTAATTCATCACCAAAAGCAATTTTCTTATTCTCAGTGCAATAAGTTTCAAAGGTATATTTTGCTAACTCTGCGTTGAAAAAGTCAAACATACAGATGAAAATAACATAACTTTTAGGCAGATCATTAAACACTGCCCCATTTTATCCATCGGCAAAACTTTAAAGATAAACTACACCCTGTAATTACTATAGCACACTTTTCCTATAATTTCAATAAGTATTCTCACCACTGTGCGATCCGTTTAAGCATTCCTTCTACATCCAGGATCCCGTAAGCGAAACCCTTGCGCACCAGTTCAGCCGGCAAAAATTCATCATATTTTTCAAACATCGGTTCCTCTTTTGGATAGAGAAGCTCCATCGGATCGATCGGCTTTTTTGCCTCTTCCTTTACGACCCGGAAAAATTCTTCCCTCCCCGCCTTCATCTTAAACTGGATAAAATATGGGCGCGAGGAATCCATACCGGAAAGCTTTAATTCCTGCGCACAGCGAAGTTTTAAAAATCGCTCTAATGCAAGAAAAGCGTAGGTCCCCAGCCAGGGAAACAAACACCACATTTCCCCGCCAAGGCAAACCAATGGCTCATTTAGCATTCCAGAATAGAGTGCGGTATTTCTCGCCTCAGAAAGTCTTTCCCCCGCGTGCTGCATCAGGTATGGATAATTTTTTTGCTCCGCCAAAACTTCGCGCATCCGCTCCAATACCCTGGTGTGAACATCGCCCGGACATTGCCCGAAATACGCTGGAATCTTTCCTTTAACCTGTGTACAATACACGAGATGCCTTTTATGATCCACCTCATCAACCACCCAGACATGACCCGCGATCGCGATTTTTTCCCCCGCAGGCGGGGGCTTTACAATGGTGCCAAGCTCCTCGGAAACGGAGCGCACAGTATATTCCTCATCCTCCTGAAATACGGCATAAAATCTGAAATTATTTGTAATTCGCTCCCCCGTGATCCCAACAATTAAACCACCATTTTCCGTCTGTTCAATATGATCTATCTGAATTAAATGACGCAGCATCAATTTATAATCCTCCTGCGAAATACGATAAAAATAGCTTAGAGGGAGTACACGCGAGGCAAGTGCTGCCGGAGTCATTTCCCCGCAGGAAGCAAGGGTACTCATTGTCTGATGGTAGAGCAGACTGTACGGAAGTCTATCAAGTTTTGGCGGCTCTACAAAACGCTCTTCTATATATAATTGAATAAGTGCAATCCCCTGTAGCAATGACCAGGGAAGGATTGCAGGAAGCATAGCTCGCGCCTCCGGAATTTCCTCGCGCATAACAAACCACATTTCCGGCGGAAGATCCCGCCGCCCGGTGCGCCCCATACGCTGCAAAAAGGAGGAAACGGTAAACGGTGCATCAATCTGAAATGCGCGCTCCAGCCTTCCAATATCAATGCCAAGCTCCAAAGTTGCCGTAGTTACTGTAGTTTGAAATTGTTCCTCATCCTTCATCAGAGATTCCGCTGTTTCCCGGTAGGATGCGGAAAGATTTCCATGATGGATCAAAAAACGGTCAGGTTCATTTGCTGCCTCGCAATACTGGCGCAATGTCGTTGTGACCATCTCGCATTCCTCGCGCGAATTTACAAAAACAAGGCATTTCTTTCCTCTTGTATGTTCAAAAATATAGCCGATACCAGGATCAGCATCCTTTGGCGCGGGATCGGAGGCTTCTTCGGCTGCGGGGAGAGAAATATCAGCAGACGGCATATCTTCTTGTCGATCTGTGACATTCTCCTCTGGCACACTTCCTTCCCCGATATAAAAATGTTCCATTGACAGCCGCCATCTCACTCCCTTTTCATCAATGCGTGGAATTACAGTTCCCCTGCCTGTGCCGGAAGCCAAAAACGCCCCCGTGCCCTGCAGATCGCCGATGGTTGCCGACAGTCCAATGCGCCTTGGATTTACCCCCGCCATGCGCGAGAGCCGCTCCATCAAACAGAGCGTCTGCCCGCCGCGATCACCGCGCATCAGAGAATGTACCTCATCGATCACAATAAAGCGCAGATCGCCGAAAAGTCTTGCGATATCCGCATGCTTATGCAGAAGCATTGCCTCCAAAGACTCCGGCGTGATCTGCAAAATCCCCGACGGATGCTTTAAAAGCTTATTTTTATGTGACTGTGCTACATCGCCATGCCAGTGCCAGACAGGGATCTGCGCCTCCTCACACAGATCATTTAAGCGCGAAAACTGGTCGTTGATCAACGCCTTTAACGGTCCGATGTAGATTGCTCCTACCGAGCGCGGCATATCCTCCGAAAAAAGGGTTAAAATAGGAAAAAACGCCGCCTCAGTTTTTCCGGATGCCGTCGATGCCGATAACAGTACATTTTCATCCGTATTAAAGATTGCATCCCCCGCCGCCACCTGGATCGCGCGCAGGTTTTCCCAGCAATTTTGGTAGACAAAATCCTGGATAAACGGTGCGTAACGCTCAAATACCCCCATATGTGCCTCCTATTTAAAGTTATGATTTTTAGTCCCGCATCCGTCCTTCCGGTACTCTTTTTCGTGGAAGGAGTACTGTTCGCTCTGCTCTCAAAAACAGGTACTGTGCGGACATTCATTTTTAAAGTTCAAATTCTGCAAATTCCTCCGCTCTTCCCATCTCCACATTCTCCGGTTCCGCCTTCGCATACGAAAATTTCTCCGATCCCAAAAGGGCTTCCACAGTCATTTCCGGATTTTGATAGATAAGATTAAGCAGTTCAATAAAATCACGGATCACTTCGCGCGGCGTAATATTTTTATCCACCCCAATTCTGCCAAATTCTATTTTGATAAACGTAATTAGATCTTCCTGGGTAAGCCGCTGCTCATACTCGAACAGTCCCGCATGAATATCCGCCAATTTCTCAATCAGCACAAGCATTTCCTCATTGCTTAGCGGGGTAAGCTTAATCACCGGCGCGAGCATATCCTTGATATCCTCTCTTCCAAAGCGTCCCTGTGCAAGTCTTGAGCGCAGTGCCTCATAGCTGTACACTCCCCGGCGTGTATCCTCGATACACTGCGGCGTACCACCCATAATAATACCAAGATATCTTGCCTTTCCCTGCAAAGTATCATTGTACATTGTTAAGATCTTTTCGTAATTATACTGGCGTGTAATACTATTTGGTATTTTGTAAATATTTACCAATTCATCGATTAAGATCAACATCCCCGCATAGCCCGCCTGTTTTAAAAAGAATGCAAACAATTTAATATACTCGTACCAATCATCATCGGAAATAATTATATTTACACCAAGCTCCGCTTTTACTTCAGATTTTCCGGTGTATTCTCCGCGAAACCATTTGATTACATTACTTTTTGTCGCCTCATCACCCTCAAAATAAGCGCGGTAATACATTGTCAAAAGCTTTGCAAAATCAAAACCATGCACCATTTCCTGCAAACTGGAAATCACCTCATAAATCTTTTTTTCCACTGCCGCACGAAATTCTTCCGTATCCGGGTCAAGATTTTCCTGTGCCACTACTGCACTCTGCACCCCGCCAATAAAACGCTCCAAAATCAATGTGAGCGCGCCGCCTTCCGGCCGTGTTTTGGTGGACATATTGCGGATCAGTTCCCTGTATGTTGCAAGTCCCTGTCCCTTCGTCCCCTGAAGTCTGCGCTCAGGTGAAAGATCCGCATCTACCACCACAAAATTACGTTCCATCACATGATTGCGAATAGTCTGCAATAAGAAGCTTTTGCCACTGCCATATTTTCCAACAATAAAGCGGAACGACGCACCGCCCTGTGCAATCATATCCACATCGTGCAATAGCGCGGCGATCTCCATTTCCCTGCCCACTGTGATATAGGGCAGACCAATGCGCGGCACAACACCGCCCTTTAAAGAATTAATGATTACCTGTGCAATTCGTTTTGGTATCTTCATTTTTCCCCCTTCTATGCTCAATCCTGAACATTATCTTCCTGTCCTGTTTTCCTTTTAAAGTTCCCACTCTTTTTTAAATTTCTGCTCTTTTTAAAATTCCTATGCTCTTTTTAAAATTCCTGCTCTTTTTTAAATTTCCATTCTTCTTAAAATTTCTGCTCTTTTTTTAAAATTGCAGCAACTTCCTCCTGATAATCTGCAAGTATTTGTGGCACATCCCCGTCAAAAACAATTGTGGTATCCGCAAAATAATCAAAAAGTTTCTCGTTAACTGCATCGACAACAATCGACAGCATTATGCGATGTTCGCGCAGAAAATCCTGATAGGGTTCGCCGTAGAGCAGACCGCGCAGTAAAATACATTCCGCCTGATCAAAAAGAGCAGTTTCTTTGCCGTTTTCTGTATCTTCACCGGATGCAAAAATGGGTTCTGCCCGTTTTTCTTCTCGCTCTACGCTGTTCTCCCAGACAAACTCCATCTGCTCCATATCCACATTTTTAAACTCCACATCTTCAAACTTTGCCTCTTCAACCTCTGCATCTTCCTCGGATCCCTCAACAATCAGCCGCGCCTTGGTTAACTCTGCCGCGCGCCGTATTCCAGAGAGCTTTGCCACATCGATTTCTATCGCTGGCACGACATTCTTTTTCTTTTCCTCAAGTACCTTTGTAATCTCTTTTTCAATAATATTCATTACCAGTTTTGTTACATTTTCCGGTTTTAATAGAGCAGAATATTCATATTTCTCGCGCATTCTCGCATCAATTGCCTTTAAAATCTGTCCCAATTCTTTATTTTTTGTGCGGTTTCCAAAATATTTTTCACAGCTCCAATGCCCATTTAAACAATGATAGCGATGCAGCGGATTAAATACATATTCATATTCCGCATAATGCTTATCATCATAAAACACAGCGGATGCAAAAATTTGATAAGCGCAGGAGGTCAATTTGCCAAAATACTTTTCGGGAAGGGTTTTCTTTCCATGTTTCTCATAATAAACGGTCAGTGCACGAAATACGCCACAAGTTACCTTTTGTACATCTTCAGAGTATTCCTTATAAAATTTTGAACCTTTCATATTGTATTTTGAGAGCGCGCAGATCGCTGAAAAATAAGCTTCTTCCCCTTTTTCTTCCGGGTGCAAAAAAACAAGCATAGCATCATCAAATTCCGTGTCCTGCAAATTCGACAATAATTCCCGGTCAAGATTATAGTACACAACATAATCGCAAAGCCAATTTTCCATATACCGATCAAGTGCTGTGCCATATTCCCGATAATTTTCCCAAAATGTCTTCAACAGCAAAAATCCCTCTTCGGGTGTTTTTGCACCGATCTGATGCAAAAGCTCATAGATATACACAAAGGCAAAGGAGAGTGGCTCAGGCATAATATTTCCCTGTCGTACCTGTGCGCGCCATGTAAAATAACCGCGAAGTTGCGCAATATTCATCGCCTGATATGTTGGAAAATACCAGCTAAACTCCCCCGGATACAGCTGATCATCCACATAGTCTTCCATTATCTGCGCCTGGCGAAAAAATAATTCCTCCTTCGTCATGCGATATCCCTGCGGGCTGCGCGCTAACGCCTTGCACTCGCGAATACGCTCTGGAACAGTATTATCCAAATTTTCTTCCACACGGTACTGTGGAGTTGCCATTTTCCTCCATGGAAGATCCGTACTCCCATATGATGCAATAGTTTTTCTTGAATCATTTGTTGCCTGGTATGGTGTAGCTTTCTTTCTCGAACCATCCGCTGCCTTATATGGTGCAGTTTTTTTATCCTTATACGACCTTTTTGTATCTTCACGCGGGGGAAGTTTTTCTTCCTGATAGAGCTTTCCCTCCCCGGCGGATTCTTTTTTCTGCACTGCCTCCCCCCACATCTGCAAGGTCATCTGTTTAAGCTGTTCTGTTGTCTGGCGTATCTTTTCCGTTGTGCGGTGAATATCCTTCAAAGAAGATGTTGAAGGATCATGCAGAATCCCATTCTCCTCCCGCAAATGTTCACCGCTTAAATGACTTTTCTGCAAGGATGAAGGAGAATTTTTTCCGGAAAAAATTTTCTTCATCAGACGATCTACATTTTCATTAAAAGGATTTCGCTTTGTAGACATTTTCCATCCCCTTCCAGCATAATTCTATATTTACAATATTTTTCATATCGATAATGTAATACATCGAACATACTTTCTGTATATCTTATCACATTTTCCCGCCGTTTGCAACGGATATCCTTCGCTTTTCTAGGGATAACTCTCTTCCTTTTATTATTTCCTACTTGACATATGAACAATTCACTACTATAATTATAAACGTAATAAGTTACCAATAAGGAGAATCTTATGGATTTAGATAATTTGATCGCAAAATTTTCAAATTCTACAGAAAATCAAAGCAAAGCTATTTTTAGTACATTATTTATTGCTGGAAATAAATTGCAAACCCTTTTTGATAACCGCATTCCGAAGGTGTCATTAAAACAATTTATGCTACTGTCAATAATCAAGCAATCAAAAGAACAATTAACATTTACCCAATTAGGAAATTTGCTGGGCTGTTCAAGGCAAAATATCAAAAAATTAGCTGATGCTTTAATGAAAAAAGGATTTATCACAATTCAACCAAGTCCGCAGGATGCCAGAGCTATGTGTATCTGCCCCACAGAAAAGGTCAATGACTTTTACTCAAATGATTTTTCAGAATACCAGCAGGATTTAAAATACCTGTTTGAAATCTACACGGACAAAGAGATCGAAACTCTTTTCATTCTCTTATCAAGGCTGTACACCGGAATAGAAAATCTGGAAAAGAAAGGCACCAATAAAAAAATTAAAAAATCATAATATTAAAAAGATAGGGAGATTTTGGCAGATGAAAATAATAGTCATTTACAATTCACAAACAGGATTTACAAAACGTTATGCTAAATGGATAGCGAAGGCAACCGGGGCGGACTGCCTTGACTTATCCGCTGCAAAAAAGAAGGATTTAAGCGCGTATGAAACAATTATTTTTGGAAGTTGGGCTTGTGCGGGCAGTATGAGCAAAATCAATTGGTTTAAGGGAAATATAGACAAATGGGATGGCAAGAAACTGATTGCATTCTGTGTCGGAGCAAGTCCGATAGATAATCCGGAAATTGAAGTAGCTCTTAATCAAATTTTCAACAAATCGGAACAAAAAAAGGTAAAAATATTTTATTGTCCGGGGGGATTTAATTACGAAAAGATGTCTGCCAAATCAAAATTTATGATGAAGATATTTATTAAAATGCTTAAAGCAAAAAAAGATAAGACCGAAAAAGAACAGATGATGATAAAGATGATTTCCTCATCCTATGATATTTCGGATAAAAAATACATTGAACCGATCTTACAGTATCTGAACGAATAACATAAAAATAAACTAAAGAAAAAATAATGATAGAAAAAAGAATTTCCGGGATATTATAATCGGGAAAAAGCTGTTTTTCGAAAGGTATAAATAATATGTCATTTCAATATGATGTAGAAGCAATATTTCACTTTGTCGGTAATAGAAAAAATAATATTTACGAAGGATATAGACCAGCCCATATGGTTGAGGAGGCAGTCCCGCGACGGATACAAACAAGCTGCTCACCGCCTAATAAAAGCGGGAGTTATTCCACATTAACACCCAAAAATAAAAGATATAAAATTATAAATCTATCTAAATAGAGAGAGAAATTATGAATATTTTCAAAATAGAAAAATTTAAGTGGTTGGATTACATGGAACATATCACGGAGAATGTAAATCTATGTAAAATCCAGTTTTTACAAAACAACCATATAGTATTTACATTATTTAATTCTTATAATAGAAAATTCTATGGATATCTAAGTTGTAGTCAGATTTTAAAATGTTGTATTGAAAATATGGCATTTGAAGATGAAGTCTTTGCCTATTTTGTATTAGATATTTATAAGAAAAAGCTGAATCCAGAAGAAATAGAAACTTCCCTAGAGTATTATCACTATGGATATGGTATTGATCTTTCCAGATTAAATAATTTATATTTACTTGTAATTATTGGCACGGAAATAAGTTTTGAAATTATTTGTGCAGAAACAGAATTTTTAACAAATTTAGATAAATACGAAGAACTGACAAGAGAAATTGACTGGGAATAAACGAAAAACTTCGCGCACTTTAAAAGATTTATTATTTAAGCCAGGGGAGGAAATGAACGAAGAAATCTTGATTGAAAATATTAAATATTTAGCCGCAAAATATTTAATTGAAAGAATTGATTTATCAGAGTTGATTGTGAATGATCCGGACAGTGTGAAATTTAATTTTAAAAATTGTTCTTATTGAGTATTCATACTAAAGCAATTATTTTTTACCTAAAGAAAGGCAGATTTTTTATGGAAGCACCATATCATTAAATTGCAGTGTTTATTCTCAAGATCTACTTGAAATAATAAAATTATTTAAGTCAATCGGTTGGGGGATACATAATCTAAAGGGTGAGACAGAATATTTGCCCTTAAATGATAATGATATGTATAATTGGAAATGTGAAATATTATCCGAATCAAAATCATATGATATTATTTCTAAGAAAATTGCAAATAGGGAAATTGCAGGAATTAGTTTATTTTACAATAAAGGTTCTGAAAGAGTTTCTCTTCTTGCACACAATACCAGTGAAATTTTACTAAGTATAGTAACCAATCGCAGAATTATTAGGGAAAATAATACTGATATGGCATGGTATATAGAAAATATTATATATAAACTTTTAAATCATAATGTGCGATTATTATCTTATCAATTAGAAGAATTTGAAGATTAAGATCTAAAACCAATTTTAAAATCTGAAATCAATTTATTTTGTATAAATTAACTTCAGTTTGTTATGGATATTTTTCCTTTTAATCATTTAAAATCAGCGAACCAACAAGCAAAAACCTTATTGATTCGCTGATTTAGGCGATGGATAATCCCAATTATTCACCGAAAACGCTCTGAAATGCTTTTATACAATTCTGCCCTTTTGATCGATCCAAAACAGCGTAAAATATCGAATTAAAATATTCTCCCATCCCTTCTTCCAAAATTTCTTTCCACCAGGTAGCCACCTCTTTTGGATCATTTCTGAATACGCCACAGCCATATGCTCCAAGAATCAAATGCTTTGCCTGTTGCTCTGCAAAAATTCCCAGAGCCAGCTTCATGCGCTGGCGCATCTTGTATTTCGCCTCTTCTTCATCTTCTCCCTTTAAGATTACCTGACCCATATTTACCGCTGGCAATGTCAACACGGAAGCCTTTTGATAACCTGTCAGTTGAAATGCTCCATTCCGGAAAAATAGTACATCTGGCGAATAAATTCCGTAATCCAAATACATCATCGAACGATGGGATCTATTTTCCTGATAGTAGGTTTCGTGAGCGATTAATGTGGGATAGAGGGTACTTGAAGCGGCCAGACTTTCTTCCTGCGCCATCGCTCCATTTAGAAATCCCCCGCCCGGATTTTTCGCACTGGCAAAATTCAGCACTCCTATCCCGCTTTTTCCTTCCCTACTTAAAATATGAATAGCATCCACAGTGGAAATATTTTCTAATCTGGTTTCCGGCTGTTTACATTTATGCATTTTAACTTTTTCTCGTATTTCCTTTGCTTGTTGAGGAGAAATTATAATACTGTCCTCAATGGACTTAGTTAATTCTTTCTTAATTTCGATACACACTTTCTCGGAATACTGTCCCAGTTCCGCTTCCCTCTTTACTGGCAATTCATAATATCCCTGTTTTATAATGGCAAGGGTTTCTCTCGCAATTGCTTTTCGATCCATTATTTCCATCTCCTTCCCTTTAAGTTTTTCTATCTTCTCCGCCAATGCCCCTAAAAGTATAAAAATTTGATTTCTTTCTAACTTAGTATACACTTTTTATATTCAAATTTCAATTGGTTTGGTTTAATTTTTTGAACAACTTTTTGATTTGGAAATTGCAATTTCGAATGATATGCTTTATCCTTATTATAAAAGTGATTTACCGACCGCTGAACAAAAATCCTTGACAAAATATCTCCGATCGCGTATGCTATTATTAGTTGGAAGGAAAATTCCAAAAAACAAAGCGGTAAACAAAATCCCAAACAATGCAGCCATTCAACAATTAACCACAAAGATTTCCCTTTCTCTTAGATAGGGGAGGAATTAAAGAAATAATTGTAACGACAGTAGCGGACGGAGCAAAAGTGGTATCTCCCACTGCCATAAGGCAATCCACGTAATTGTCTTGCTCCCAACTGCCGCGAATGGATTGAAACAAAATAACAGGAGGAATTATATCATGCCAAGAACAATCACTGTAAAGGGAATTGGAAAAGTATCCGCCAAACCGGATTATGTTGCACTTTCTATGACCTTGGAGTCACGCAATAAGGACTATGACAAGGCAGTTGAGCTTGCCTCACAGTATATCGAGGAATTAACACAGGCTCTCGTTGCTGTCGGCTATGCGAAAGAAGCCTTAAAAACTACAAATTTCAATGTACATATTAGCTATAACAATGAAAAGGACGAGCGCGGAAACTGGAAAAATGTTTTTGATGCTTATGTTGTCACGCACAATTTAAAATTAGAATTTGATTTTGATATGGAACGTCTTTCCACAACGCTCTCCGCGATTTCTGGCTGCAAATCGCACCCGCAGATCTCAATTGCGTTTACGGTCAAGGAGCCTAATGCCATCAAGGAAGAACTGCTGCGCCACGCCGCCGATAATGCAAAGCAGAAGGCAGAAATCCTGTGTGCAGCGTCCGGTGTAAAACTTGGCACTCTTTTAAATATTGATTACAATTGGACAGATATAAATATTCATTCGAATACAAGATATATGCGTGCAGAGAAAAGCCGTGGTGTAGCGGTTCCTGCAATGTTGGCGGACACAAGATCGATCGATATCGAACCGGAGGATATTCATTTGAACGATTCTGCTACTTTTATATGGGAAATCGCATAATCAGAGCCGGACTGGTAATTAATACAAAAATAAATTAAAAGCATAATAAAAAAGAGCGGGGAAGAAAAATTTCCATACTAAAACTTAGAAAATATAGTAATGGAAAATTTTTCTTCCTCGCAGCAACAATTTATCATCCCGTGAATATGATCGGCAAAAGCCGCGATACTTTGCATCCCCAACCCATGGTTTTGTCCCCTTTGACTTTTGGGCAGACCAGTAAAAGAATCCATAATTACCTGTTCCCTGCAGGGATTTTGCAGAAAGAGGAGCAGATGTTTTTTATCGCATTGAATTTTTCCTTCGATAACTCGATTTTCTTCCTCATATTCCTTTACCGTAAATATTGCATTTTCAAGCAGATTTGCAATCACTGCCGTAAACTCATAGTCGTTGATGGGGATTTCCCTTTCTACCTGAATTTGCAGTCGCAGATCAATCCGGAGGGCATCTGTTTTCTTTGCAATCTGGCAAATAAAGGTATTTACCAATAAATTATCGCAGTATGTCTGCACCCGGTTAGCATCTGCCACATCATTGATATGGGCGGTAATATGGTGGATCTCCTCGTACTCGCCCTCCTCTAAAAGTGTATCGATCATCTGGGAATAATGTCTAATATCATGGCGCAAAATTTTCAAATTCTGTTCCGATTGTTTTATCAGCTCATATTGATTTTCCAATCCTTTAATATGCATTTCAAAGAGAATATTCTTCCAAAAAATATCGGTCTTTTTATTTTCACTTTCCACATAGCGCAGTACCACCACATAGGATACAAACATTGTAATAATAAAAAATAGAACTGCAGGAATATTCGTGGGAATTTCATCCAATGTATTTGGAAAATAGGCAATAAAAGTAAAGCTGCAATAAAAACAAATTGGAATTAGACAAAGCTCCCACCAATTTTGCATAAAGTGTGGCTCTTTTCCAACCTGCACATCATAACAAGAAGATTTTTCCACATGTGCAAGCCAGATTTTCCGGATTCTAACGCATAAAATCATTAAAATTACAAAGTGGATAAAAAAACTTCCTGCCAGGGATAAAATGGTATGTCCCGTATAATAATAGAGAATTGTTGCCGAAAGGCTGCCCGCAATCACATAATTTGAGGCACTCAGCCCCATAAACAAGACCTTGCTGTTCTTATAAGCGGAAATAATAATTCCTGTGGATTGTGCGATAATTATCTGAACTACTGTTACAAATACATAGCAGAGATCACTGTCCGGAAAGAGACTCAGTTTCAGAATATCCGTTATAGTAATAAGGAAAAACGAGAGAAAACAGATTCCGATCGTTGTACGTTTTGAATACTTATGTACATTAAACAAATAAATAAAAGTAAACAAAAATATATGACTCAACATATAAGAAATATTTTTAAAACCTTCCATATCCCGCCTCTACCTATAATATTCTGTGGCAAAAGAAAGATATTCATTCTTCACTGTTGCCGCCCGCTTCTTGCTGACCGGAATACAGGTGCTGCTCTCCATAGTAATGCAGTTTTTTGATAATTGCTGCACATAATTTAAGTTCACAAGAAAAGATTTGTGAACCTGGATAAAACGCCGATCTTCCAGCAGACTGCCGATCTCTTCCTCAAAGGATTTTCTTATAAAGAGACTTTTTAATACTTCCCCATCCGTTCGGTGAATTTCTAATGTCCGCGAGACATTTTCAATATATTCAATTCTAGAGTGGGGAATCGTCACCAGCCCCCCTCTTGTTTTCAGCAGATATGAGGCATCAATATTTATTTTTGTATAGGTGAGTGCATAATCGATTGCCTCAAATAATTTTTCCCGGCTGATCGGTTTTAACAGATAACGAATCGCGTGTACATTGTACGCACCTAATGCAAAATCATCAGAAGTTGTAATATAAATAATTGCGGATTCATTTCCCAGGCTCCTTAATTGTCTGCCAAGATCAAGCCCCGTTGTAGGCATCATAATCATGTCCAACAGGTAAATGTCCGCTAATTCATTCTCCTCAATTTTTTTGGATAATGCGGATGCATCGGAAAATTTTTCTATATCAAAATGGGCATCCGGATGGCTGTTTTGATATGCCAGCAATATTTTTTCTATATTTGATAAGTCCCTGAGACTATCATCACAAATTACTATTTTCATAAGTCTTCCCCAAAAATTATAACATAAAATTATGATAAATTTACAAGCAAACTTCCCTTAATTATAACAGAAAAAAAATAAAAATGCAATATACATTACTTGCTTTTTCTTATTATTTATGTTATATTTTTCTATATATTTATATTCTAAATTTAGTTTTCTTTGTACTTATGTACCAAAGATATACAAATATTCGCATTCCCGGCAAAATATACTCCATTCCAAAAATCACAGTCCCCAATAAAGTAAGAAAGGGAGGTTTTCCTCCCCTTATTTTCCCATTTTATTTTTTCGCTGAAATAATTTATCAATAAGAGCAGCTCCCACCGCTCCGGAGACAATGCCAACAATGATTCCGCCAAGAATATCAGTTGGATAATGTACATAGAGATACATTCTTGAAAACGCAATCAGGATTGCCAAAATCCCCGATGGAATCCACAGATGACTTTTTGCGAAGAACATGGCGGAAACTGCCGCAAATGCCGCCGCCGTATGTCCGGACGGAAAGGAATAATCAAAAGGTTTTTTGACCATCAATTCAATCAGCGTATTGATATCATAGGGTCTTGTGCGCGCAACCATCGGTTTGATCAAAAGATTGCACAAAAGCAGGTCAACAAGTAATGCTGCTGCTATCGTTAAACCGAGTCTGCGCGTCTTTGGAATACCCAATAATACTGCGGCAAGCACAATCCAAATCAATCCAAAATCCCCAAGCCAGCTAAAAAACGGCATCAGGACATCACCAAACGGCGTGTGAAGCTCCTGCAGCCAGTCAAGTAAACGAAATTCCCAGTCCATTTTCTCCCCTCTTTCTGCCGTATGGCATCGATATTGCATCCGTCCAAATCAATTATTTTTTCCCGCACAAAGCGACTTTTAATTAATTCTTTCCGCGCAGACCGAATTTTTGTTTTCTACCATCACCACCCGCGCCCCTATCTGGATGGCCTCCTGCAAATCATGTGTCACCATAACCACTGTGCGCCCCTCCGCGCGGCTCTTTATATATTCTGCTGCCCGCGTCTTTGTCGCCGCATCCAGTCCGGTAAACGGCTCATCTAAAAGAAGTATTTCCCCCTCCGCACAGAGTGCGCGCACAATGGCAACACGCTGTCTCATCCCGCCGCTTAGCTGTGCTACCGGCTTTTCCTCATAATCATGCAGCCCGACAGCCTGAAATTCCTGAAGTAAAAAATTCGCAATAGCAGTTTTCCCCGCCTTTTTTTCCGCCCCAAATTTTTTTTGATTTAATACCAGCGCGACATTTTCAAATGCGTTCGCCCATCCTAACAGCCGGTTCTCCTGAAAAACCATCGAAACCTTTTTGCCCTGCAAGCCGGAAATTTGCCCCGAGTCCGGTTTGGTTAACCCTGCTAAAATGCGAAGAATTGTTGTTTTCCCAATACCGGACTCCCCCATCAGACAAATTTTTTCGCCGTCCTCTATGAAAATAGAAAAATTTGTAAGTACCTTCTGATCCCCGTATGATTTCTTTATCTGTTTCATCTCAATTGGCATAATCGCCTCCGATTTCTCTGCCTATACCATTCTTCGGATTCCCCACATCACCAGTTTTTCAAATAATACGCTGATCGCCACAATCACAATCGTCCATGCAAATAATTCCGGGGTCATCAGATAGAGCTTTGCCTTATACAACTCACCCCCAATGGAATTTTTTGGGAGTCCGATCACCTCGGCGGCAATCCCGGATTTCCAACAAAATCCAAGTCCTACGGAACAGGCGGTCACAAATGCAGGGCGCACGGCGGGCAGATAAATATTTTTTATTTTCTTCCATATTCCAAGCTGAAAAACCTTTGCCATTTCCAAAAGTTTTGCATCCGTCTGCCGAATGCCACCGCGCACATTGGTAAAAACAACAGGAAGCACCATCAAAAATGAGATCACAATGGAAAGCTGTGCGGAATGCACCCAAAGCAGCACAAGAATCACAAAGGAAGCCACGGGGATGGATTTCATCAACTGCATCAACAACTGTAAAATTTCTCCAATTTGCGCGTTTAATTCCGCAAGTACTGCGGTAAAGATTCCCGCTATCATGGCAAGGATAAATCCCGCGGCAATGCGCACAAAGGAAGCAGCAATGGAATGATAAAATTCCTTTGTGCGCGCGAGAGAAATCAGCGCGTGAAGCGTATCCGGCACAGATGGCAGAAAAACACTTTTGTCCACCCACATACTTAAACACTGCCATGTTACAAGCAACACAAGCACCGCAATTATTTTACGCCGGTAAATCATGCACTTTCTTTCCATCCCATCCCGTCCCCTCTCTCATCTACAATGCAAATATGCTCGTGCAGTTTATTCTTCCCTGCAACTTTCTCCTACTCTACTGCGCAAATAAATTCGTACAGTTTATTTTTTATTACTATTTTTTATTACTCTACTGGACGAATTGACTATTATAGAGATTTGCGTAGAAGCCACCCTGTTTAAGCAGTGTCTCATGATTTCCCTGCTCAATAATATTTCCGTCCTTCATCACAAGAATAATATCCGCTGTCTGAATAGTTGATAGGCGATGCGCGACAATAAAGCTTGTGCGCCCCTCCATCATTTTTGCAAATGCATTCTGGATCTTTAATTCTGTGCGCGTATCAATAGAGGAGGTCGCCTCGTCCAAAATAAGCATTGGAGGCAGACAGAGCATTACGCGCGCAATACACAAAAGCTGCTTTTGTCCCTGTGATAAACTTCCGCCATCTTCGCCGATCGCGGTGTCGTACCCCTGCGGCAGACGCTTGATAAAACTGTGTGCGTGTGCCGCCTTTGCCGCCGCAATAATTTCTTCCTCGCTGGCAAAAGGCTTTCCCATTGTCAGATTTTCCCTGATGGTTCCCACTTTGAGCCAGGTTTCCTGAAGCACCATACCAAAACCCCTTCGCAGACTTGCGCGCGTCGCCTCACGGATATCCGTGCCATTTACTTTGATGCTGCCGGAATTCACATCGTAAAAACGCATCAGCAGATTGATTACTGTCGTCTTGCCGCAACCCGTCGGTCCGACAATCGCCACGCGCTGTCCCGGTCTTACCGAAAGATTAAAATTCTGAATTAATTTCTGCGTTGGCATATAGGAAAAATAAACATTATCTAATGCAACCTTGCCATCCACATCCTTTAAAATTACCGCATTTTCTGCCTCCGGAATCTGCGGCTCTTCCTCAATCAATTCAAAGATGCGCGCCGCGCAGGCGAGCGCGTTCTGCAATTCAGTCACAACACCCGAAATTTCATTAAACGGCTTGGTATACTGATTGGCATAGCTTAAAAAGCACGAGAGCTGCCCGACGGTAATGCCGCCGGAGATCGCGGAGATCGCGCCGGTCAGACCCACACCAGTATAAACTAAACTGTTGACGAAACGTGTTGCTGGGTTTGTGGTTGAGGAGAAGAAAATCGCCTTGAGCGAACATTTCTCAAGTCTGCCGTTAATCTCGTCAAAACGCGCAAGGACTTCATCTTCCTGCCCGAACGCCTGCACCACCTTCTGATTTCCGATCATCTCGTCAATCAATGCGGTCTGCTCGCCGCGCGTCTCGGACTGAAGCTTAAACATCGAGTAGGTTTTCTTTGCGATAAATGCCGCCACAAAAAGTGATACCGGCGTAACCAGCACAACAACCAGCGTGATCTTGCCGTTCAGCGAAATCATAAACAAAAGCGTTCCAAGGATGGTGATCACGCCGGTAAAAAGCTGCGTAAATCCCATTAAAAGACCATCGGAAAACTGATCAACATCCGCGATCACGCGGCTGACTACCTCACCGTAAGAATGCCCGTCAATGTATTTGAGCGGAAGGATTTCAATTTTGTGAAATGCCTCGCGCCTGATATCGTGAATTACATGGTAGGCAATTTGATTATTGCTCACATTCATCAGCCACTGGGATACTGCTGTAAGCAGGACAATCACCACAATCTTTTTTACAATCGAAAGCACCGGATCAAAATTTACCAAGCCCTTATCAATAATATAGTCGATCGCATCGCCGGTCAAAATTGGCACATAGAGCGTAAGTGCCACGGTAATTGCCGCGCATAAAATAGAGAGTATAACAAAAAATAAATAGCGGCGAATATAGCGCAATACCTTGCCCAATGTCCCTTTGGTCATCGAGTAGTTTTGATTTCCATTTTTCCCCTTTTTCATATTTTTCTTATGCCCCCTTCCCCTCTTCTTTCTTAAATTGTGAATAATAAATTTCTTTATAAACCTCACAATTTGCCAATAGTTCCTCATGTCTGCCAATCCCTGCAACACGCCCGTCGTCAAGCACTACAATCTGATCGGCGTGCATAATGGAGGCCGCGCGCTGCGACACAATAAACACCGTGAGCTTTTCCTTCATCTCCCGCAATGCGCGGCGCAGTTTTGCATCCGTCGCATAATCGAGTGCGGACGCGCTGTCATCCAATACCAAAATTTCCGGTTTTCGCACCAGTGCGCGCGCGATCGTCAGACGCTGTTTCTGTCCACCTGAAAGATTCTTGCCGCCCTGCGTGATCGGCGCGGAAAGTTTGCCGTCCTTTGCGTCCACAAATTCCTTTGCCTGTGCAATTTCAAGTGCCTCAAACATCTCCTTATCCGTCGCGCCCGATCTTCCCCAGAGAAGATTTTCGCGGATCGTTCCCCTAAAAAGCACTGCCTTTTGCATAACCATACCGATCTTATCGCGCAGTGCCTCCATTGGATAATCCTTTACATTGATGCCATCCACCAAAACTTCGCCTTCCGTCGCATCATAGTAGCGCGGAATTAAATTGATCACCGAGGTTTTGCCCGAACCTGTGCCGCCGATAATCCCGATGGTCTCCCCCGGCTTTACTTTCAGATTCAGCCCCGCAAGCGATTCCGCACCCGCGCCGCGATAGGTCAGACCGACATTTCGAAATTCCACAGCATAGGCGGTCTTTTCCTCGGGTGTCGACCGCTTCTTTTCATATTCTGCCGCATCGCCGTATACCATCCCTGGCACAATCTCAAAGACTTTCCCGATGCGCCCCACACAGGCAAGTGCCTTCGTGATGGTGACAATTAAATTTGCAAGCTTGACCAGTTCCACAAGGATCTGTGACATATAATTGACCAGCGCGATCACCGCACCCTGCGTGATCATTCCCGCATCTACGCGCAGCGCGCCGATCCAGATCAGTGCCGCAATTGAGAGATTGACCACAATATAAGTTAGCGGATTGGTCAATGCGGAGATTCGTCCAACTCTCATCTGTAACTTCGTCAGTGCCTCATTCCCCTCGCCAAATTCCCTGATCTCCTCCTGCTCTTTGGCAAATGCGCGGATCACACGCACACCTGTTAAATTCTCACGGGTTTTTCCCAGTACCCGGTCAAGACCTTTTTGTACCTTCTTAAACATCGGCATGGTAATCATCATAATGCCAAATACAATCACTGAGAGTACAGGAATAGTTACCACAAAGACAAGTGCCGCCTTCACATCGATCGTAAATGCCATAATCATCGCGCCGAACACAATGAACGGCGAGCGCATAAACAGGCGCAATACCATATTGATGCCGGACTGTACCTGATTGATATCGCTTGTCATGTGCGTGATCATTGTGGAAGTGCCAAGATCGTCAATCTCCGCGTAGGTCAGTCCCTGGATATGCGCAAACAGTGCGTGCCGCAGTTTTGTCGAACAACCGACTGCCGCCTTCGCCGCAAAAAACTGCGCGGTTAAAGAGCAGACTAACCCGATAATGCCGAGTGCCACCATCAAAAGACACATCCGGACAATATAGGGCGTATCCTTATTTGCGATTCCCACATCAATAATTTTTTTCATTACAAGAGGAACAAAGAGTTCAAAGAGTGCCTCTAACATTTTAAACAAAGGTGCTAAAATACTCTCCTTCTTGTAATCCTTCAGGAAGCTAAGCAGCTTTTTCATTTTTCTTTGCCCTTTCCGTTTATATTTTTCCCTTATTCTATATGATCTTGGCAGAGTTTTCAAGATGGATTTAAAAGAAATCCCAGACAATATTTTTTATGTTTTTCTCTGGAACTTCCCAGATATTTCCTTGACATTTATTCTCTCGCCTTCTATAATTATTTTATAGTTTTCTAAAATATTTTACATTTTTCAAAAAGGAAAGAGGTCTATGATGAAAAAAATCACATCACAAAACTCAGTATCAAAAATGGGGACGACAAGAGCGCGCAAAAATAACAGGCTCGCCGCCGCGCTTGCTATGGGGCTGCTTGCCCTCTCATCGATAAGCTGCGGAAAGGATTCCGATCAGAATCTCGCCCCCTCCCCGACGGATTCTACAAAAATTTCTCCGACCGAGACCGCCAATCTTCCCTCCTCCCCCACCCCGGCGATCTACGGCGACCCGGCAATTACTGCCTATGACACGGCAAAGAGCAATTACACTTTGGATATTGATGCGACCGCGCCGGTACACGGGATAAGTGATATGCTCTACGGTATTTTTATCGAGGATATCAATTTCGCGGCGGACGGTGGTTTGTATGCGGAACTTGTGCAAAACCGCTCCTTTGAATTTACAAATCTTGCGGCGGGCAATGAAAAACATGCCTGGAAGGATATTGGCGAGATCACCGCGACCGTAATCAAGAACGATGAAAAAGGATATCTGAATGCAAATAATCCAAACTATATGGTATTAGAAAATACCTCCAGGAGTGCGGCGGGCATCGCCAATTCGGGTTTCCTTGACGGTATGGCAGTAAAGGAGGGGGAGGAATACCTCTTTTCCCTCTATGCGCGCGGACTTAACGGATATGCGGGAGCCATCCATGTAAACCTTATGTTTGGCGATGAGATAATTGCCGAGGGAAAAATCGATGCGATAAATTCGGAGTGGGCAAAATACGAGCTTATGCTTACTGCCTCCGCAAGCATTTCAAAAAATCTTACTCTGAACGTAACTATTGACAAGGGTTCCGTTGCCATCGATATGGTTTCCCTGTTTCCAAAGGATACTTACAAGGGGCGAGAGAACGGTCTGCGCAAGGATCTTGCCGAAAAGCTTGACGCACTCTCCCCTGCTTTCTTACGCTTTCCTGGCGGCTGTGTGATCGAGGGCGCGACGCTTGAGACCGCCTACGACTGGAAGGATTCTATCGGCGTGGGTCCGGACGGCGAACCACTTCTTTTTAACGGTACCTACGGCGATGTGGCGGCGCGCAAACAGGGACAGAATATCTGGACGGACGAGCGCGCGACAAACGACAAATATCCATCCTATATGTCCTACGGCCTTGGCTTTTATGAATATTTCCTGCTTGCCGAAGATATCGGGGCGATCGGTGTTCCGGTAATCAACTGTGGTCTTGGCTGTATGGGACAGGGACCGGGGTTAGGACCGGATGTCGGCACGAAAGAATTTGAACAGTATGTGCAGGACGCACTCGATCTTGTGGAATTCTGTCTGGGCGATTCCTCCACCAAATGGGGCGCGGTGCGCACGGCAATAGGACATAAAGAGCCATTTGCCCTAAAATACATTGGGATCGGCAACGAGCAGTGGGGCAATAATTTCTTCCGCCATTACGAAGCATTTGTGGACGCTTTCGAGAAGGCAAAAAAAGAAAATCCAGCACTCTACGATGGAATCGAACTTATGTTCTCCGCAGGAATAGACGACGGGGATTCCGGTGTGGACTATATGGCTTCCTATGAATATGCTGCGCGCTGGCTCTCCGAACACCCGGACAAGACCATCAATGATTTTGCGGGCGCGACCGATCACCACTACTATAATTCTCCATCCTGGTTCTATCATCATGTGGACTATTACGATGAGAAAAACTACAGCCGTGATACAAAACAGATGACCGAAACAAAATTTGGCGGCGGCATCAATGTCTTCCTTGGCGAGTACGCGGCACAGTCAAATACTCTAAACGCGGCACTTTCCGAGGCGGCGTACATGACGGGGTTAGAGCGCAACGGGGATATTGTAAAGATGGCGGCATACGCGCCTCTTTTCGGCAACCTGACCGCAACCCACTGGGCACCGGATTTAATCTGGTTTAACAATACAACTTCCACCTGTTCCGTCAACTACTATGTGCAGCAGATCTTTGCAAAAAATGCAGGGAGCGCGCTGTTCTCCTCCACACTTACCGGGGCAAAGATTGAGGATATCACCCTTTCCGGCAGGATTGGTGTTGGGACATGGAATACCTCGGCGACCTTCGACGATATTAAAATCACCGATAATGCAACGGGCGAAATTTTGGCGGAGGATAATTTTTCCGATGAAAATTTTGGTGCGCGCTGGATCACACCGTCCGATGGCAACTGGTCAGTAAAAGATGGCGCGCTCTTACAGTCCTCCTCCACAACCAACACCGGACGCTTTGGCGATACAGGAAGTGCCGCATATTTTGGGGAAGTGGGATGGACAAATTATACTTATGAATTGACCGCGACCAAAAACGGCGGTCAGGAAGGGTTCTTGATCCCGTTTGCTGTGCGCGGGGTGGACAATAATTTCTTCTGGAATATCGGCGGATGGGGCAATACGCTCTCCTGCCTCCAGCAAGTGGAAACGGGTGCGAAATCCGGACAGCTAAACGGAACAGTAAAAAATTGCAAAATTGAGGTTGGCAAACCTTACGCGCTGCGCATTGTTGTGACGGATACAAAGGTAAAATGCTATATCGACGATGAACTCTATGTGGACTATGATCTGCCAGAAACCACAAATGCCGAGAGTTACCAGGTAGTAAGCACAGATGAAAGCGGCGATATCATTATCAAGCTGGTCAATGTCACAGGGTTGCCAAAAACCTTTGCCATCAACTTAAACGCGGAGAAAATTGTGGGTACTGCCTCTCTTGATCTTGTAGCGGGCAAAAGCCTTGGGGATGACAATATTCTTGGAAAAACAGAGGTGGTTACCTTGCAGAGTATGGAACTTGAAGGGGTGAGCAATCAGTTTAATTACACAGCACCAATGTATTCTGTAAGTGTGCTGCGATTGCACAAAGAATCTTAGAACCAAGTGGGGGAAAGTTTTACTCTCCTACTCGCTGCGCGTCCCGTGTGCTGCTTTAGCAGTGTCTTTTCTCTGCACGGGACTGCGCATAAAAAAGCCGCACGGGGAATTTTCATCGCTCCGCGCGGCACTTTCATTTTTATTTTTCAACTCCTATCAGCCCTTTCATTTTGGTCAGTTTACTTCTCTGATTTTCCTATGTCCTATCTCTTTTATCCCGCCCTATGCACAGGCATTTCGCTCCTGCACCCAACACCAGCAAATATGAATCAGTCTGCTCGATGTAATATTATATTTCTCACGGATCTGTGGCTCAGTAAAATCACCACTCTGGCAATCGCGCATCACATCCTTCGCGGAGAGAAGAAGATTCTCAAGAAAATAATAACTTGAGGAATTTGCCACGCCCTCCAGATGCTCATTGTTCGCGCTTTCCATTTCGTCCATCGCCTCTCTTATGGACTTCCCCTTAATCAATTCCTCCAAAAGTCTGCAAAAATGCGGTGCCATCTCCTCCGATATCCCCGCCTGTGCAACCATCATACCACATAGTTGTTGTTTACTGCAGATCTCCGGAAAATATGTATTTAACCCAAACTCTTCGAATGTCCTGCTACAAATTTGAAAGAACTTCCTCGTAAAATACTGCGGCAGCTCGTCCAGCCTACTCATCATCTCACAGTACTCCCTGCTCTCCGCCTTTCCATAATAGAGCGAATATGCCCAGGCTAGAAGCATACTAATACGATAACGCTGCATATTTTCCATATTCCGTTTTGTGCTGATAAGCTTTTGTGAAAGCTGAAGGTATTCCTCCTCAGTCAGCGGAATATCCACCAAAATCCGTACCGCCGAACTTTCCTTTGTCAGAAAGTGTTCCAACACCGCATCCATCTCTGACAATGACATATTTTTCTCGAATAATTTTCCCTCCATACTGATACCTCCATTGTCCGCCCTTCCTAAAAATTAGGTGGAAATTATAGGATAATTATTTCAATCCACTCGCGGTAGTTAGGAGCAAGACGATTATGTGGATTACTTCACAGCAGTAGGAGATACCACTTTCGCTCCACCCACTACTGCCGTTACAATTGTTCCTGCAATTTCTCCCCTACCTAAGAAGAAAGGGAATCCTTGCTGTTAATTGTAAAAAAACCGGAATTTTGTTTAATTATATTATAACAGATTATTTTTCATTTTGCAAGCAATTTATCTGAAAATTTATCAAAATCCTTCTTGAATTTCGATATTTTTTGAGAAATTTTCTGTATTCTAAAAATCAAGTAAGGAAAAAAGAAGAGCAAAACTGCCCTTCCTTTTGCTCCCCGCCTAATCTCGCAGGGCATCTTTCATTTTCTTTACATATGCTGCCACGGGCTCTTTGCTCTTTCTGCCGTATTCGGCAATCAGTTTGACAATCGCGCTGCCGACAATTGCTCCATCGGATACGAATGCCATTGTGACTGCCTGCTCTGGAGTCGATATGCCACCCCCAACTGCAACTGGAATTTTTGAGGTTCTGCACACATGAACCACCATTCCGTCGGTATCCGTGCGAATCTTTTCGCGCACCCCGGTTGCACCCAGCGAAGATACACAATAGATAAACCCTGTTGCCTCCTTAGCAATCATTGTAACGCGCTCTTTTGAAGTCAGCGTGATAATCGAAATCATATCAATTCCAAATGCTTCACAGTCCGCCGCCATCTCGTCCTTCTCCTCATAAGGCAGATCTGGCACAATAATACTATCAATTTCCACCCGTTTACAGCGTTCCATAAAACACCTTTTACCGTAAGCATAAATAGAATTAGCATAAACCAAAAATACAAGTGGAATTATCTGGAAATACGCATTGCCTCATTAACCGCATCCTTTAATGTCATGGTACCGCTTGTCACTGCGTGTACTTTCGCGCCAAGCAGTTCCATGCGAAATACATTGAGTGCCTGGCGGTCAGTGTCCTCCTTTCCCATAAAAACTTCGCATTTCAGTCCCATCAGTGCCGCTGCCGTCGCCGTTGCCGTTGCCCCGCCAAGATCCCTAGTCATTTTTTCCGCATAGCAGAGCATCGATGGTCTGCCCGCATAATTGCGATATAGATCATCAAGTTCTCTCACAAATTCGGGATCATTTTTATAATGCTCATAGGCTTCCTCCACCTCCTGCACTGCGTTCATTAAAGTTTCCGGAATATACTGTCCACGGCTCATAACGTCCTTTCTTCATTATTTCCTCCTCTTATACCATGTGCATTTACGCATAAAAAAAACAGCCTCCGCCCCTTCACAGGGACAAAAGCCGTTATGCTTCTGCGATACCACCCATTTCGATGTAACTTCATTTGAAGTTTCCATCCACTCAACTACATACTAACATATGCACCCCGCTGATAACGGTCAGGGAACCCGTCGGTGCCTACTCCCTCTAAGGTTTCAGACCGCCCTCAAAGGCCCATTCAATAAGTTCTGCCATACCGTATCGCACCAACTGCGGCTCTCTGTAATGGTTTTTCCTACCTACTTTCCTTGTTCGCCGGTTTTGTTTTCCTATAAACTGTTATTATTATAACGCGTCATTTAGATAAAGTCGACTATTTTCTTAATCCAGCCACGTTCCCCTTGCGTGGCTGGATATCCTTTTATTATTCAAAATACTCTGGTTCCGATATAACGCTTCCATGAATGCCATTTTCTTCATATTTTTGGAGAATCAGTCTTTGAATCCTTTCCCTCGTTTCGGGATTGATTGGATGCGCGATATCACGATACTCATTATCCACCGATCTACGGCTTGGCATCGCGATAAAGAGTCCCTTTTCGCCCTCAATGACTTTAATATCGTGTACTACAAACTCATCATCAAACGTGATGGAAACGACTGCCTTCATCTTCCCCTCTTTAGTCACCTTGCGTACACGTACATCAGTTATTTGCATGCTATGTACCGTTACTGAAAACTTATAAAAGAATTTTCTTCTTTTATAATATTGTTTGTTTTACAGTAACTTCCTCCTTCCTTATTTTTTTCATACTTTTTAGATAGTTTTCTTTGTACTCTTTATTTCCTCTTTTCTAATTTCTTTATTTCTGTCGTTTTATTGATATGTACAAGATCCCCCGACTCCGGCTCTAGTACCGGAACCGGGACAATCTCTCGTGAATATATAAACTATATTTTCTTATTTCTGTTTTAAAAGCCATATCTTTCGTTCTTCTCAACTACAATCTTGATCTCGCCATTCTCACCGATATGAGTCGTGTTTGCCCGGATTGTATCACGGCTCTCCACAATACAGTTCTCAATATAGGTATTGTCGCCAATATGAACATCATTTAAGATAATCGAATTCTTAATTGTACAGTTATTGCCAACGTAAACCTCTTTAAACAGCACAGAATTTTCCACTACACCGTTGATAATACAGCCGCTTGAAACAAGGCTGTTTTTCACAACCGCGCCCGGATTGTACTTTGCTGGCGGGAGATCGTCGATCTTGGAATATATATCCGGATACTGCTTGAAGAAATAATCGCGGATATCCTTCTTGAGGAAATCCATATTTGTTTTGTAGTAGGATTCCACACTCGCAATATTGCTCCAGTAGTCCGTCATCTCGTAGGAATAGATTCTCTTCAAATCTATGTAACGAACGAGTACGTCCTTTACAAAGTCTGTGCGGTCTTCCTCCATCGCCTTCTCAATCATCTCAATCAGCTGTCTTCTGCGAATAACATAAACACCGGTCGAGATCAGATTTGATGCCACTACAAGCGGCTTCTCCTGGAAGCGTGTAATACGCCCGTCCTCGTCCGTCTGCACCACGCCAAAGCGCGTGCAGTCCTCATCGCTGTCCATCGCCTTTGTCACAATAGTGATATCCGCCTTCTTCTCGATATGGTATTCCAGAAGCTTATTATAATCCAGCTTGTAAACACCATCACCGGACGCAATCACCACATACGGCTCATGGCTGTTGCGCAGGAACGTAAGATTCTGCGCGATCGCATCCGCCGTGCCGCGATACCAAAAACCATTGTCCGCCGTGATCGTTGGATTAAACACGTACAGACCACCCTGTTTTCTTCCGAAATCCCACCATTTCGACGAGCTCAGGTGCTCGTTTAAGGAGCGGGAATTATACTGGGTCAGCACCGCTACCTTCTGGATATGGGAGTTTGACATATTGCTAAGTACAAAGTCGATCCCCCTGTAGCTGCCGGCAACAGGCATCGCCGCAATCGCACGTTTGTTTGACAGTTCACGCATCCGGCTGGAATTGCCCCCGGCTAAAATAATTCCTATCGCTCTCATTTCAAGTCACCTGCCTTAATAATACTTTCACCGCTCTTCAGGATGCCGCTCGGGTAATCATCCAATGTCGTTCCGCCGGAAATCGCGGTATTCTTTCCAATCCTTACATTGTTCGGCACAACCGAATCCTCACCGATTGTCACCAATCCATCAGTATAAATCTTAGGGAACTTCACGTTCGGCACTTCCTCGCCCACGCCAAGCTCACACTCAAAGCCGATCACACAGTTCTCGGCAATGATCGCCTTGTTTATCTTCGTGTTATCGCCAATCTCAGTGTTCTTCATAATAATGGAATCGCGCACCACCGCGCCTTTTCCGATCGTCACACCTGCGCCGATCACAGAATTATAAACTTTTCCATAAATTTCGGTGCCCTCACCGATAATACAGCGCTCAATCACAGCGTCCTCCGCTATGTACTGCGGCGGAATGACATCGCTCTTGGTGTAGATCTTCCAGAACTCCTCATAGAGATTGAATTCCGGCACAATGTCGATAAGTTCCATATTTGATTCCCAGTAAGACTGCAATGTCCCTACATCCTTCCAGTAACCGTTGTACTCGTAGGCGAAGACACGTTTTCCATTGCCATGGCAGTACGGAATGATATGTTTGCCGAAATCGCAGCCCGGTTGCTCCGAGAGATCGATAAGTGCCTGACGCAGCACCTTCCATGTAAAGATATAGATACCCATTGAGGCAAGATTGCTCCTTGGCTTCGGCGGCTTCTCCTCGAACTCAAGGATGCGCTTGGTCTCGTCCGTGATCACAACGCCAAAACGACTCGCTTCCTCCATCGGTACCGGCAGCGTCGCAATTGTGATATCCGCCTTGTTCGACTTGTGGAAATCGAGCATCACTTCGTAATCCATCTTGTAAATATGATCACCGCCAAGAATCAGTACATATTCTGGATTATAGTATTCCATATACTTTAAATTCTGATAGATTGCATTCGCTGTACCAGTATACCACTCCGCGTTCGTACTCTTCTCATATGGCGGGAGAATAGAAACACCGCCGATATTGCGATCCAAATCCCACGGAATACCAATCCCAATATGCGTATTTAATCTTAATGGCTGATACTGTGTCAGAACACCTACCGTGTCCACACCGGAGTTAATACAATTACTCAGCGGAAAATCGATAATACGATATTTCCCGCCAAAGGCCACTGCCGGCTTCGCAATGCTTGAAGTCAAAACACCAAGCCTTGAGCCTTGTCCGCCTGCCAAAAGCATGGCGATCATTTCTTTCTTAATCACGCTATCACCTCTTGTCGCATTTTACTTGATATTATGCCGGATTCTATATCATACATAAACTTAGAAGATACCAAAATCCACGGCTTTTAAATATCCACTACTATTATACCACAAAATTCAAAAAAGAAAAGCAAAATTAACATATATTTTCAGATTTAACAAAGTTTTTTTGTGGAATATTCCGCAAATTATCTGAAAAACGTTTTCGTGGTTCTACAGCTAGTATTATATGCGTTTCGCGCAGATCTCATTCAGGCAACATTTATCACAATAGGGACTTGTTCTTGCTGTACAAACCGCTCTGCCATGAGCAACTAACCGGTGACAAAAATCATTTCCCTCCGTTTCTGGAATTATTTTCCATAAGGTCATCTCAACCTTTTTTGGTTCCCTTACCCCATCCACAAGTCCCATTCGATTCACCAGGCGAATACAGTGGGTATCCGTCACAATCGCGGGTTTCCCAAATACATCCCCCATAATGAGATTTGCACTTTTGCGGCCGACACCCGGCAGTGAGAGAAGTGCGTTAAAATCATCCGGCACGTTCCCCCCATATTTTTCCAATAAAACTTTCATGCAGGCACTGATATCCCTCGCCTTACTATGTCCCAGCCCACAGGGTCTTACAATCTCCTCGATCTCATCCACGGGCGCGGCGGCAAGCGATGTCACATCCGGAAATTTTTCATAGAGCTTTACCACTACCACATTGACGCGCGCATCCGTACACTGGGCAGCCAGCCGAACACTTACCAAAAGTTTCCATGCCTCATCATAATCTAAGGTGCAGTCTATCTCCGGATATTCCCATTTTAAGCGTTCGATCACCGTAAGTGCCAGCTTTCTTTTCGCAGTGATATTCTTTATCGCCGTTTTTTTCCGGTCATTCTTTTTTTGATCAATTTTTTTCGTTTCCATAATTACGCGCTTGCTTTCTGTTCTTCCTTTCTCTCTTATTTTCAGCTATGCTGCAACCACTTTTGGGAGCAGATAACATTCAATGGTATTTTATCATATCGCACTGCAAAAGAAAACAAAAAAGAAAATCGGCGATCGAAATACTTCCTTATATTAAAATACCTTTTTTCTTTCTTTTTCCCATCCCTAAAAAGCCAAGCAAAAGCAAAATCACTCCGATGGGCGCGAGATAAATTGAGGCGCACGCCGCCTGCAGTTCCTCCGGGTAACGCCCCATCATTACGGAGAGCGGCTTGATCTCCTCATTCCTCGGCAGAAGAATCATTGCCGGCTCAATAATATTCCAGCTCTCGCAGAACAACAGCACAGCGGCAGCAGCGATCGTCCCCTTAATCTGTGGCAGCACAATCCGAAGCAGCAGCACAAAAAATGAGTTGGTCTCCAATCTGGTCGCATCAATCAGTTCCGCCGAAATCAATTTTAGATTCTGTCGAAGCAAAAATACCGTTAACGGCGAAAGCATAAGCGGAAGATATAAAGCTCTTGGCGTGTCAATCCATTTAAGCGATTGCATTAGCAGGTATTGCCCTAGGATTGTGGACTGTGCGGGCAGCATCATAATCACAATATAAATAAAAAAGAGTGAATCTCGCCCCTTGAAGGTCACTTTCGCGAACAGATAGGCGACCGGAACCGACAGTACAAGCCCACCAACCGTAATTACCGCCGCATAAAAAAATGAATTGTGCAATGCCACAATATAGGATGGATAATCGTGAAGCAGTATTTGATACTGCAAAACCCCAAACCCCTCCGATGTCTGAAAAGAAGAAAATATCACATAAAGTGCAGGAAGAGCGAAAATTGCCGCCGTCAAATAAAGAATCCCCCGTATTATATAATCGCCTTTTGTTTGTTTTGCCCTCATTCTTTCCTCCCCCCAATTCTCAGTCCAAAACTTCGGAAAATTTTCCCTCTACCCGATAAAGCACAAATATAATCAGCGCGATCACTGCCGTAAGTAGGATGGTCACTACTGAGAGCGTCGGATAATTCATTTTTAGGAATTGATTATTCATATAATATTGAAGCATATACGCAATATCCTTTGGATATTTTGTTTCGCCATAATACAGGTAACTTTCCTTAAAAATTTTTAATGAACTCGTAAAGGCATACATCAATACCAATAAAAGATTTGATCTCATAAGCGGCAGCGCGATCCGCCGGGTGCAGACACCGCGCGATGCTCCATCCAGTTTTGCCGCCTCATAAAGTTCCTCCGGAATGCGGTCAAGTGCCGCCAGCAATACCAGCATACAAAGCCCCGAATATTTCCACAGATAAATCAGATAAATTGGAAATATATACTAAAAATTTCCAAAAATATGGCTGCGCATCAAATCATAATAATACATCTGTTTAAATACCTTATGCCATGCCAACACAATTCCCGCAGTCGGCACAAGCACAGGCATGGCAAGAAGGATGCGAAGCAGCCCTGTCCGCTGTCTTAAGCGATGCAGGGAGAGCGCGATACTAATCAATCCTTCCGATGGACTAACGCCAAAAAGATAACCACCCTCCACCACCATATTCAAAAGATTGCCCATACTGTCAAAGGATACCTTTTTTACTACTTTCTCTTTTTCCTGATCATACTCATACAAATAATATTTGTCTTCCTCCCATCCATAAAAGAAAAGTCTTCCATCCTCGGAAACGTACTCCGCTACAATATGCGCAAAATCTAATATTTCATATTTTCCATTTGACGTATCAATACAATATATTTGTTCACCAAAATCTTCAAACTCCTGACTACCAAAAGCAAAAAAAGTTTCCGCATTTTCTTCTTTAAATGGTAGGGCAAGAACATAGAGTTTTCCATTTAAAGCAACCATATTGCGGATTAAGTGAAACGATATTTGATTTTGAATAATACTTATACCCTCTACTAAAAAATTTCTATTATCGGTTAATTTTACTATTGCTGATTTTTCATAATCATATGCGTATACCTTATTATTATCCGTACATATATTTCTATAAAAAGATACTAATGGTAATTCTCTTTTTTCATTCCCTTCTTTATTAAAAATATACATTTCCGCATTTGCACTACTACAAAGCATCATTCCATCTGTACAAATTGTAAATGCTTCAAAACCTTCTGGCATAGAAATCCCTTCAAAAGAAATTGTTTCATAATTTGAACAGTCAAAAATAATCTCTTTTCCTTCCGCTTTGCCACATCCCCCACATATAACACAAATAACAAAGATTACAAATAAACATTTAATCCCCAAAATATTTCTCTCCTTTCCATAAATACCGCCCTTACCAAATACTGGATAAGAGCGGTATTACATCCCGGTATTAATGCAAAAATAAATTATATTAATAAGCAGGATGATTTACAATCTTAGTACTACATTTACTATGTGCTATTGTACACGTATACGAAGACGTACCTGTAACCGTTTTACAAGAAGAGCAACGAATTGTATGCTCATAGACTAAACCCGAAATTAAACATACATATCCTCCTGTAGCTGTATGTGAACCTTGCGACATATTTGTCACGTATTTTCCACATTCATAGCTACGAATTGTATTGTCACATATTCTCCCATCTGGTCTTGTATGTGCTGCCATCACTCCCATCGGCACTGTCGCAAAGGTCATTGCCATCGCCATTGCTGCTGCAACCTTCTTTAACAATTTATTCTTTACCATTTCTTTCACCTCCTTCTTTTTCCGTATCTATAGCCACGTTTCTCAGGCATCGCGATTACTTTAATTTGTATTTTATCATACCCATTCTCCTTTTTACAGGTCATAAACACAGATATCCACTAATCTTTTTAAAAATTTATTTCTATTTTTTACTAAATATTCTCTTTTATTTCCTATTTCAAGTCAAACCTCCCCTTTTTCTTCAAAATTTTCCAATTCAAACATATATCTGTAATGTGATCAGCTAATTTTCTAATTCCTCCAATTGGAAAAGAGCCAGCTTCAGCCCTTTTTCATCTTCTATCATCTTCGCAAGCAACGCACAAATAATGTAGTCAAGTTCTATCCTTTCTTTTTTCTGAAATAGAAGCTCCGAATTTTCCTTCCACATTTTCTCTTGATAAAATACCTTCATATAGTAAATTCCTGCCAATGTATTCAAAGTGTTTTTCTCAATGCAATATAAAATTGCTCGGTCACATTCTTCAATTGCCTCCTGGTATCTGCCCTGATTTCCAATCCAGCGAATATAGTTTGCATCCACCATCTCACGCATCTGTTTTAAGATCCCCCCAAGAAAATAATCTTCCCTTGTAAGTGGGGCTATCTTAATCTTCTCCCCCGGCTTTCCTATCCATCTCTCATATCTTTGTCTTATTTCCTCCCTCACGCGCCTCTCTTCCTTTCTCTAATTTACATTTTATTCCGTTTTTTCAGCAACTTTAGATTTTTAGCGATCTTAATTTCCTTGGTAAGCTTAACTTCCCCGAATAGTTTTATACAATCAAAAATATATCATATTTTCCTGTTTCTGTCAATTAATTCCTATATTTCCTTTTATTCTCTATTTTATTTTGCAAATATTCTTGTATTTTCTACCTGTAAACATATTATTCTTCCAAATATTCCTATTTTCTAAAAATTTCTGCAAAAAAATTTCTTAATTTAAGTGCATTTTCGTAATAATGCCATGGTAATTTATCAAAATTCTGTTATACTTGTCGTAAATCTTTAATGAAAGGAGTATTTTCATGCGACACTTTATTTCAAAATCCATCGTTTCCCTTTTGATTGCGGCAGGATTCCTTCTTGTTGTAAGTACTTTTTCCAGCGAGACAGAAACTAAGGCTTCCCAGGAATTTCACTCTTCCAACCTTATGCTGGCAGATGACTGGGAATGTAACGATTTTATTTAACTAAGAAATTATTTTTTTCAGGGCAGAAAGTGCCTTCTCGCTTCCTTTCCTGTCATGAACCAACTCCGCAAGCAGCGCACATTTTATGTAATCAAGTTTAATCTCATTCATTGAGTACAGAGGTTCTGTAAATAGCAAAGCCTCCGTCCCATCCATCTGATCTTCTCTCCAGTCCGGGTATTCTGACCGATTTTCTCTCAATTTTTGCATATTGTACGCTCTTGCGTAGTAAAGACCGGGAAGCGTGTTGAGCGTATCCCTTTTTAAACATTCTTCGATCGCCCTGTCACATTCGATAATCGCCTCCCGATGCTTTCCTTCCTCCCCGATCCACAAAATTAAATTGCGGTTTACCATCTCACGAAGTCCGCTTGGATAACTATTAAATTGTAAGGTCTCATCATTTAACATATTATTTACGGTTTGTAACAGTGTAATTGCTTTTTCCGTATCTTTAAGCTTTCCATAACAGCTGGCAATATTGCAGACTATTACAATTTCTTCCGGAAGCAGCACTTCATAGGAAAATAACCGGGTTCCATAGGAATGCACGGTCATTTTTAACGCCTCTTCCATCAATTCCAATGCCTCTTCCACACTAATATGCCCAAGCTGCTGATCAATCAGCGCGTGTGTTCGAATCAGATACTGTCTATTTGTTATATATTCAAGTGACAATTCCTGTTCCATCTGTTCTAACAGATTTTCTGCCTGCGAATAATTATTTAATGTAATCTCCCTCTTTAATCTCCGCTTCATCTCTAATACCCGATAATCCGCGGTCTTCAAATACGGTGTACAAAAACAATTCTCTTTTCCGAGTCGCCGCATAATTTCGTGCATTGTCCGATAATTGGGACGCTGCTTTCCGCATTCAATTCTTGAGAGTGTTTCTACAGAAAAGCATTTTTCTCCAAATTCATTATAACACAGTTCTTCCTGTGTCAATCCAACAGCTTTTCTGGATCGATAGATAAATTGTCCAATATTATATTCTCCCATTTTACTTCCTCCTTAAGCCAGCGCACTCTTTCTAACACATTGCACATCTGACCATGTACAAGATCAAGCGCGATCAGATATTGCATATCTCTTCCCATCTGTTCATATGCTTCCTTATTCTCCTCGTTCTTCCACAATTCATAACAATTTTTGCCGCGCTCCTCCAACAATTCTCTTAGCCATTTCATTCTCATACTTTCCTGCAGCAGCGTGATGGCGGTACTTAAAATCTGCACTGCCTCCTGGTTTCTTCCCTGCATATGCTCAAAACGACCGTAACACAAACAGAGTTCAGGCAGGATTTCCAGTTTTCGCTCCTCATCCATCCCCCGACCGTTCTGTGGAAGAAAGACCCCGGTCGCCATGGTATTTTGATACATCAGATGGTAAGTTTGACGCACATATTCCACTTGATTTTTCTGCTTATATAATTTTGCCAACTCCCATAAATAATCCATTTCCTCCTGCGTAAAATACAATTTCTGTTGTGTCAGTTCCTCCCAGATTTCTTTATGCTCTCTAGGTAATTCACCCTCCCGCAACATAATACAGTATTTTTGCCATTTGCTCCAACAGCCGCAAAACTTTGAGCGGAATTGTCTGTCATACTCCGCAAGATATTTCCCGGCTTCCGCCAGCCTTTCTGTCTTCCATAATTCTATAATATTATCCCGTTTACACTGCTGTTCATACTCAAGGTTTGTGGAATAGAATTCGAATTTGTTCACAGATTTCCCCATTCGGGTTAGATATGCACCAGTCATCAGAAGACTTGCCTTGATCCCATTTTCCATTGCTGTCATGTCACTCGGCGCACAAATACCTTTTGATAAATCCTCCAGTGAGATTTGTCGGTGTTCGCGCATTTGTTTTAAGGTCTTTCCAAGCAAAAGCTCCTTTTCCGTCATTTCGCCTACCCGCTTATTCTCTCCGAGAGTACCCAGCAAAATACGGTATTTCTCTCTTATCTCATCTTTCATTCATGTTTTCGCCTGCCTTCAAAAATTTGTCACAGGGTACACAACAGCACGCAGGAATAAAATTTCAGTCGCCCCGTACAAACGCAAATATACTACGTTTCCGTACCCCTGTCAACGAGACACCCCACCTTATAATAAACCATATTTATCCTTTAGCTTTGTTATAATTTAATATTTAGAATTTTATGGTGAAAAATATTAATTTTTAACAAAATTTTTTTGCCTCTTCAGAATTTTTTTGGGATAAGGTACATTTTATTTCACCACTATTTGCAGTATTTTGCACCTTAAAAGCAGTTTAGTATATTTGTACATTATACTATATCCTTTAACTATAATGCCGCCAATAAATGCGCAATCGCATAAAAAAAAGGACTGCCGCCATCAAGCCACAGTCCTCTTTTTTACATATTTTCAGCTATCTCCTATGCGAATGGATTCTCCGTCGGATATTTTGCGGATGCTGGCTGATTGTAGCCAATCTCATCCACCTCAACCCCGATGTATTTGTAGATCTCATAGATCGCCTTGCCAAAATGTCCAAACGCAACAGCACCGTGATGTGGATAATTCTTCTCAATCAGCACATGACGGTAGAAACGTCCCATCTCCGGAATTGCAAACACACCGATCGAACCGAAGGACTTGGTCGGCACATCAAGTACCTCGCCCTGTGCAATATAACCGCGCAGCTTGTTATCTGCTGTGCTCTGCAGACGGTAGAAGGTAATTTTTCCCGGTGCGATATCGCCCTCAAGCGTGCCGTTCGTCACCTCGACAGGAAGACTTCTCGCCATAATCTTCTGGTATTTCATACTGCAGGCAGCAAGTTTTCTGGAGCAGGTATTGCCACAGTGAAAGCCCATAAAGGTATCCCTGTGTGTGTATGGGAATTTATCCTTGATGGATTCATTATACATATCCGCCGGAACGGAGTTGTTGATATCAAGCAATGTAACCGCATCCTCGCTGACGCAGGTGCCAATATACTCGCTCAGGCAGCCATAGATATCTACTTCGCAGGATACCGGGATGCCCATGCCAGTCAGACGGCTGTTGACATAGCAAGGAACAAAGCCAAACTGCGTCTGGAATGCCGGCCAGCACTTACCTGCGATTGCAACATACTTGCGATACCCGCGATGTGCCTCCACCCAGTCGAGCAAAGTCAGTTCGTACTGCGCAAGTTTCGGGAGAACTTCCGGCTTCATATTGCCCGCGCCAAGCTCCTCCTCCATCTCCTTTACCTTTGCCGGAATGCGCTCATCGCCCGCGTGCTTGTTGAACGCCTCGAACAGATCAAGCTCAGAATTCTCCTCGATCTCAACGCCAAGATTGTAAAGCTGCTTGATCGGTGCATTGCAGGCAAGGAAATTGAGCGGTCTAGGACCAAAGCTGATAATCTTTAAGTCGGACAGACCAATAATGCCGCGCGCAATTGGGACAAACTCCCTGATCATATCCGCGCATTCCTCCGCTGTGCCGACCGGATACTCCGGAATGTAGGCCTTCACATTGCGAAGCTTTAAATTGTAGCTTGCATTGAGCATACCACAGTACGCATCACCGCGCCCGTCCGCAAGATCTGCCTGCGACTCTTCTGCTGCCGCAACATAGATTGCCGGACCGTCAAAATGCTTTGCAAGTAAAGTCTCGGAAATCTCCGGTCCAAAATTGCCAAGATATACACACAGAGCGTTACAGCCCGCCTTCTTGATATCCTCAAGTGCCTGCACCATATGTATCTCGCTCTCCACAATACAAACTGGGCACTCATAGATGTCCTCTGCGCCGTACTTGTCCGTGTAAGCCTTTACCAGTGCTTTCCTCCGGTTAACAGAGAGGGATTCCGGGAAGCAGTCACGGCTGACCGCCACAATACCAATTTTCACTTTTGGAATGTTGTTCATTTTTATACCTTCACCTTTCCTTTATTTACGGCACACCGCTTCTTGCGGCGCAGCCTGTACTAATATTATATTGCCTGCAGGCCAAAAAGTCAATCGGCTAACCGATTAGTTTGTGCTAAATTTTGCGCAAAAAATGCGAATCGACAGCCACAGCATTTGTTTTGTACCGTATTGTCTGCCAATTCGCATTCTTGAGATCTAATACCCCATCGCACCTTCAAGTGACTCATCATTCTCCACCCAGTCCTGCACTGCGACTATGCGATAGTTCTCCCTCGTATCCCGGATCACCACCTGTTCAATACCGGCATTGATAATCAGACGCTTACACATTGCACAGCTATTGCTATTTACAATGTACTCGTACCCCGGCATCTCAAAACCGACTAAATACAATGTCGCACCCAACATCTTTTCTCTGGCGGCACTGATAATCGCATTTGCCTCCGCGTGAACACTGCGGCAAAGTTCATATCGTTCCCCTCTTGGGATTGCCATCTTCTCGCGCAGGCAATAGTTTAAATCCGAGCAATTCTTTCTGCCGCGCGGCGCGCCGACATACCCCGTTGAGATGATCTCATCATTCTTTACGATCACTGCACCATAAATACGTCTGAGACAGGTACTGCGCTTTGATACGGTCTCCGCAATATCAAGATAATAATTGATCTTATCCCTGCGTTCCATTGTCCCTCCTCTTATCAAAATGCATATGACATATAATGTGTTTCATTGATAATGGTTTCCCAGGTCTTGTAGTCCATCTCCCCGGTCGGCTCAAGTCCTCGACTCCTCTGATAGCGCGTGATTGCGTCCGCCGTCTTATTGCCGTACACGCCATCCACGGAAACAAAAAATCCAAGTTCGCGCAGACGCTGCTGAAGATTGCGCACATCCGCACCTGTCATATAACCATTCTTTACCTTTAAATGACGAAATGGCCAATTGTCCTGGTAGGTTAACATTCCCAGCTCAAAATACTGAAAATGCATAGTATCCGCACAGATCTCGAAATTTCCTCCCCAGAACCAACCATATTTCTCAAAGATTGCAATCACTTCGTCAGGGATACAGTATGGATTCGACTTATCACGCAGATCATTGCCTTTGCCAAGATAGTAATCATTATCATAATCTCCCGGATTAATATCGATCGCCGCCCCAAAGGAATGGATTGACATAATCCTCGACTTGCTCAATGCCACACCGCCAACCTTTCGGTACATAAAACCATTAAGTACTTTGATTGGAAATTTTAGCTCAAGTGCATAAATTTCTTTAAAGATCTCCTGCACATTGCGCGCCAGCTTTTTATTGATGGTAAGCTGCATAGAGGAGGCATATCTTCCGCCTGACGCGGTCATTTTCCAAACAGGAACAGTAATAGTTCTCATATTTTTAGCCGCCTCAGCCGCATTGCGATAGCCCACGGGCGGATTATCAATTGTGATCACCCTCGAATCAATACCGAGCAGATATTGATAGCGCGCATCATCGCTCTCTGTCGGAACATTAACCGGCCAGACCTTCGCCGGAGCCTTGGTTGGTGTCGGCGTAGGGGGCTGTGATGGCTCTTCGCTGTCTTCCGGAGTTTCGCCTTCATTTTCTGACGGAAGGGTTGAGTCTTCTCCCCCCTCCCCTAATTCTCCATCCAGTGTTGGAGTTGGTGTCTTTTTTGGCTTTTTGGTTGGCATCGGAGTAATCTCCCCCGTGTCGTCTTTCTCATTGTCGTCATTATTATTCTTGTCTTCACTGCCATCGCCGCTATTCTTATCATTGTCATCACTCTCGTTGTTCTCGTCTTCCGATGACTCCTCATCCTCGTTATCCTCCCCGGTCAGTTCCCCATCCTCCTTACTCTCGTTATCCTCCCCGGTCAGTTCCCCGTCGTCTTCACTCTCTGCATCTTCCGGCACAGGAGTTGGTGTTTTCTTTGGTCTTTTAGTCGGCGTTGGGGTGGCATCCTTATCACTGTCCTCGTTATCCTCTCCGTCGTCTTCACTCTCTGCATCCTCCGGCACAGGAGTTGGTGTCTTCTTTGGTCTTTTAGTCGGCGTTGGGGTGGCATCTTCTGTGTCATTTTTCTCATTATCATTCTTATCTTTATTATCGCTGTCCTGCGCTGCTTGTACCAATCCTGTGTAAATAAACCCCTTCGCGATAAAATCACCGCTTTTTCCTGCGTACATTTCCTGCGCATTTTCCGTTTCTTCATGCTGTGCTGCATATGTACTTACAACTGTTTTAGATGGCATTCCCTCCGCCAACAACACGGCGATCAGCAGACCACACAGCTTTCTAAGCGTCCTCGCGCCCCCTCCACTCTTTCCTCCCTCTGATCTACTTTTCTTCTTCATTTACCATACCTCTTTTCTACATATCGCAAATTCTGCCTGTAATCCTGCGCTTTGCGACATTCTTTCATTGCTCCGATAGATTAGCATTTAAATGTGATAAAAATGTGGCATATAAGTGCTTTTATATCTTTTCTCATGTAAATTTCTTCTGTTTTTTTGCTACACCTTCTTGCAAAACTTTACATAAAATGTTAAGATTAGGCGAAACAATACTAATTCAAGAACGCCTCTGGCATTCTTGCTGCGGGGCGCACGGTGTGCTTTGCCATCCTTCTTATGTGCGCCCCTGCAATCCGCTAAAGGTTATCAGATAGGGGAAACAGTTCCGCCACGGATACAGGCAAGCTACTCACCGCCTATAGAGGCGGGATTTACCCCCCCCTATTTGATGTATGCATTCTCTCAGAACAAAAATTCCTTCTGGGAAAGAAAGGATATCCCATGCCAAAACAATACCGTGTCAAATGTCATGAAACCGATACCGCTTGTCGCGGAATGGTAAAATTTAACAATTCTCTCTTTGCTGTGGACGGTCTTCTGTCCGGAGAAACCGCCCACATCGAACTGGTCTACGGCAAAAACCGCCAGTCCACCACCGCCAAACTTGTGGATATTGAAATCCCTTCCCCCTCCCGCACCAAGCCTTTTTGCGCGGCATTTTCCCGCTGTGGCGGCTGCACTTTGCAGCACGCTTCCTACGAGGCACAGCTTACCATGAAACAGGCGGCCATCGAAAAACTGCTCGGCAGGTTTGCTTTTGTAGAACCGATAATTGGAATGAAAGATCCCTATCATTACCGCCACAAAATCCACGCTTCCTTTTTCCGCTCCCGCCGGGGTATGGAACTTGGCATTTACGAGGAGAACACACACCGCGTTGTATCCGTTTCTGACTGCGCTATTCAGAATAAAACTGCCAATGCTATTCTTCGCACCATCCGCAAACTCGCTGATGAGTTTCGTCTTCCCGCCTACAATGAAGACACAAAGCAGGGGCTTTTGCGCCATGTTCTGATCCGCTGCGGATATGCAACGGGACAGATTATGGTCGTCCTTGTGGTTGCAAATACCAATTTCCCCGGTCGCCGCCATTTTGTTGAAAAGCTGCGCACCGCCCACCCGGAAATCACTACGATTATCCAAAATATTAACGCCCAGAAAACCAGTATGGTACTCGGCGAACAGGAAAGCACGCTCTATGGCAACGGATATATTGTAGATGAACTGTGTGGGTTAAAATTTCGGATCTCATTAAAATCTTTTTATCAGGTAAACCCAAAGCAAGCGGAAGTACTTTACCGGACAGCAATTCAATTTGCAAAGCTTAAGGGAAAGGAAATAGTTCTTGATGCGTATTGTGGGACAGGGACAATCGGAATGATCGCCGCAAAAAGCGCGGGGACGGTGATGGGGGTGGAAAGTAACAGTACTGCGATAAGGGATGCCATGGCAAATGCAAAGGAAAATAATGTGGAAAATATTCAGTTTTTAAGTGAGGATGCGGCGGAGTATATGGGGCAGGTTGCAAAGGGAAAGGCAATAAAACCGGATGTCGTAATTTTAGATCCGCCGCGGGCAGGAGCATCAGAAGGGTTTTTGAAGTCGCTAATTACCACAAAGCCGGAACGGGTGGTATATGTATCCTGTGATCTTGGGACGTTAGCAAGGGATTTGGAAGTATTGGAAAATGGAGGATACCAGGTGGAAAAAATACAGGGAGTGGATATGTTCGCATGGAGCGGACACGTAGAAACATGTGTTCTTTTATCCAAACTCGGAACGGAAAATAATATCTAGATCCCTTTTGATATTCCAACACTTTGCCAGCTTTAACGGGGAAATAAGATCCCATTTATAGATAAAAAATTTCTATGGAAAGGCTAAGAGCGACTGGGCAGTTGATTATCCTAAAGGAGTACTTAATGGTTTTATAATCTCCAAATCTATCCTTTTATGAAAATGCCAGAATATAATTATCCTTCTTGACTTCCATACTTTTCCGGAGTATCATATAATATACACCAGATATTTTGCTGGCTATATCACAGGGCATAAACCAGCCGGACAGACAGTCAATTGGCGACCCTCTGCCAGAAAGGAAGGCAAAAACATGAAAATTGCAGTGACATACGAAAACGGCGAGGTATTTCAACATTTTGGACATACCGAATATTTTAAAATTTATGAAATTCAGGACAAAGAAATCACAAGCTCGCAGATCATTAACACTAATGGAAGCGGTCACGGTGCTTTGGCGGGTCTGCTCTCCTCATTACAGGTGGATACATTAATCTGCGGCGGGATCGGCATGGGCGCGCAGACAGCACTTTTGGATGCAGGGATCAAACTTTATGGCGGCGCGTCCGGCAGTGCGGATAAAGCAGTGGAATCTCTGCTTGCTGGAAATTTTATGGCAAATCCAGATTTTTCATGTGACCATCACGGGCATCATGATCATCATGGAGAAAATCATTGTGGCGAAAATAAGCATGGCTGTGCAGGAAATGGAGGGTGTAATTGATATGTACGAATTCAACGAAAAAATGAAAACGGGGAATGCAATTATAGACAGGGAACATCAGGAACTGATCCAGGCGGTAAATAAGCTGCTTGAAGCCTGCAACGGCGGAAAGGGGCGTTCCTCGATGGATGAAACAATTAAGTTTCTTAATAATTATGTACAGCAACATTTTACACATGAAGAGCAGCTTCAGGAGCGCAGCAGCTATCCTGGCATTGCCGCACACAGATTATTCCATGAAAATTATAAAAAGACACTTAAAGAAATTACCTCAAGGATCTCAGAGTCCGGTTCAAACATTACAGAATTAGTCAATTTAAACAAACATATCCGCATTTTAATTTCACATATCACTACAGAAGATAAAAAACTGGGAGCGTTTTTAAACCAGAAATAAACACGTAGACCAGTAAATCAGCTAAAGGAGCGATTAGATGAACCATACCACCTATTCCCTTTTAGAAAATTATATGCTTACCTGCATGGGCGACTCTGCGCATGATAAGGAACATATTTACCGCGTTCTGTACACCGCGCTGGAAATTGCTGGGACGGAGCAGGATGTTAATTATGATATTTTAATTGCGGCGTGTCTGCTGCATGATATCGGGCGCAAAGAACAGTTTGAAAATCCAAACCTGTGTCATGCGATAGTCGGTGCGGACAAAGCATATCATTTTCTTATCAAACATAAGTTCGATTCTGCCTTTGCCAAACAGGTAAAACATTGTATCAGTACGCACCGTTACCGGAAAACCAACGAGCCGATAAGCATTGAAGCAAAGATTTTATTTGATGCGGACAAGATCGACGTTTCCGGGCTGATCGGGATTGCACGCAGCCTAATCTACCAGGGCATTGTCGGCACACCGCTCTACTCCGTTTTGCCGGACGGCACAGTATCGGATGGAGAAAAAGATACCATTCCCTCTTTTTTTCATGAATACCATTTTAAACTCAAAAAGATTTACTCTAATTTTTATACGGCACGCGGAAGGAAAATCGCCGCAGAGCGACAGAAATCGGCAGAGGAATTTTACCACCGCCTGTATAAGGAAGTAAATCTGCCGTATCAAAACGGAAGGGCAGAGCTTGAGAAAATTATTGGGAGAGAACTTAATTGATATCGGGTGGAATCGCAAATATTAACGGGAGGATTTATGTTAAATATAAATGAAGAAGTATCGGTCAACAATACGAAATATACCTTAATCAAACTTCTCGGTAAGGGCAAGGGCGGCTACTCCTATCTTGCAGAGGGAAAAAATGGCTTATTCGTCTTAGAACAAATCCACCATGAACCTTGCGATTATTATCATTTTGGAAATAAGATCGAAGCAGAGATTGCTGATTACCATCGACTTACCAGAATAGGTATCCGTATTCCAAAACTGCTTGATGTGGATCTGAAACAGGAGCGCGTTATCAAGGAATATATTGAGGGGGATACTATTTATCACCTAGTACTTCACGGTGGTATGTGTCCCGAATATCTTGAACAAATGCGGGAGATGTGTGCAAAACTTTATGCTAAAAATACAAATATAGATTATTTCCCCACAAATTTCATTGTGCAGGATGGTCTGCTCTACTATATTGACTTTGAGTGTAATGACTATATGGACGAGTGGAATTTTGAAAATTGGGGCATAAAATACTGGTCAAAGACACCGGAATTTCTGCAATATGTAAAAGAAAAAACGGAAACACCATAAAATAAAAAAACATATGCCCTTTTTCGTGCCTAAGTAAAAATTTATGGCTATTTTTAGGAACTAAAAGGGCATATGTAAAACCATGCTAATTTTTAATTTCTTTAAACTGCTGTGAAGCTATACTAATTCTTAATTTCCTTAAACTCCTTATCGAGCATAACCGGATGCCCGTTGATATCATACTGGTTTTGCGTAATAAATATTTCCAATATTATATTCTCTTCTACCGAACAAGTATAGATTATGCCACTGTTTTGAAAAGTATACCAACAAACCTGATCAGAGATATCCCCGCCGCCAACAATAATAACTCCGCCCCTCCAATCCCCAAAATTCCAACTTCCAATTTTTCCCTGTTCTAATCCCCTGCCACCATTCGCCTTCCACCTATCTTTAAAAATATCATCTTGATCAAATACACATATAAACCAACAATTATTTTTATCCACGCAGAGTGCCGCCAGAAAACCTCCTCTTTGTTCAATCTTTTTGATCGATACATCCTGATAATCAAAACGCTCAAAGTACTCCGCCGCCTGTTTTGTCAGCGCATCAATATCATCCGCGTCCACACTCGAAAACCAATGAATACCTAAATAGCAGGTAGCAAGAAGAAAGATGCCAACTAACATGGCAAGTCCCCCCTTTAAAAGAGCCTTGCTCTTTCCTTTCTTCCAGGCTGCCGCTGCTGCCTTTAGAGCAGTATCTTCTGCAGTCTGAACCGATTTTGTATAAAATTTTGCACTTATTAAATTTAATGTTTCTTTACATTTTTTACATTCCTGTAAATGTTGTTCAACCAGTTCTTTACTTTCTTCACTGCATACATGATCGTGATATAACGGCAGTAAATCCTGAACAGTTTCACAAGATATCTTCATCAAAATCCCTCCTTAATTCCATTTTTGCACGATAAAAAATCAGCCTCGCCCAGCTATCCGTCTTGTTAAAAAGTTCTCCAATCTTAGAAAATGGCAGTTCTCCAAAAACCCGCAGTGTGAATATTTCCTTATATGGTTCCTTCATCCGGTGCAGAAGTTTATGAAGTTTCCATGCATCTTCCTTATCTAAAAATTCTTTTTCCACTCCTTCCGCTTCCAGCTTAAATAGCTCAGCATCCGCCCCCGATAGACGCTTTTGCCTTTTATTATACGTATAATACGTGTTTTTAGCAATCTGACAGAGCCATACATAAAGTTTACATTTTCCGTCAAAGCGATCCATATGTTCCATCGCCTTATAAAAAGCTTCCTGGGTGATCTCTTCGGCGACCGCTTCATTCCTGCAAAGTGAAAAAACATATTTAAAGACATTATTAAAATGCTCAATATAGATTGCTTCAAAATCGCCCACTTTCTCACCTCCTCCCTAATAAGACCACAAAGACTGCAAAACGTTTCAATAAAAATAAAAAATATTATTGATCGGACAAATTCTCTATATACCTGCATTCCGGATAATTTGAACAACCCAAAAATTTTTCCCCCTTATGCTTTCCTTTTGCTGCGGTACGCATAACAAGTTTTCCTTTGCAGCGCGGGCACAGCATAACCTTTGGTATTCTAGCGGTGGAGGCGGTGGAGATAGTTGGCGAATTATTCTTTGTCCTCTGTTTAATATTCTTAATATGTGCCAGCTTTTTGGCTTCATCCATCTGTGTAAGCGGATATAGTTTTTTGAATAATTTATCGATCTTGTCCGGTGTTAATCTTGACTTCGCCTTTGCTGCATTTCGCTCCACTGCGGAAAGAAGATTATGCTGTTTGACAACATAATGCTTTCTGCTGATCAAATTGATATCTTTTAATGTACAATGATCACTGAATACAATATAGGAATAAAGGGACAATGTCCGATCGGCAAGAAAATTTTTAAGCCATCTTAAATGCCCTTCATTCTGTAAAATCGGATTGTAAAATTGATTTTCTTGTGAATATTCTCGCCCCAATAATTGAGTCCAGTATTGTTCCGTTTCTGATCCAACAATCCAGCCGCTATAATTTTTCGATTCAAATACATATATTCCAGATTCATGTAAAAGAACAATATCTAATTCTGTAGTTTCCCCGTTACTTTTCGGAATATATAGATTAAATAAATATCGTTTATACCCGGAAAGCGGCTCCAGACATTTGTATGTGGAAAATTCTCCCAAAAGTCCTTTGTCCAATTGAACACTCTTGTAAGAATTTTTGGTCTGCCGATAATATTCCGTCCTCCTATATCGATTTTTCTGTATTATACATACAATAATAAAAAGAAATAATACGATTAAAAATATCTCCATTACTCTTTCCTCCTTTCAGGCGAATGTAAACTACCGCGGGTACAATATCAAAAGACATTGTACCATAAATGCAAAAGCATGGAAATAGGCAGTTTTATAAAAGCTTCATCCCCAACAAATTTTAGCAAATTAAGACGGGCAATTAGTTCGAAACCGTGATATACTAAATACATACTTAAACAGAAGCTTCTAAACAAGGAGAAATATATGGAATGGACAAAGTCTATTAGCGAAGCGATTGAATTCATCGAAAACAATCTTACCGAAGATATCTCTGCGGAGGACGTGGCGGCACAGGTTAATATCTCCCCTTTTTATTTCCAGAGGGGCTTTGCTCTGCTCTGCGGCTACACCATCACAGAATATATTCGCAATCGCAGATTGGCTCTCGCTGCAGGGGAACTTTCTGAAAATGCAAAAATAATTGATATCGCGGTGAAATACGGCTACGACTCTCCGGATGCCTTCACCAGAGCTTTCACCCGCTTTCATGGTGTTACGCCATCCACAGTACAAAAAAATCACGCGATAATCAAAACTTTCGCGCCACTGAAAATCAAACTATCATTAGAAGGGGGCTATCTTATGGACTACAGATTGGTAAAAAAGGAAAGTTTCACAGTGATGGGTGCTGCAAAAACCTTTTCCTACGACGGGGCAAAAAATGTTATCCCACAGTTTTGGGCGGAACACTACGAAAAAGGAAACGGCAAATATGTTTGCGGAATGTTTGGCATCAATATTGACGAATCCATGGGAGAAAACCAATTTGAATATCTGATTGCAGATCTTTACAATCCGGTGCAAGATATTCCGGAAGGGTTTGTCACAAGAACCATCCCCGCTTTTACCTGGGCAGTTTTTCCTTGTCGGGGTAAAATTTCCTCCACCTTACAGGATACAAATACACGCATTTTTTCCGAGTGGCTCCCCGCTTTAAAAGAATACGAATTTTCCGCCGGATATTGTATTGAAATGTACGACGATGTGAGAAAATATCCGAACGGAACCGAAGATGAAAACTACTACTGTGAAATCTGGATTCCGGTAAAAAGAAAGCAACAACAGTAAAGTTGAAAATATAGGAATATTTTACAGCTTGATTTTTCTCCGTAAAAATGCTATCATATATAAAAATCCGCATATGCGGAACTTTAAAACAGCATATGCCCGGATAGTGCCCGGAATAAATTTCAGGGGAGCAAAGCGAACAGGAAATTCTTTCCCAGATCATTGGGGACTAGAAGGGCATATGCGGAACTTTAAAACAGCATATGCCCGGATAGTGCCCGGAATAAATTTCAGGGGAGCAAAGCGAACAGGAAATTCTTTCCCAGATCATTGGGGACTAGAAGGGCATATGCGGAACTTTAAATAGGAGGTTCTTATGGGAAGAGATGTTATGTTTGCATAGCATTGGCTATTGCAATCAAAAATTGAATTGTTATAGCCAATGCTGACCTAAAAGAAAGATCAATTTAGGAGGCAGACATGGGCTATAAAAGAGCGGCGGAGATTCTTCCCGCAGAAATAATTAAACTAATACAAGAGTATGTGGACGGACAGACAATCTACATTCCAAGGAAGGCACGGACAAGAAAAGAATGGGGTGCCGCCACGAATATAAAACAGGAATTAAAAAAGCGGAATGAACAAATCTATATGGACTATCTTGCAGGGATACGAGTACGTGAACTGGCTTTGCGGTACTGTTTATCTGTAAAAAGTATACAGCATATCATTTTGAAAATAAAAAAAACAAATGAATAATTTATTTTCTTTTATGCAAACGAAATAAATGATATGTTTCCTTTTACGCAAGCCGATAAAATAATCAAAATTTATTCAATTTATCTGTTAAAAGGAAACATATCAAAACAATTTTTTCTCCGGGGGAATTTCAAATATACAGATTAATTATATTACTTTTTATCATTATATCCCTTATTCATTATCATGCCTTATTTTTTTTTCTAATAATTTATTCGGTGGACAAAGTGCCAAAATCTCCATTATACTATAAACAAAAATCCAGTTTCATTTTACTACAAATTTAATAAGGAGGATGAATTTATGGATTACAGCCAAAAGATTTCGGAACGCCACTGGAACCTGCCTGAGAAAGGCGAGCGGGAAGCCTTACGCGAACAGACCTTTATCGATGATATTGTGCAAAAAAGCCATATAGAAAAAGAACTGCTCAAAAATCTCACGGGGATCGAAACCGTTTTTGATGGCGGGGGCGGTTCGGGGCGATTCTCTATTCTGCTCGCAAAGCATGGGTGCAAGGTAGTGCATTTTGATATATCCCAGCCCATGCTTGATAAAGCGGCAGAACTTGCAAAAGCAGCAGGGGTTGAGGAAAGAATTACCTTTGTTAAAGGAGCACTCGAAAATTTGTCAGCCTATGCTGACCGCTCCTTTGACCTTGTTATCAGTTTTGATGCACCGATTTCCTATACCTGACCAAACCAGGAAAATGTTATTGCAAATCCCGTAAGAATTTGCAAAAAGCGGATTATGCTAAGTGTATCAAGCTTTACGCATCCTGCGGAAGAACGGAGTCAAAAATATACGGCTTGCTGGTCCCGGCGCATATGCCCGCACCGTACCAAACGAAATATTATGCAAAATTATGCGCGATTCCACGCAAAAATCCGCATTTTTAGACTTTTGTCATATTTTTGATCAGAACCCGTATGTCTGTGGGATGGGCAAAGATAATTTGTTTGCAAAGGGAGAGAGATAAAAATTAAAAAAGGAAGTTTTAAAAATGTATGAGATGAAAAAAAATTACCGCGACAATGCCGCGCTTCGCGAAAGTTTTAACCAACTGGCAAATTCCATTTTCTGCCTGAATTTTGAGGACTGGTATCAAAATGGACTCTGGACGGATAAGTACAACCCGTATTCCGTTGTAAGGGATGGTGAAGTGATCGCCAATGTATCCGTAAATCAAACAGATCTGAGTTTTGACGGCAAGATAAAACATTTCCTTCAGCTTGGAACAGTGATGACAAGCAAAGATTTCCGCAGGCAGGGCTTGATCCGGGAAATTATGGCGGCTATCGATGCTGATTACAGGGGAAAAACGGATGGAATCTATCTTTTTGCCAATGATAGTGTGCTTAATTTTTACCCAAAATTTGGGTTTGAAAAGACGGCAGAATACCTATATTCAAAACAGATCACAAACAGCGGAAAGTGTCAGTTTGTCAAAACGCCCATATACGAAAAAATTGCCTGGGAACGACTAAGATCCGCTATAGAACGGAATGTATTTCAGGGCAGACTTGACTTGATCCACAACCCGGAACTAATCTTATTTTATGTGACAAAATTTATGCAGGAAAATGTATATTACCACGCAGATAGCGATACCTATGTGATCGCAGAATCAAACGGGGAAGAAGTCTTTCTCCACAATATATTTTCTGGCACACTCCACAGACTGGATGAGGTTACCGCATTATTTGGGCGCGGGATAAAGAAAATTAAGCTTGGCTTTGTCCCAAAAAAAGAGGATCGCTGCGAAAGTGCAGAATTACTCACCGAGGACTGCACCTTTTTTATCCGCAGCGAAACCTTACCTATTTTTATTTCAGAGAAGCTGCGCATCCCTTCTTTAGCACACGCATAGACAAAATTTTTATGCTTTTTTTGCACCGTACCCATGCACCCAATCCGATTTCAGATAATAAAGCAGATAAATCACGGAACTGATTCCCCAGGTCAGCGGGTATGCCCAGTAAATCAGACCGATATCATGCACAAAATGCATCATTACTGTAATATAGGCAATACGGAATACGCACCAGACCGAGAGCATAATGACCATTGGCACAATGGCTTTGCCCGCACCGCGACAGATTCCCGCAATAATATGGGAGAACGCGAGCAAAAAATAAAATAATGCTTCCGTGCGCCCCTGTTTTGTACCGAGCCGCACCACTTCCGGATCGGAATTAAACATCTTGATTAGCTGCGGCACAATAAGGAACATAATCACACCGATCGTCTCCGCCAAAATAAGTGACATCGCAATCCCAAATCTCGCCCCCTCTTTTGCGCGCTCATGCTGCCCCGCGCCGAGATTCTGCCCGATAAAGGTGGTCATTGCCATGGAAAAACAGGTGATTGGCAGGAAAGCAAAACCCTCAAGCTTTACGTAGGAACCGTACCCTGCCATTGCGTCCTCGCCAAACGAATTGATATTGGACTGCAAAATCACATTTGCCAGACCGATCACGGAATTTTGGACACCGGTCGGCAGACCGTATTTTAAAATTTCACGCAGCATATCTTTGTGAAAGCGGATCCTGCGAAAAGAAACTTGATAAACCGTCCCTTTTTTCAGCAGACGCTTTAAGCACAGCAGGGCACTTACTAACTGCGAGATTGTTGTCGCGATCGCCGCCCATGCTACACCCATACGGAACACTCCGATAAAAAGCAAGTCAAGGAGGATATTTAACAGGGACGAACAGATCAGATAAATCATTGGTCTGCGGCTATCCCCGACCGCATTCATAATGCTAGTAAAAATATTGTACATTACATTTGCAATTACCCCCAGAAAATAATAGCGGAAATATGCAATGGAATCCGGCAGCACCGAAGGATCGGTTTTCATCAGTTTTAAAATGGCGGGGGTAAATACCACGCCAATTATCGTAACCGTAAGCCCCGCTGCCAGACCAAAGGCAATATTTGTATGTACTGCGCGCGCGACACGCTTTTCATCTTTCGCGCCAAAATAGCGTGAGATCACAACCCCCGCTCCCGCCGCTGTTCCGGTAAAAAAACTGACCAGCAAAAAGATCAGAGGTCCGGAAGAGCTAACCGCGGCCAAGGGACCCTTACCTAAAAAACGCCCCACAATTAAAGAGTCCGCCGTATTATAGAGCTGCTGAAAGAGCTGGCTGAAAAAAATGGGAATTGCAAACTGAAGAATCAGCTTTTTTACATTCCCTTCCGTCATATTTTTTGTTCCACTGGTATTTTGCATCACGGCCTCCGTAATTATTATATATAAATTTATTTTGTATAATGAAGCTGTTCCAGACGGTATGTTCCATCCTGCGACAGTACAATCAATGTCGCGCCCCTCTGTGCAGTCTTCCTTGAGATCCCTGGATAGGCAATATAATCGATAGATTTGGAATATACAAGATCTATACCCTTATAGCGGACTGCCATATTATTTAGATGATCATGCCCTATAAAAACAGCCTGTGTACTTCCCTTTTTTAAAATAACATCAAAGAAGCCCGAATCAAAATCCGGATGGCAAACTTCTTCTCCATTTTCTCCGAACAAATAAACTGCATCTGAACTGTTGTTTTTCAAAGCTTCCTGCGCATCGGCAAACGCTCGAAACGGGATATGCATAAATACAAAAGAAGAAACCTGTCTTCCCTCCTCCTCACAAACTTTATCAATTGTTTCCTCATACCATTGAATCTGATCTGGATGAACGGAATCATACTCGTTGATCTTACCTGTTCCTTTCACATAATCATTGGAGTCCACCAAAAAAATAATACGATTAAGACTGTGATCTGAATTTTCAATGCGGAGATACTGATTATATCTTCCATACACATCCGGTTGATGATCTGCATACAGCATCACAGAATTTGCTTCGTCCGCATAATAACGATACAGCCCGCTCAGCTCCTGCGCACTATATTTTGCCACAATCTCTGTATCGTGGTTTCCATATACCATTGCCCATGGAATTCCAATATGATCCATAAATTTACAAAACTGACCAATTGCTTTAAGATTATCATTGCCAAATGTATGTAGCGGAATTGGAAACACCAGATCGCCTGTAACAATAATTAAATCGGGCTGTGCTTCTTTGATCAGGGCATAGCAGGCATCAAATACTTTGCGATCCGTTCCTATGGTTGAGATGCTCGCACAAATATGGGTATCCGTCAACTGTAAAATCCGGAATTCCTCATTCTTCCCAGTCACAGTATAAACACCAGTTTCCCAGTTATAAGCAATACTACTGCTATGCACAAATTCGCTATAATCCAGATTATCAATATATGATTTATTATAATCTGATCCACTTTCTATGATAAAAAAATATAACCATACTATTAAAATGGCAGAACATACATTTAAAATATGCTAAAAAACGCGCTGAGAACTACGATGATATCTCCTACATAAAAGGTAGTATCCAAATCCTTCACTGTTAAGAAATGCGGAGTAAAAAGCATAAAAATAATGCTACATCCTCCTATAAAAGCTGAAATTACTATTCTGCTTTTTCTGGTAAAAGCTGATTTTTGATAATATTTCTCTGCTTCCTCAGAAACTTTCCATTCTGTTTTATAGCATTTCAATCTTTTTCGTAAAAGCAGATAAATCACAAAAAAAATTATTCCAATAAAAAAGGAAAGATTTACAACCGAACGCATAATACCAAATAGATGCATTCCCTTTCTATAAAAACAAACAGAAAAATAATAGCAAAAAATTAAGCCTGCAGATCCTGCAGAAATTCCTGCCGACGTTGCGCAGTATGTAATCAATGATAAAATTTTTTCCATTCCCTGCGCAGTAAGCAGGTCATTCGTTTTCTGAGCGAAATCACTTTTTTTTAAATTCATGGCGGCTTCTTCCTTTTTTTCACCTATTTTGATAAAGCTCTAAATCTGCCATATCTCACAGAGAAATATCCACCGCGCCTCCAACTGCCGCAGCACTCATATCCACAGAGATCTCCCCTCCAAAAGCGGATGCGCCGGAAGAAATATCCGAGCCGGAAACCCCATCGGAAACCGCATAGTCAATCCCTGAAGCGGAACTGTCATAAAAATCGGCTGTTCCCTGCCCCATCTGCTGCTCCTCATATTTCAACGCCTGTTCCGCGCGCTCCAAATCACTTAACCGCATTGCGGAATCGCCAATCTCAAGTGCAGCAGTTCCTGTTGTATCCGTGGGATTTCTGCCGCTATTTTCCGCTCCTCCATAGCGGCGATAGCGATCCATATCCTTGATATATTTAAGATCCGCTTCCGCCACATCTGCAAGTTCCTCGCCGCGATGTCTGCGCTTTAGCTGTTTTACACGCAGCTCCTTCGCCCGCATCTGCCGCTCGGTCTGCTGCCGCTTTGTTGAGAGTTCGCGCTTTATCCGCTGGTGTTTTGCGCGGACGCGCTGTTTTTTTACCTGACTTTTTAATGTGTTCGCCTGCTTTTCCCGCGACACCCGCTTTTCCTTTAACTGCTCCTCTTTCAGATTGCTCAGCTTCTTTTTTGCTGTCTTTACAATGCTCTCCGCGTGCGCAATCGCAATGCGCAATTCATTTTCATCGTACTGTCCCGTTCCGACCGAACGGCGAAGAGTGGCAACCTTGGTGCGCGCCGTTGCAAGTGCCCGCGCTGCGGTGCCAAGCTTATTAGCGCGCAGTACCTGGGAGGAAACTTCACGGCGATTATAATTTAGGTTTTTCTTTTTTGCCTTTGCCTTCGCTTTCTTTTGCTGCGCAAGACGCTGGCGATCTACCATACTTAAATTTGTTTTTGTTCCATATACAGAGGTATTTGCATTGACGATCTGGTTATCTTTTCCAATTTTCGCAGCATCCTCCTTATTCTTTCCATTCTGCCCAATTGCGTTTTGATCTTTTTTTCCATGCTGTTCGATTATATTTTGATCTTTCTTTATTGTCTGATCAATACTGCTCTGTTCAATATTTTGATTTACTGCTTCACTTGCCCTCTGCGATGCAAAATTATTATTTCGGTACTTAAAATGCCCCGCACCAAAATAGTTTCCCGCATAATTCCAAGAGGAATTGTTCGCGCTCTCTTTCGCCTTTCCCTCACTCTCCTCTCTGCTCCAGAAGACGCCACCCTCCTTTGCAGTTTTAGCCGTCGCTGTTTTCTCATATTTCGCGGAAGTTTCCTCGATTGTCCGCGCTACACGGACATTCCTTGTTTCCTCTGGATGATTCTTTTGCTGCCCCGCCGATATATTGCCTAAGAGATTTCCCATCTCAATTCCATTCATCACCATTCCCCCCTGTTACCGCAATCTCTGCAAATTTTCTTGTTTCTTCCCTGTGACTTTAAATTCCCACAACGATTTCACCTATTGATGAACTTGATCTTTATATCGGCAGATTGGCACGATTTTATTATATCCCTGCAAAATACTTCTCCTGACCTTCTTAACTCCTGTACCCCCACCACAAACAAATCAAAATATTATCAAGTTTTCCGGTTCCACGCGATATCCTTCACCACCTCCCCGGCTAAAATCAGCCCCGCCACCGAAGGCACAAACGCAATGCTTCCCGGTGTGCTGCGGCGCGAAGAAGTGTCGCGAAAAGGGCTAAATTCTCTCCCCTCAATCTCTCCCGCCATCTGTGTGGGCAATTCTTCTGAATACACCACCTTTAAGTGCTCTACGCCACGCTTTTTTAATTCCCGCCGCATTACTTTTGCGAGCGGACAAACCTTTGTCTGATAAATATCCGCGACCCTGAATTCCGTCGGATCAAGTTTGTTTCCTGCACCCATACAACTAATGATTGGCGTTCCCACTTCCTTTGCCCGCAAAATCAGCTCTAATTTTGCCGTCACGGTATCAACTGCGTCGATTATATAATCATATTCTGCAAATGGAAATTCCCCCGCATTTTCCGGAAGAAAAAAGCAGTTGTGCATATGGACAACTGCCTCCGGACAGATCTCAAGAACACGTTCTTTCATCACCTCAACTTTACTGCGCCCAAGCGTGCAGTGTGTAGCAATAATCTGACGGTTTAAATTGGATTCGCACACGGTATCACTGTCCACCAAATCAAGCGTACCGATCCCACTGCGCGCCAAAGCCTCCACCGCAAAACCTCCGACTCCCCCAATGCCAAATACCGCCACCCTCGCGGATATCAACCGCTCCATTCCCTCATGTCCTAACAGACTCTCCGTGCGCACAAACTGTTCTCTGCTCACCTTATCTTTCCCCTTTCGCCCATTTCTTTTGCCCAGCTCATCCCCAGCCACATAGGCTAAAGCCGGGTTGGCATACTATGCTTCCCCGCCTTCCTCCCATACATCATACCACTCCAAAAAATTATGCCGCACCCCGCGCTCTTTGTAGGCAATCACCGTACTTAAATTTACGTTCTCCACACTTGCAAAAATATTTCCCTCGACATAGGGATTTTTCTTTTTCAATTCCCGGATCAGTTCCTTTATTTCAAGGCGTTTGGAATTGGTATCCCCGGTGCCGCGCGCACAATTTTTTTCTGTAAATTTGCAGGCACACTGCAAAAAACATAATCCATAATAATCCCGCCAGATCTTAATATCTTCTTCCCGCACCATATACATTGGGCGAATCAATTCCATGCCAGGAAAATTTGTGCTGTGCAATTTCGGCATCATAGTCTGGATCTGTGCCCCGTAGAGCATCCCCATCAAAATCGTTTCAATCACATCGTCATAGTGATGACCGAGTGCTATCTTATTGCAGCCAAGTTCCTTTGCCCTGTGGTAAAGATACCCCCGCCGCATACGCGCACAAAGATAGCAGGGAGATTTTTCAATCTCGAAAACCGAGTCGAAAATTGTCGACTCAAAGATCTCGACCGGCACGGCAAGGCGAGCCGCATTCTCCTCAATCTGTCTGCGGTTCGCCTCGCTGTATCCGGGGTCCATTACTAAAAAAATAACCTCGAACGAAATTTTATTGTGACGTTTTAATATCTGAAATAATTTTGCCATCAGCATGGAATCCTTGCCACCCGATATACAGACGGCAATCCGGTCACCGGGCTTAATTAACTCGTAGCGGTTGATCGCTTTGACAAACGGGCACCAGAGTGTTTTGCGAAATTTCTTTTGCAATCCCTTCTCCACACCAGCAAGCCATTCCCCAGGGTTTTCCCCGCTCTGTATTTCCTCTCCCATATCCTCTTTTCCTCCCGTCACTAATCTCCAAGAACACCTCTGCAATCCGCTAAAGGCAATCAGATGGGAGAGACAATCCCGCCACGGACACTGATAAGCTGATCACCGCCTATAGAGGCGGGAGTTAATCCCACATCCGATTTCTTTTGCCTGGGAGAAATTCGCCGCAAACTAATCACAAAGTTCGGCTATGTACTGCGCAAAACTAAGTGCTGGTCTCTCCCTTCTTGCCAGATGATACATAATCCCAATCTTGTCAAAACGCAGGACTTTGATCTCCTGTACCGCTCTCTCCCAGTCTTCTTCCTGCTCCATATAAATTTCCCGCACAGCCGCGTCAAAATCCGCCGCCGCATCCCTATCCGGAATTTCCGGATACTGCTGCCGAATATGCGCATCAAGGCGCAGCATATACTCTTTTTCAAACATTTTATACATACAATTATTTAGCACATTGTCGATCATAAAAACGTCCATTGCCACATCGAGCGTTTCTTTCTCCTCCATTAGTTCCTCTGCGGATAGTAATTTCTTATTCTTCACACTCATTGCCAACATACGATAATACTCCTTTCACATTTTCTATATACAGAGAATATCATATTTTTGTTATTTTGTCACCAATTTTTTCCAATTTTTTCTAAAATTCTTCCGATTTCTTCCGATTATTTCCTGCACAACCTGACAAAATCATTCCTTTACCAGGCAAAATATTCAGGCTTTATAAAGTTCCTCTCCAAGTACAATGGTAAACGGTCCGTCGTTTACCAGCGTGACTTCCATCTGCGCCCCAAAATGTCCAGTTTCCACCCTTGCCCCCAACTTCCTGCACTCCCTGGCAAAATACTCGTACAGAGCATTCGCGCTCTCCGCCCCACCCGCATCAGTAAAGCTTGGGCGATTTCCATGGGAACAATCCGCATAGAGCGTAAACTGCGACACAATCAAAAGACTGCCACCAACATCCGTAAGGGAGCGGTTGGTCTTTCCATTTTCATCCTCAAAAATACGCAGCTTTAACATTTTTGCAGCATAGAACTCTGCCGTTTTCTCTGTATCTTCCTTCCCCACACCAAGAAATACCAGATATCCTTTTTCTATCGCGCCAATCACTTCCCCAGAAACCTTTACGCTTGCGGAAGTTACGCGCTGAATCACAAGTCTCATCTCTTTTCCTTTCTCAGGTACACATCCACAGGATAGAATTCCCCTCCACACCCCGCTCCGTGCCAAAATAGTCGAGAACTGTCGCCGCAATGGTATGAAAGCCATCCCTGGTATCCAGGTTGATTCCCTTTTTAATGTTCTTTCCATAGAGGACAAAAGGCACGTACTCCCTGCTGTGATCCGTGGATGGGGTGGATGGATCACAGCCGTGATCGGCGGTGATTATCAAGATATCCTCATCCCGCATCGCCGCCATCAATTCCGGAAGTTTCTCGTCAAAATACGCCAGTGCCTTCGCGTAGCCATCCACATCGTTGCGATGCCCGTAGAGCATATCAAAATCCACCAGATTCGTAAAACAAAGACCAGTGAAATCCTTTTTCATATATTCTAATGTCCGCGCAATCCCCTGTGCATTGTCCCCTGTGCGAACGGTCTCTGTAATGCCCTGCCCCGCAAAAATATCGTTGATCTTGCCGACGGCGGCAACCGTGTACCCCGTATTTTTTAAGATATCGAGCATTGTCCGGCGCGGCGGAGTAAGCGAGTAATCATGGCGGCGCGGAGTGCGCACATAGTCCGGATAGGTGCCGACAAACGGTCTTGCAATTACGCGCCCAACCCCCCATTTTCCAGTGCAGATCGCGCGCACTTTCGCGCAGATCTCATATAATTCTTCCACGGAAATTACCTCCTCGTGCGCCGCAATCTGAAGCACACTGTCCGCGGAAGTATAGACGATAAGCGCGCCACTCTCCTGCTGCCTCCGGCCATAATCCCTGATTACCTGCGTACCGGAATAAGGTTTGTTGCAGAGAATATCCCGCCCCGTCTCCTCCTTTAATTTCTTCAAAAGTTCTTCTGGAAAGCCCTGCGGGAAGACGGGCATTGGCTCTTTTGAGACAATGCCTGCAATCTCCCAGTGTCCGGTGGTGGTATCCTTGCCTTTTGAGAGTTCCTTTAAGCGCATCACCGTCCCCAGGGGATTTTCTATTGGCACGTATTTTTCTGCCTTTACTCCAGAAATGTTAAAAAATCCCAATTTATGCATATTTGGCATATGAAAATACGGGCTTTTTGAGGTGGCATATATGGTATTGCTGCCCTCATCCCCATAGTCTGCTGCATCCGGCATCTCCCCGATCCCGACACTGTCTAAAACAATCAGAAAAATTCTTTTTGATTCCATGTCTTTCCTCCCTTTCCTGTGTTTTGCCACGTTTATTATTTTCCTGAAAAGATCCTTTCTGCTTTCTCACAAATCCCTTACAAATTTATGAATTTTTGATTTTAATATTGTGATTTTTGCATACTAATGCTATAATCCATATACTTTATTTATTGAACCTTCCACACGACCATATTGATTGAAAGGAAAATATCCATGAAAGCATTGATCAAAAAATACAGTCATGCCTGGGTACTTATCTACTTTATTTTTTATATGACCTGGTTTACCTGGCTTGAGCACGTTGTCACAACAAAGTACACGGTTATTCATCTGACCCTTGACGATTATATTCCCTTTTGCGAAATTTTCGTTATCCCGTACTTTTTATGGTTCGCCTATATTTTTCTTGCGGTCGCCTATTTCTTTTTTAAAGATCGCAGCGAGTTTTATCGAATTACCGCATTTTTATTTATCGGCATGACCATCTGTCTAATTACTTATACTATCTGGCCAAATGGCCATGATTTGCGCCCGAACCTTGACACTCTTGGACGCAGCAATATCTTTACCAAAATTATGGGATGGCTCTACAGCACGGATACCTGCACCAATGTCTGCCCAAGCATTCATGCATTCAACTCCATCGGAGCTTGTATTGCCATATACCGGAGCAGACACCTAAAGGAAAAACATATCCTGCGCATTGGCACATTGGTTTTAACGATACTTATCTGTATGTCCACAGTATTTTTAAAACAGCACTCCATCTTTGATGTGGCGTGCGCGTGCCTCCTCTCCCTTATCATGTATGTGATTGTATATGTGCCAGATTACCGGCTCGCCAGACGGCGCGCCCGCTCCACTGGCACCATTTAAAGAACCTACACAAATTTAAATATTTTTCCTGCAATGGTATAGCCCATTTTCACGATTCCTCTCCCAAGGCGCGACTTGAAATTCATACTGCGCCCAAGGAGGTTATCGTGAATTTTTTTATATAATTTTTTATCCTTCTTCTTTAGATCTTCCCAGAGTTTTTCCTTTTTTTGCATACTTTCAGCGGAACCTTCTTTGATTAAGTAGACGGAAGTCACCGTCATCATAATGGAAAGATACTTTATCATATAATGCTGCAATTTTTTATTTTTCAGTGCCATCACATCACAGCAGTCAATCATATAGCGGTTCACTCTCTCCTGCTGATCAATGCGCTTAATCATATTTGCCACCGTGACGGACTGGTCATCCCTTCCAATAAAATATCGATATAAATTCACATCCAGATAGTACATCGTCTTGACATAAGGTAATGGCTGATACACAAAAATATTATCTACATAGAACGTATGTTTGGGAAGGGAAAGATTACAGTCGCGCAAAAGTTTTGTCCGGTAGATCACAGAATGCATTAAAATATAATGCCCCTGCCGAAAATATTTTACCTGATCCCAAGTAAAAATTTGATTCACAGGCAGCGCAGTGCGGTAATTGATCACCTTCTTTGTATTCTCCGTCACCTTTTCATAGACATAATTCGCGATCATCATATCCACACTCTTTCCCTCGCCGACTAAGCGGCGCAGCGTGTCAAGCACGGTTTTGTATGCCTCCTTATCCAGCCAGTCATCGCTGTCCACCACCTTAAAATATATCCCTGAGGCTTCGCGAAGTCCCGCATTGACCGCCTCGCCGTGCCCGCCGTTCTCCTGGTGAATCGCCTTTACGATCGTCGGGTGATGGAATGCGTATTCATCCGCAATCTGCGCGGTCTCATCGCTTGAGCCATCATCCACTACAAGGATCTCGACATCCTCCCCTCCAACCAAAATGCTATCAATTGCGTGCCGCATATACTCTGCAGAATTATAGCACGGAACCGCCACTGTCAACAACTTCATATCACCCTGCCTCCATTCTCAATAAATTGTAATAAAATAATAATCCTGTGTACCCAGAAAATTTTCCGCTTCCTTCAATAAATACTTTGTTTTTCGCCCACTGTTTGGCTCAATGACATTGACACTCGTCTTATCATATCCCGTGATAAGAATGGATTCACCATATCCGTTTACCGCAATCACCGGGTTTTGCAGATGAATATAGTAGAGAGCCTCATCAAGTGTCACCCCGCTTAGTTTTATTACATGGCTGCGCAGATACTGGGATAGCCACTCGGTCAGCAGCCCTTCCTCCACACGGTATTGCGAGAGATCTGCCTCGACATTGCAGTAATTAAGAAGCATCTTAACACACGCCATCAGCGAGTTTCCCGCATTCTTCGTAAGGACGGGCACAATCTCTCGAAGTCCCGCTGACGCTGCCTTTACCCCCCGGCTCCAAATCACAAAACCACTGCTTCCGATCACCGAACCCGTCGTTTCATCCGCGACAAGAATGGCCTCACCAGGCTCTTTTGTCAGCTGTACAATTGTCCCATAAGCATAGGTCAAATAATAATTATTAAAATGTTCCGGCATATTGATGCGCACCGTAGTATTTTCCGTAATTACCACATTCTTTGTATTTGCTGTGTCAGGCTTTTTCTCTATCTGTACATTCTCCGGCAGCGAAAGATAATATTCCGTCCTCATCAGTTCTGTCACCCGCTTAGAAAGTCTTATCGAACGGTTTTGACTCGCTGCCTGGTTTAAGATAAAATCCGGCTCTGCCACCTGATAACGTCTTCCCGCACTCTCTCTGGTGACGCGCTCCAAGCGCACAATATTTTCCTCGATATCTGCATCCACCACATAGTATCCGTCCTTCTCATAAGTTTTTAGTTTATTCCCGTCAAAATCCACAATCTCCACACGCTTATATGCCGCTATCAACGTGCCATCCTCCTGAAAAAGCGCGTTTTTCTTTGCCGATCGCCCAAGGATAAGATTGTCGTCGATGGCACCGAGAAGACCCAAAATTTCTCCCCCGCCCGCATGGATATCATTTTGTGTCCCCAGATCCAGATTCAGCACATGGACAAGATTTGTGCGCCCCTGCTCTTTTCTTGTCTGCCAGGCCAACATCTGCTTGGATTTTACATAGACCATCCCATCCTCCCCCACATCCTCCGCAATTACGGAGAGTACTCCGGTAATCAGATTGTAGGAATAAATAGTATCGTAGAGATGGAAATAAAAAATATCTTCATAGTTGCAATAGAAAAAATTTCCCATTGCCTCCTTTAAAATTTCATAAGTGGTATTGACCGGAAAATATGCCCTCTCCTCCACCGTCTGATCTGCGGGGTGATAGGTATACAAGATCATTCCGACCCTCCCCTCATATTCTCCCCGGTTCATATACCCATATACAAGGAAATCCACTGCGCCGGTATCATCGATGGAGAGCAGGCGAATATCGTGTTTATCGTAAGTATCGCGCGTGTAATCTGAATTTTTCTGCTCAAAAGTAAATGCGGTGGTGAGCAGATTATTCTCCGTGGTATAAATGTAGAGTGTTCCCCGGCGCACCAGAGCAATTCGCGTATTATCATAATTGGAAAGCACATTTAATTTTGTATCCGCAGTAATTCCGAACTTAAATTCATTCTTTGCAAGACTGATATTATTTCTGTCAAAAATTGCTTCCATGGAACGCTCATAATTATATAAAAACACGCGCGAAGGGGTATAGCGAAAACGAAATTTTTCCCGCACATAATAATATTCTATCCCTGTAGTCGTATCTATTTCCATCCAGCTGCCAAGCACCACGGAGGCAGTATCTTTCGTGTACTCTGTAATTACTGGACTCTCCTCATAGAGTACGCGCGGTGCCAACTCACCGTAGCTTAAAAAATCAAGGCTGTTGTGAATATCCGCACGGGAGAAATCCATCTCATCCGCATTTTTTTTGGTTTCTAAATATTTCTTTATATTCCCACTTTTTTCCTTATCAATCAGCGAATCGTGAAACATCTGCACAAATTCAAGTTTCTCTGCCAAATGCGAATTATCATAGAGCTTAAAGCGGGTATAATAGTAAATGCGCTTGCTCTCATTACTGATCAGCGTCAGTTTCACCACATACTCATCGCCAGCGACATACTCTCCCTTCAGCCGCAGTTTCGCGCTTTTCTGCTCTCTCTCCCCTAACATACGCCGCTCAAGAGAAATTACATTTCCCTCCTCAAGCTTCGTTCCCAGTGCCGTATCATACACTTCAAAAATAATTTTTTTGATATTATATTCATTTTCAGTAATCAGAATTTCCACTTGTTTTTCTGCGTCCACCGGAGTGATGCTCTCACGAAACAGCATTGCATCAAGATTGGAGCAATACCCGTGCATCAAATTGATTTCTCCGCCTGAGGTAAGCACCGTAACTACAGGCAGCGTCGTCTCCTGCATCTGTGTTGTCTTGCGGTCGGAGCTAAAGACACGCTCCTGCATATTGCTGCCGAAATAATAGATCGAAGCACAGAAGATGGCGAGCAGAATTAAAATGCGATATACAATTTTCAAGACTTCCTCCTATTCTGTTCCCTGTAAGTTCTCAAATGCCCGGTAGAGTGCGGGCTTTACCTTCAACTCATCGATACAATGTTCGTATGCGGCTTTTCTTTTTTCTTTTAGTGATCCCGGCAGAATCTGCCCTCTTTTTACCGCACGAAGCAGGATATTTTTTGGCGTATGCTCCATATCAATAAATTCTAACACCTGCACCTTATAGCCCTTTTGTTCCAGCAAATCCGCGCGCAGACCGTCCGTGATCAGCGCGGCAATCCGCTCCTTTAACAGTCCATAGCGAAGCACTGGCTCAAGCATCTCATTTTCAAGAGTTTGATTTAGCTCATGCTGGCAGCAGGGAACGCTCAAGATCACACGCGCACCCCAGTCCACCGCCTTTTTGAGTGCTGCGTCCGTCGCCGTGTCACAGGCGTGCAATGTAACTACCATATCCACTGTATCCGCACCGGTGTAGGAGGCGATATCCCCCTGCAAAAATTTCAGTCCCTCATAACCGTAACGCTCTGCGAGGGCGGCGCAATGCGCGATCACATCCTCTTTTAAGTCAAGTCCCACCACGCGCAGCGGATAATGCTTTAACTCGTGGAGATAATAATACATTGCAAAAGTTAGATAGGACTTACCACACCCGAAATCAATGATCTTTACCTCCCCATCCCCTGGAAGTTCTGGAAGAATATCTTCTATAAACTCAAGGAAGCGGTTGATCTGCCGGAATTTATCATATCGCGCGTGTACAACCTTTCCCTCCGGGGTCATCACGCCCAGATCCACCAAAAACGGAACGGGATGCCCCTCCGCGAGAATATAATTTTTCTCCCGGTTGTGTTCCTTTGGCACGGTTTCCTGGCTTACATTTTTTTCCTGCTCCGCTCCTCCCTTTTTTTCTTTCACTGTCACCTTGCCTTTTTTGCTTACAAGAATCACTGCCTGACCCTCGCTTGCCCATATCTGCGCTTGCTTGAAACAATCCTCAAACCAATCCGGCAATTTTGCCAGCAAATCTTCCCTTGTATAATTTTCATGGAAAACCTGCTTACCCCGATATTCGCAGGCCTGAAAATACAATTCACCCCGCATCCGCACCGGACGAATCAAAACTTTTTTTATTTTTTCGGGAGCTTTACTATTCGACAGAATCATCTGTATCAGCCCCTTGCCACAATATTTATTTATTGTACTCGTGATTATCTCATCCATATTTCTTTTTGTCCCATTTCTACTATGAAATTTACTCGCATCTAATGATAACCTGTTTTAGCAAAAACTGCAATTACAAAATCCTTAAATTTTTATCATACCGCATTTTTTATTGTTAATATAGTACTTTTTAGTCTTATACAAAGCCTGTCACGCAGCAAGTGACAAATCTCCATATCCCCTTGGTAGACATCCCCCAAAGAAAAAGATATAATAAAATCAGCATATGCGGAACTTTAAATCAAAACTAAAAATCAGCAGGAGTCCCGAACGCGCACGGGAGAATTGATGAGCGCGAAGCGAAAATAAATTCTCCCTGGGTAGTGTGCGCGAGAAGGACGGATGCGGAACTCAAAATCAAGGAGTCCCGAACGCGCACGGGAGAATTGATGAGCGCGAAGCGAAAATAAATTCTCCCTGGGTAGTGTGCGCGAGAAGGACGGATGCGGAACTTAAAAAACAGCATATGCCCGGACAGTACCCGGAATAAATTTGTGGGAACGAAGTGAGCAAAAATTTATTCCCCTGTACTGGGTACTGGAAGGGCATATGCGGAACTGGAAATAGGAGGATAAAAATGACCATTGGACAGAGAATATGCCAGATCAGAACAGCGCATGGACTCTCACAGGAGGAGTTCGGCGAAAAACTTGGGACAACAAGGCAGACTATCTCCCGTTGGGAGCTTGACCAGACCTACCCGGAACTTGCAAAGATTGTACTCATAAGCAAAATCTTTTGTGTGACAACGGATTCCCTCTTAAAGGACGGAATTAGCACATTTGATGCGGAGATCGAATTTTTTGCCTGTGGTGTTTACCGATCCGCATATTCTGAAATTGTAGAAACGGAAAAATTTGCACTTGTCTATTACTGCACTCCGGACAGGAACATTCTGGGAACAAAATTATATTCCGGATTTGAAAACCGGAAACACTTGGTTGCGATCTGCGAGAGAGATCAACAAAAACAGATTACAGAATATGCCTACTTTCTTGATGCAGAAGAAACAGTAATCTCAAACAGTGATGCTCTCGCCTCCCACCTTAACGAAGCCTACGATGGCAGCAAAAAGAAAAGTATGCGCCGCTTAGAGCAGTTCCTCGTAGATCATAGCGGGAAGCCATTGCCTGGTGTAAAGAAGAAAGGAATTCCCGCCTGCCTGACCTTATGGCGGATGGCGGACAGTTATATTGCAAATGCGGACTGGTTTAATTTCTTTCTCTGCACGGGAAAAACCGAATATATTTTTTCCATCCACCCGCAGGATACTAATATTTATTGTGGCGCATCATATAATATTGTATTTGATCTTGGACTTTTTAGTGGGGGACAGTTTTTCCGAGTTCGAAATTATAAGGATAACAGCGAAGATTTCTGCCGATTTTTCTGTGATTTTTCCTATGAATTCCAGGAAGTTGATATCCCGACTAAAGAATGTGAACTTGGCAAATGCCTTACCACAAGCAAGGGACTTATGTGGTGTGTAAAACGCTATACCGACGATGAGATTATATTGCAGGGCTGTGGAGAAGATGAGTATATCTACCGGCGAATAGATTCCAGAACTGAACAATTCGCGCTGGCAGAGGAAAAAAATTAAAAAATACGGTAATCAGTGCTGCCGCATACAGAAAATTTATGCGGCAGTGCTTTACAATATAAACGATTAAAAAAGTCTTCCAAATTTGCTAAGGGTATGGTATAATTTTCTTGGAACTCCAGAATAAAGATAAACAAAATAACATATTTATTGGAGTTCCATTCGTTTTTTCACTAGCACAATCGAACAATTTATTAAAGGTTTATTTGCTATAGGAGCATGAAACTATTGATCGGTACGCGCGCAAAAGTATGCAGAGGGATATGGATATGAAATATGTATTTGAAACAGAGCATTTGAAGGTTAGAAAATTTGAGATAGAAGATGCCAAAAGATTGTATGAAAATCATTTGGAAGAAGAAGTAAAAAGATGGATTCCAAATGAAAGCTATGCGGATATGGAGGAAACTCAAGAAGCAATCAGATTTTATATAGATTGTGTAAATGGCAGACATTTGCCATATGTATTAGCTGTTGAACTGAAAGAAACGGGTGAATTGATCGGCGATACAGGAGTAAATGAGGTGGAGGGAAATTCCAATGAAGTAGAAATAGGTTATGGGATCTGTAAAAGGTATAGTGGAAATGGATATGCCACCGAGTTATTAAACGCGATGACAGAATTTATTGCAAAGACTTTTGGAATAAATATTTTGTACGGACGTGTTATGCACGGAAATACTGCTTCGGTGAGAGTTCTTGAAAAGAATGGTTATGAATTTGTCAGGGAAGAATTTGGGGCGGAAGATGATCCTTATGGTAACGGGATGTTAATTTATAAAAAAGAATATAATAAATAAATATTTTATTATCAATATAACAAAATTTCATATACTGAAGCATTAAAGTACGAGAATCCTATAAAATCAAAGTTTCTCGTACTTTCCAGACTATGACTGAAAAAATAATTATACATATTCTTCCCATTCTTCCACTTTTTCCATATAAAAAAGCAATTCTATGGATACTTCCCTTGTATCCGGTGAAAATGGAGTGCCAAGGGCATATCCTTTTAATGGAAGACCATGCATTCCCGTTTTTTTCTCCGGATTTAACCGCATCAAAAGAAAAGTGGCACTTCCGCTATGGTTTTCCGGATAGGACTCCAAAAACTCTTTGGAATAAAATTGCAGATTGATATCCCGGTTGCATTCATATTCAATACCAAGATAATACATTCCCTTTGGACAGTTCTGCGTAAGTGCTTCATAATAATTATTTTCTATCTCCTGCAGCTGCTCCTCGGTAAAACGTTCCCTATATTTCGCATTGCTAAACTGCTTCTCTGCCTCTTCCCACACATCAATCAACACAACATTATTTATATAACACTGCACTTTTTCGCCATCGTGGGCAGTAAATTGGAAAGAAACTGACTTTCCTATCTTAACAGTAATCGATTTTGCCCTGCTTAGCAGATGTTTTTTTGCTGTCGAGCCATGCTTTATTGTAATAGGCATATCCGGGGAATATTTTGGAAGACGCTTTAGATTATCGATTCTTAACGTGATTAATTGCAGTCTGTCCCAATCTTCATGTTTAAGCCACTCCGGAATTTCCCATCCCGCATCCATCAGATCAAGAAAGAGTTTGATTTCCTCATAATTTTCGGACATCAATACACCGCCACATCCACTCTGTGTACATAGCTTTTTATTTCCAATAATAAATTCTTGACAGTTTAGATAGCTGCTTATTTCTGTTTCCTGTTCTTTTAACATCATTCGCTGGGTACGCTTCTTTTTCCGATTACTCCTTTTCTGCTCTTCATATGGCTCTATAATATAAAGTTCTGCATATTCTTCCATCGTCATCCCAATAATATGATATTTTTTCCCGTCCCGCTCAATGGTTCTTCCAATCACAAGAATATCTTTCCATTTTTTGCTAACACCCTCTAGCCATGAAAACTGCATATCCGTCCCCCTTTCAATAAAAATAAACCTAATTTCTCAAATATAGTGCAATTACACTCTCAAAAATTACCTTATTCAACAATAAATTTATATTAAAAAATATTATGCGCACAAAAACTATTGCAAAAAGAAAATTTATACAACAGTCTTTGTGCGCAGTAAATTTAAAACTTACCTATAATTCACAATTATTTACAGTTCTTGGGAATGGGATCACATCGCGGATATTGCTCATTCCGGTCAGATACATTACACAACGCTCAAAGCCCAGACCAAAACCTGCATGGCGCGCAGAACCATATTTGCGCAGATCAAGATAAAAATTATAGTCCTCCGTCTTTAACCCAAGTTCCTTCATCCGATCAAGCAGTTTATCGTAATCGTCCTCCCTCTGACTCCCGCCGATAATCTCGCCAATTCCAGGAACTAGGCAGTCCATCGCCGCCACGGTCTTGTTATCCGGATTTAATTTCATATAAAATGCCTTGATCTCCTTAGGATAATCCGTAACAAAAACGGGTTTCTTAAAAATTTCCTCGGTCAGATAGCGTTCATGCTCCGTCTGCAAATCGCAGCCCCAGGATACTTTGTAATCAAATTTATCATTGTTCTTTTCCAAAAGTTCAATCGCCTCAGTGTAAGTCACATGACCAAATTCGGAATTCATCACATGATTCAGGCGTTCCAAAAGTCCCTTGTCCACAAAATTGTTAAAGAAATTCATTTCCTCCGGCGCGTGTTCCAGCACATAGCCAATCACATATTTTAACATTGCCTCCGCTAAGATCATATCGTCTTTTAAATCCGCAAAGGCAATCTCCGGCTCAATCATCCAGAATTCCGCCGCGTGTCTGGTGGTATTGGAATTCTCTGCGCGGAATGTCGGACCAAAGGTATAAATATTTTTGAATGCCATCGCGTAAGTCTCGCCGTTTAACTGTCCGCTTACCGTGAGATTTGTTGGCTTGTTAAAGAAGTCCTGTGTATAGTCCACAGCACCCTGTTCATCTTTTGGAGGATTTGCAAGGTCAAGCGTTGTCACCTGAAACATTTCGCCCGCGCCCTCACAGTCGCTCCCCGTAATAATCGGTGTGTGTACATAGACGAAATCCCGTTCCTGGAAAAATTTGTGAATTGCGTAGGCAATCAGTGAGCGCACGCGAAACACCGCCTGAAATGTGTTTGTGCGCGGGCGCAGATGCGTGATTGTGCGCAGATATTCCATTGTATGGCGTTTTTTCTGAAGCGGGTAATCCGGTGTGGACGCACCCTCCACCACAACTTCCCTTGCCTGAATCTCAAATGGCTGCTTTGCATTTGGCGTTGCGACAAGTTCCCCGGTCACAACGACCGCCGAGCCGACATTGATCTTTGTAAGCTCCGCAAAATTTTCAAGCTTATCCGCGTAGACGACTTGCAGTGTTTCAAAGAATGTGCCATCGTTCAATGTGATAAAACCGAAACTTTTCGAGTCGCGGTTGCTGCGCACCCAGCCGCCGACCGTGATTTCTTTTTCAACATATTTCTCTTTTTCGCGATATAACTCGCGAATTGAAACCAAATCCATTTCTTCAACCCCTTCTTATTTTTAGTTCCGTATATGTCCTTCTCCGCACCACTAACCGGGGAAAGAAAATCTCTGTTCGCTTTGCTTCCAGAATTTTCTTCCCGGTGCGGTTCCGGACACATACTGATTTTTAATTCCGCAGAATTTTAGCTTTTATTTAATTTTCTCAAATACTGGCATATAGTCGATCGGGGCTGCTACATGAACATTTTGTCCGCCCTCATATACACTGCCGTCACTGGTCAGTTTCCAAGTACCCGCTGGGAGATATACCTCTCTCTCAAATTGATTAAGATGAAAGATTGGCGCTGCCAAATACTTGCTTCCAAACATATACTGATCCTGAAGTTCCCAACAGGTCTTATCCTCCGGGAATTCGTAGAACATTGTGCGGATCAGCGGCGAACCATTCTCTGATGCCTCCTTATATAAACTCTTGATATAGTCGTGCATCGAGATACGGATATCATAATATTTTTTCATAATCTTATAATTATCCTCGCCGTAGCTCCAAAGCTCATTTGGCTGACCGGTATGCAGATATCCGCCGCCCCAGTCGCGATCATCGAGTGCCGGGATATCGTAAGGTCCGCGGTCGCCGTGCATACGGAATACCGCAGAATAAACAGCAAACTGATACCAACGAATCAAAAGCTGTCTGAAATCCGGGTCATTTACATCATCCGTCATAAAACCGCCGATATCCGTTGTCCACCAGGCGATTCCCGCAAGTCCCATATTTAAGCCGCACTGTAACTGGTCATAAAACGCTTCAAACGTACTTGGCACATCGCCTGACCAGACCACATTTCCGTATTTTTGACTGCCCGCCCATGCACAGCGTAAAAGATTGACGACATTGCCATCGCCTAAATCTTTCATCTTGTCATAGAAAATGCGGCTGTACATCTGCGGATACATATTGCTGCAGGAAAGTGCAGGGGCATCCATGTAACGGTAATTCTCAAAATCATAAACCCCGTAGTCCGGCTCGGAATTGTCAAGCCAGAACGCATCAATGCCAAAATCATAGTAATTGCGCTTGCAGACTTCCCATACATACTCCCTGGTCTCCGGGTTGAATGGATCGATCTCCACGCAATCGCCCTGATAGTCGTAGGTTTGTGCCGCACCGCGCTCGGTCTTAATCAAGAGCCCCTTCTCCATCATTGGATAGAAATTCTCACTCTTGCGATCTACGGAAGGCCATACGGATACAATTACCTTGATCCCCATGGAATGCAGCTCGTCCACCATCGCTTTCGGATCAGGCCAGTAAGTCGCATCAAACTTCCAGTCGCCCTGCACTGTCCAGTGGAAGAAGTCAATAACAATCAGGTCGATCTTAATGCCCTCCTTCTGGTACTGACGGGCAACCGATAACACTTCATCCTGTGTGCGATAGCGCAGTTTGCACTGCCAAAGTCCCATACGATCCTCCGGGAACATCGGTGAATGCCCCGTCGCGTCAGTATAGTTCGCAAGAATTTGCTTCGGCGCATCCGCCACAGTGATCCAGTAATCCATCTCCTTTGTCGCGCGTGCCACCCACTCCGTATAATTGCGCCCAAAGGTCACGTTACCGACTGCCGGATTGTTCCAGAGCATACCATAGCCGAGATTGGAAACGGCAAATGGCACGGAAATCTGAGAATTTCTCTGTGCTAATTCCAAAACACAGCCCTTTAGATCCATGTAGGACTGCTGGTACTGTCCCATACCAAAAATCTTTTCCCCGTCATTGCTCTCAAATTTTAAGTTCAGAGAATAATCGCTGCCGCCGATAACTCCCTTCCACTCGCGGTTAATCACCTTTAAGCAGCGGCTCTCCTTTGAGATAGTTCCGCCGTAACTGCGGTAATACTCCTGCAAAATTTGCTTTTCATCGCGATAAAAGGTAATCACACCCGCAAAATTAACCGTCGCTTTAATTCTGCCATTGGTGATTGACGCTCTTGGCTCGCCGCCCTTCGATTCAATAATGATTTCCGGAGTCAACACTTCCCGTTCCTCCGTCAATGCCCAGTCATTTCCCGTAAATTTCGAAAACATTGTCGCGCGCACGCGCAGAGAATCCTTCCCCCACGCCTCAATTCTAAGCGTCTCCCCATTTCGGCGCGCCACTAAAACTCCATTTTCATTTCTAAAATCCATAACTTCCCCTTTCTTTTCTCGTATTCGGCATTATACCATATCCTTCGGATATGTTCTCTCTGAGGGATGAATCGCTCTTATGGAGCGAACATAATTCGCAGAAGAAATTATTCTCCGCCCCCTTGGTACAGTTCCTTCAGTCGAATGAGAATCAGCACAAATATAATATCTAGCGATATTATACCATATTCTTCTAAGAAATCCTATACCATAGTATTGTCTTTCTTTATTTTTCTATTACAATTACTGATACCGAGTTCGCTGGAAGGGTTAAGGTTAGCTTGGAATCCTTTATGGATAAAGTTTTTTCTTCTGGGACGATTCGCTCCGCCCCACGCCCATTGACATTTGGCTCATCTACCAGTTCCCACGGACCGGTCAGACAGATCCATTTTGCCTTATTCTCCTTCTCCTTGCAGAGTTCTTCCTCCTGGGTAAAGACAAGTTCCAGAGATTTTGTATAGTTGTCCGCATTAACCAATTTCGCATAAATTTTTTCCTTATCCGCCGTTACTGAATGATAGATTATGCGGTTATATGCCTCTAACTTGTAATCCAAAATACGGCTTTGCACACCCTCCACCTTATGCGAGCAAATAAGATGACGATATGCACCGTACCCCTCCTTTATATAATCGGAAGAAGACTTCTTTGCTTTCTCCGGTGCTTCAAATACTCCGCCATAATTCACTGTTATAGTATATTCTTTTCCTGTTATAATTTCTTCATCAATTGCGGCGCGCAGATTTCCTGCTGCCTGACCACAGGAATAATCGCCGAGCGTATAACCTTCCACGCCATCTTTTATCACCTTGACCGCAGTTTTTCCGCCGCCACCGATCACATACTGAATCGCGCTTCTCTCTTTATCAATCCCGGAAACACCAACGCCAAGGGTAAGTGCGCCTTCCCCACAAACACGCTCAATCACCGCTGTCACGGTACAGTTATTAAAATCTCCTGGCAGGTAAAGCCCCGCAACCTCACGGTTGCCCTTTAGAAGAAGTCCGCCCTCTCCTGGCTCTAACCAGGTATGCGGATAAAGTTGAAAACGCTGATCCAATTCCTTTTTAAA
>CAJTLX010000002.1:0-153528 GCA_910577165.1 uncultured Lachnospiraceae bacterium
AAAAAATATTGGCACTTATATGTGGCATGGCGGTGCGCACCATGTTGGACTCGATGTGCATGATGTGGTGCAGACTCCGGAACTTATCGCGCCGGGAATGGTTTTCTGTGTGGATATCGGGATCTACCATGAGGAATGGGGGATTGGGTTCCGGCTTGAAGATAATTGTCTGGTTACGGAGACGGGCTGTGAAAATCTTTCCGTAATTACACCGAGGACAATTGAGGCGATCGAAGATACAATGCAGAAGGGATTTGTGGCATTATAGTAGATACAAATATATATAATTATCTATAATATATATGTAAGTATGCATAAGAGGTGTTTTAACAGATGAATCAAGTACTTATGGTGATTATGGCGGTGGGTGCGGTGGTGGGCGGAATCGATTGTCTTTTGAAAAACAGGTTCGGTTTTGGCGAAAAATTTGAGGAGGGATTCCGGCTTCTCGGCTCCATGGCATTGTCCATGGCGGGAATGATCTGCCTTGCCCCGGTACTCGCCGATCTCTTAGGGAGTGTGATCGTTCCCTTTTACCGGGCGATCGGGGTGGACCCCGCAATGTTTGGCAGTGTGCTTGCGATTGATATGGGCGGCTACCAACTGGCAAAGGAACTGGCGGAAAATCCTGTTATTGGAAGCTATGCGGGAATTGTGGTCTCCGCGATGTTTGGCTGCACGCTGGTATTTACCATCCCCGTCGGAATGGGAATGATTCGCGGCGAGGACAGAAATTTTTTTGCGCGCGGAATTATGATTGGGCTGGCAACAATGCCGGTGGGTCTCTTAGTTGGGGGGCTTCTTACAGGACTTTCCTTCTTGAACTGTCTATGGCAGAATATTCCTGTTTTTATTGCATCTTTTCTGCTATTGATTGGATTGTGGAAGATACCGCAAAAGATGGTAAAGGGGTTTTGTATCCTGGCGGACGGAATTCGAATTTTAGTGACTATCGGATTAATTTTAGCAGCGGTAGAGTCTTTCTGTGGCTGGAACCCCATCCCCGGCATGGCACCGATCGAGGATGCTATGGCGGTGGTATCCTCGATCGGTGTGGTTTTGCTGGGAAGTCTCCCCGCAGCGGAGGGTTTGCGGCGACTGCTCGCAAAACCCTTTACACACCTGGGAGCTAAACTTGGGGTAAAACCGCAGAGTTTAACAGGAATGTTAGTTGGCTTAGTAAGTGCAATCCCCGTTTTTTCCATGTTTCAGGAGATGGATTCAAGGGGAAAAGTCGCGGTGGGTGCCTGTCTTGTCAGCGGAACAAGCCTGTTGGCGGCACATATGGGGTTTGTGATCAGCACCGAACCGACAATGCTTTCTGCACTTTTTCTAGGGAAACTTTTTGGGGCAATCGCCGCAGTAATACTAGCGATGCGATTTTCCCCTAGAAACAAAGGAAATTAAAAAAAAGAGGGAAAAAATTCCCTCTTTTTTTCCTATATTGTTTCCACCACTGCGCGCTCTGTACAGTTTACGGTAAAAATCTGCGGCTTATTTCCTGTCAACTTGGTGCTTCTTGCATCCGGCTGGCAGGTGCCGACATAGATTTCATACTGCCCCGGCAGGATAAGCTTTTCTCCCTCTTCCGTAAACAGACCGAACGCTCTCATATCGAGAATTATCTCTGTTTCCTTGCGCTCGCCTGCCGCCAGCACGAGTTTCTTTAATCCTTTTAACTGGTAGTTAGGCGCGTCCGGCACATCCTTTGCCTTTATGTAAACCTGCACGGTCTCCGCCCCGTCATAGGAACCGATATTGGTCAGAGCCGCCGTGATTTTAACTGTGCTGTCCGCAGAAATAAGATGTTCTTTTTCCGGCATACCGTTATTTCCAACTATTTCCATTTTTGCACTGCATACAAATTTTGTGTAACTCAGTCCATAGCCAAATGGATACAATGCCTCGTTTTTCATATACCGATAGGTGCGCCCTTTCATGGAGTAATCCGTAAATTCCGGAAGTTCCTCCGTGGTGCGGTAGAAGGTAACAGGAAGCTTGCCCTCCGGCGAAAATTCTCCGAAAAGCATCTGCGCGATCGCGCGGCCTCCCTGCGCTCCCGGATACCATCCCTGCACGATCGCCGGAATATTCTCCTTTGCATCCGCCCAGGTCACAGCAAGCGCGGAACCCGCCAAAAGTACAAGGATCACCGGCTTTCCACTGGCGGCTACCGCCTCCAAAACTTCCTGCTGCCGTCCCGGCAGATTTAATGTGAGCTTGTCGCCGCTGCCGAACTCGTTTCCAGCATCACCCTCCTCGCCCTCAATTGTTGCATCCAAACCAAGGCACATTACTACCACATCAGATGCATCAGCAACGGCTCTCGCCTCGGCTAGGCGATCATCCGCCTCGGCTAGCCCGGAGATGCGATCTTTGTAGAGATGGCAGCCCTGAGAATAGAAGACGCGAATCTGCTCACCCGCCGCCTCGCGAATTCCCTCAAGCACGGTGACATACTCCGAGGCTGTCCCCTCGTAATTGCCTATTAGTGCCGCGCGGCTGTCCGCATTCGGACCGATTACCCCGATGCTCTTTATCTTCTTTTTGTCAAGCGGCAAAAAATCATTGGCATTCTTTAATAAGGTCAGGCAGCGTCTCGCCGCTTTAAGGTTGATGGCACGATGCTCCGTGCAGTCACACACTTCATAAGGAATATCGCGAAATGGCATTTCCTTGTCAAATAAGCCCAACTTCATGCGTGTTACCATCAGGCGAACTACTGCGTCGTCAATCGTTTCTTCCTCCACCATATGGTCACGCACTGCCTGTAAAAGATTTCCAAATAGATTTCCACAGTTTAGATCGCAGCCATTATTCATTGCGAGGGATACCGACTCCACCGGAGTTTTTGTCACCATATGATATTCATGGAAATCCTTGATTGCCCAGCAATCCGAGGTCACATGCCCCTTAAATCCCCAGGTCTTTCGCAAAATATCCTGCAATAAAGTCTTGCTTCCGCAGCATGGTTCGCCGTTTGTGCGGTTGTACGCGCCCATCACCACTTCCACATTTGCTTCCTTTACACAGGCTTTAAATGCCGGGAGATAAGTTTCATACATATCCTGTTTTGTCGCGACCGCGTTAAAGCTGTGGCGAATTCCCTCAGGTCCTGAATGCACAGCAAAATGCTTTGCGCACGCTGCTGCCTTTAAGTATTTTTTATTATGTCCCTGAATCCCCTCGATAAAACGCACACCAAGACGGGTGGTCAGGTATGGATCTTCGCCGTAGGTTTCATGTCCCCGCCCCCAGCGCGGATCGCGAAAGATATTGACATTCGGAGACCAGAAGGTCAATCCCTTATAAATATCGTAGTCCGCATACTTTTGCTGTACATTAAATTTTGCCCGTCCCTCTGTCGAGATTACATCCGCGATCTCCTCCATAAAATCCTCGTCAAAAATCGCCGCCAGTCCGATCGCCTGCGGAAAGACCGTTGCCACACCCGCGCGCGCTACACCGTGCAATGCCTCATTCCAGTAATTGTATGCCTTTACGCCCAGCCGCTTGATCTCCTTCGCTCCATGTAATGTCTGAAATACCTTTTCTTCCAATGTCATCTCGGCTACCAGTGCCTTCGCCCTCTCCTCAAACGTAAGGCTCTCGTTAAGATATGCCTGATCTCCCATGCTTTTTCTCCTCCTTGCATACAATTTGCCATCTCCTGATCACAGATCATTTCTCTTTGGATCTGCTCTTTTATTTTAATAGAGAGGAATACCCTCATCCATCAAAACTCCCCAAAATGCCGGCTTTGTTTCCAGTACCTGGTTAAACAAAAGCGGATAGCGTTTTCCATCTTTATTCAGCCATGAACCCTCATCGGTCAATCCCCAGACTGTTATATTTGTAATATTGGCTGCGCCGGTATCCACCAGATTCTTAAAGGTAAAGAACAGCCTTTTATACCTAGTTCCCTCCTTCATAAAATCCTCCTCACTGTTGCTGTCCAAATTGATATCAAGCTCCGTGATCTGGATCTCAAGTCCGGTCTCCCCGAATTTGCGAATGGTTTCCTCATAATCTAAAAGTGTCGGCGAATTCATCCCGATATGGCTCTGCATTCCAATACCATCAATATTGCCCTGATCTTTTATCTTGTTGACCAACTCTAAGATCGCAATGCGTTTTGCCGTCTCGTAGGTATTAAAATCATTGTAAAATAATTTCTGTTCCGGCGCGGCATATTTTCTTGCGTACTCAAATGCTTTCTCAACAAAATCCGGTCCAATGGTCTGATACCAAAGGCTGTCGCTCATGCGCATTCCATTCTCGCCGCCATCCCCCGGCGCAATCGCCTCATTCACCACATCCCACGCGTAAACCACACCCGGATAAGTGGTGTTGACATACTCCATTACAAGGCGGATATAATTCTCCATGCGCTCCAACATCACTTCGCGGGAGGCAAATACAGCATCCGGTTTATTTGAATACCCTTCCATAAAAAACCAGTCCGGAGTTTGGCTGTGCCATATTAATGTATGCCCGCGCATTTTTATATTGTTGTCCACGCAAAAGGCAAGCATCTCATCACAACTGTCAAATTTAAGTACCGGACAGGTTTCCGTCCCCGTAGATTTTGTTGCTTCCCGGTCAAGCAGTGCATCCGGCTTCATCTCATTTCCGCAGGTCATACTGTTAAACTGCTGTACAATCAGCTCACCCTTAAAATCGTTGAGCAGTTCTCCCTTTGTGATGGCAATGCCAATGGAAAAATAATCCTTCCAGTATTCACACATACTTGGAATTTCCTCGTCAAGTGAAGATATATAAAAATCCGTGCGGACTTCTTTTGCCGGTTCTGTCGGCGCAGGTGTGGATGTAGGTATGGGTGTGGGAGTACTTTCCTCCTCTTTCGTCGGCTGTGCCTCCTGCTTTTCCTCCCCGCCCTCTTCTTTCCCGCCGCACCCTGCAAAAGTACAGACTGCAAAATTACAAATCATCACCACCGTAAACAGCCGCACCATTGTTTTTATCCATTTTGCATTCCATAGTAACATATTTCCCCTCCTTGCGCAAGCGATATGCTCTTTTTTATTTTTACCATTCATCATTCTATCTGATTACGAAAACCTTTTCGTAATCAAATCTTGTTTCCCCCAAAGAAACCTTCTCCAAATGATAAATTTCTATGTATAAAAATACGGTTCCGTGCGGGGCGGCATACTGCCGCCCTCGCGCGGAACCGCTGTATTTTAAACTATGTTCTGCATATTACTCCATGTTCGCATCTTCAATTGCCATCTGCCAGGTATTGGCAACTTCCTCGATCTTCTCCGCAGGAGTGTTGTGCAAACCATATACATTGTAGATGATATCGCCGTAGTCTGTACCGTATACCATTGGAAGATACCATATTACGCCGCGGCCTTCCTCATACATCAAGGAAAGAGTCTCGTCAACCGCACGCTCATCGCGGAAATTATCATATACAGAAGTCTTCCAGTCATCCTCCTCCTCATAGCCCGGTGTAGGATTGGTGTAAAGATTGTAGGCAAATGCAACTTTGCTTGCTGTCTCAGCATCTAAACATACTGGCATAACCACAACGTTATCCGCGAAGACCGTGGTACTCTGACCGCTCGGTCCTGCTGGTGCCATAACAAAGCCGAAATCATCGTCCATATCTTTCCACTGACCTACCTTAAACTCCTCCGCAAAGGTCATCGCTACTTTTGCATCATGGAAAGCCGGAACAAAGTAATCCCATTCGCTTCCTTCCGGAGCTGGCATCTCGTACTTGTTCTCAATCAGCTTGACTCCAAACTGCATTGCCGCAAGAAATTCCGGGGTATTGGTTGCATTGTAATACTTGCCGTTCTCGTCACGGCCAATAAACTGCGCATTGTTGCAGGCGACTAACGCCTTAAACATATCAATGGAGAAACTTGAAAGTGCATAGGTATCCGGTGTTCCGTCACTGTTTGTATCGCGGGTCAGCTTTGCGCAGAGTTCCTCAAATTTTGCCCAGGTCCAATCTCCGCTTGCCTGTAAATCATATGGAAGATCTGGGTCAAGTCCTGCTTCCTCGAAAAGTCTCTTGTTCCAGAAGACCCCCTGCCTCCACTCCGGCTTACCGGTTGCCATACCATATACATGATTGCCCTCCGTCATCTGCTCAAGAATTGCCGGGTTCCATTTGCTCTCTGTAAAGTCGAAGCTGTCCAATGTCGCAAGATCGTAGAAGAGATTGTTTGCTAAAGGTTTTGCAATAAAGCCCTGATCCATCATAAACAGGGAACCCATCGGCGAATTTGCCATTGTGGAAACAACAAAATTTTCCTGATGCGCGCCCCACTCTCCGACATTTACTTGCTTGATCTTGAAATTGTACTTCTCCTGAATCTCGTTGCGGTAGTCGCGGGTGGCCTCTTCCTGTGCATTCTTTGGCTCATCCTCCGTTTCCTTGGACCACCAGTCTGCGATAATGATCTCAAGCCCGCCAAGATCTTTGTACTTCTCCGGCACTTGTGTCGGTTCCGGAGTGGAATCTACTGGTTCATTTCCCCCATCCGGGGTTTTTGCATCCTGTGTTGGCTTTGGTGTGTTTGTCACCTTTGTTCCGGACTCGGAATCCTCGCCTCCTCCACAGGCGGTCATGCTTGCGGTCATTGCAAGCGACATCATGATTGCTGCTAATTTCTGTCCTTTCTTTCTCAATTCTGCTACCTCCTTTTTTATTGCGATAAACGGACTATCCGTCTATACTCTTTGCGTTAACCACCCCATTGCTGCGAAATGGGGTGGATGCATCCAAAACTCAAAAAACGTGCTTTCTTACATTTTAATCCCGCTCTGGCTAAGACTTTCCACAAAGCCTTTCTGCGCAACCATATAGATAATTAACAGCGGAATAATGGTCATCAGTAATCCCGTGGCAATCATTGCCTGCTCATATCCTGCCGACGGCATAATTCCAAGACCGTACATAGAGGTAAAATAATCGCCCAAACGTCCAGTCAGTGAAGTCAGTGCCTTTGGCAGCAGTTTAACCTTTCCTAAAAAGAGCTTGGAGTAATAGGAATCCGTCCACTGCCATACATAGGCGAACAAAAAGCAGGAGGTAAGAATAGGCTTTGCATCCGGGAGCATAATGCGGAAAAAGGTTTTTAATTTGCCGCATCCATCCACATATGCTGCCTCCTCAAGTTCTTTTGGAATATTGCGGAAGAACTGACGGATCAGGTAAATATAAAGTCCGCTTTTTAATCCCATACAACCCATACACATCATAATATATGGTGCCATCGAATTTTGCAAATTCAGTGTTTTTCCCGTGATCGCCTTAAAAATACCAAGCACATCAAAGAAAGAGAAGTGCAAATAAAGCGATGAGGAAATGGTCTGCGGCGGAATTAAAATAGAAAGCATAACGCACGCGAACCAGAAATTTTTAAGCGGAAATTTGTAGCGCGCAAACCCGTAGCCAACCAAAGTGCAAGCTGATACCTGGATCACGCTGACTAAGAGTGCCACAAGCACAGTATTTCTAAGGCAGGTCCAGTAATCCGAGAGCTGGTCGACAAGTTTATAGTTAAATGTTGTAAAATGTCTTGGCACACTGATAACTGTCGCGTCATACAGATCCTGCTCTTCCATAAAACTGATGGAAATTTTATTTAACAGCGGCTGAATGATCAAGAAGCACAAACCGAACAGAAGAATGGCTCTTGCAACCTTATAGAGTCCGGAATTGATGGTTTTCTTTAACAGATACCCGTCAGATTTCCGGTTTCTCTCCCAGAATTTATCCCTTTCAATTTTCGCGCTCGCTCTACTCATAATAGTATACCTTCTTTGATATGATAAGAGAAACCACACCTATGATTGCCATAACACAGAGGAAATAGCTCCACGCCATCGCGGAGGCAAATCCATAATCCATCTGTCTTGACATCGTCTCGTTGATTTTCTCCATGACCTCATTATCTGTTCGAATAAGGAAGTCGATGATCGAGTAAACAATATTCACCAGAATCAGGGAACTTACCATCGGGAAAGTAATTTTCCAGAAACTTTCCCAGGCAGTACAACCCTCGATTTTCGCCGCCTCGTACATACTTGTCGAGATGGTCTGCAAACCGGAGAGGAAGATGATGATCTGAATACCGGCGGCAATCGCAATATCGTAGACGCTGTCTAAGATATCAAAGACATAGCCGAAAAACTTGGAACCCATACCACCTGTGTCAAGAATGGTCTGCAGGGTCGCTGTGATGCTTGAATTGCTGCCGGACTCTTTTACCACGTCCTCCATGCCCTGGAGAAGCGTGTTATTATATTCCAAACCCACAATAACACCGGAAGAGAGGATAACTGGCAGGAAAAAGATCGCCCGCACAAATGCCCTACCCTTAAACTCCTGGTTCAGTAAAAGCGCGACAAAAAAGCTAAATACCAGCGTCGCCGGAACCTTGTAGAGCATCCCGCTAATCGACTCCGTCAAAAGTCGATTAAATTCCGGATCAACAGTAAATGCCTTCTTAAAATTGTTAATGCCGATAAAGCGCATTGTAAAGCCGCCGTTCCCGACAGTAACCTCGGAAAAACTCATCTGGATCGACTCAATCAGTGGATATCCCAGGAACGCGATAAACCCGATAATAAACGGAAGAATAAAGAGATAACCAGCAATCGCGTTTTTCTGTGCCAGTGTTTTCTTCTTTTTTGCTTTCATTTATTCTCCCCCTTTCTTTACTGCGTAGTTTCTCGCCAAAACTGATACACCATCCGCCGAATAATCCGTGTAATTATAATTTACATAGACCTTTGTGCCATCCTCGTAAGTCGTTTCCGTCACGCCATCCGCCAGATAGCGATGCCCCGTGATAAACTGGTTGTAAACATGGCCGAGTGCTGCGTTGTATTCCTGATACATTGCGAGTGCTTCGTCCTTCCACATACTATATTCCGAGCCGTGCAGATAGGTATATTCTGTTTCCAACACTTCAGACCCCGGTGAATCAATAAAGGTAAAATACAGCCCCGCGCCGGTTTCAATGCTCTTTAGCCAAGTCTGCTCGCGATCCGGTGCCAAATTCATTGCTATCCCCGTGTAGTTTACCAGACCGTGCAGCGCGATAGTATAGAATGGAACGGAATAATCCTCAATTCCGTACCGCTTTCCGGTTAAATCAAGGTCAAGCACGGCATCCACATACGGAATGACATACTCATTGCCCGTATACACCATCACTCCATTTCCACTCTCTTTCAACTGCGCCAGTTTTTCCTGCTGCAATTTCATCGTTTCCTCGCGCGTTACTACCGCTTTCGGATTGTAGTCCCCGCCAAGCAGTTTGCCGAGATCAGCGAAGGAGAGATTTTTTGCACCATATTTCTCTGCTGCCTTTACCAGGGAATCAATCAGCTTATTTGTATATTTATTCTTTACAAAATAGCGGAGCGTATCGTCCTCATCATCTTCGAGTGCGTAGATAACCGGGTTGTAATCCCAAAGTTCTGCGATCTCCTTTGTCACATATTTTGCGGAATCGCGGTTAATCTTAAATCCATCCGTCAGCGAATTCTTGTAGACGAACTCGACAAAAGCTTCCAGATAGAGATCCACACCCGCCTCATTTGCCTTAGAAACAAAATTTTTGAACTCCTTTTTGCTGCCAAGCTCGGAAATCAATTTCACCTTTGTTGGCACCTTATGATGCACACTGTCGTTAAACCAGCCGATATACTTCATATCGAGGTTTTTCACGCCCGCTGCCAAAAAGTCATCTAAAATCTTTGCCGCTTCCTTATAGGAGGTCAGTTCCCTCGATACTGTCACTGGGAATCCCATATGATTCTCCACCGCCTCAATCGCGCCAACCAACTCGACAATAAGAGGGGTTTGTGCATCATTGTTCTTGTCAAGCTGCGCGTACCGTGCGGTCAGATAATCGCGGTAAGCCACTGCCATATCCACATAGGTATCACCCGAAACAAAACGATAGCGGCTGACCAGATCACCCTGCGGCACATTCTTTTCGTATACCACAACCGCCTTATCGGATTTCGACGACACATCCATACTTGCACTATGGACAATCTTATATGATGTATTCGCATAGTTAAAAGTATGAAGTCTTCCCGAAACATCCGCCTCAATCGTTGTATAAGCACTTCCCTCCTCCGCAATACACAGGAAGGAAGAACCATTATTGCAAATACCAAAAACTGGGAATAGAGAACGTGTCTCTGTGATCACTGCGTCGCGTTGCTGACCATAATCCCAGCCATACATATTACTGTAAAAAGAACTCTGTGTCTGTCTGCCATTGTTAAAGCAAATCACTGCACCGTTTCCATCCGGCACCAGGATAAATCCATCGTCCGTACTTCCTCCCGCCCCAAAATATGGGAGTGGTCTGATGGAAATAATCGGATAGGTATCCTTGTAGTCCACTTCCTCTAACGGAACACGCACCACAAAATCCTTTCCGTCAAGCTCATAGATCACTGACACATCATAAGCCGGTTTGTCCGTTACTTTTGTCGTGGAATATTTCTCTGAGTCCTGCACATAATCCTCGTAGGTATATCCTGCACCCCCAAAATATTCCTCTATCCTAACCCGGATATGTTCCTGCAAGCCGTCTCTCAATACATAGACCGGTTCTGTTGCCAGATCCGGATAAGTTTCTAAAAGTTTATCCTTGTCATCCTCAGCACGCAGATTATTTAGATCATACTTGCGGTAATACTGATCCAATCTCTTTTGTGTCTTGGATTCCATCTGATTATAAAAACTTAAATATCTCTCTTCTGGGAGTGCTGCCGGAACAAGGTAAGTACGCTCAATATTTCCAATAGAGTATTTTACCTTGATCCCGTTTTCCACTTCCTCGATCTCATACAGACCATTCGATACGCTGTAGCCATAGTTGTTCAGCGTGGTTTCAACACCGTTTTTTGTGCCGTACACCAGGGTCAATGTGGACTGTAAAAGATCCTTTGTCGACTTGTTTGCGATCGTCTCCTCAGACAGATCTGGCGGATTTGAGTACCATACCTTGCCACTTGCCTTCTCCGTTAAAGAAAACTGTGTTGTTGTCGGATCCATCACGAATTTTAAATGCTCGTTTTCCATTACGTATTCGGATTTGCCTTCCTCGTAGCCGTAGATAACCATGTTATCATCTTGTGTCTCCTCCTCGCCGCATCCGGTAAGACCAGTGAAGGCCGCCGCCGACAGGCTAAGGGCAAGAAGGAAACTTAAAAGCTTTGATTTTTTCATCGTAAACCTCCTCACACCTTAATAGAATCGGAATGCAATCTCTTTGTACAGCGAGATAAAATATGCAAAACCGTCCGAAATCAAACTGAAGAACAACAGCAGGATAAAAATGATAATCAGCATACCGACCGCCGTTGCAATCGCTGCAAATATCGCTTTTCCCAGACTGTAATCGTGGATCATCATCATTGCTGAAAGGATGAGGATGGCGATCCAGATATCGGTAAATCTGTCCATATATGCCCAGAAAATACCCTCCTCCGCAGTCACTATATTACTGATAAAAATCATCGGCAATTGGAGCAAAACATATGGCGTATACGCATAGCAGACTGCCATGTAAATACTCTTTAATGTGCCCTTCCCGTCAAAAAGTGTGGTCAGGCACCAGTTTGAAATACATCCTATCACGATTGGAACAAGGATTTCCAGGCAGCACATCAAAACATTGAAACTCTGCGGACGATACATGATAAACATAAAGTTTGTCATCTGTGAACGCCAGATACGGATCAAAAGCACCGCGATCAAAATTGTGTTCGCTGCCGCTATAGAACCGCGCTTTTCATGGATTAAATCCCAGAAGCCATCGAACGGATGCCCAATCACATGGAGGGAAAACCTGAGTGATCTTTTATATTCCTTTAAGCTATCTTTATTGATCTTTTCTACTATCTTCACTCCTCAGACACCTCCCTTTTGACTTTCTTAATCGTTTTTATGGTCTTTGGTACAATAATCAGGATCAAAAGCCCGACTACAAAATATCCGATATGGTCTTCAATCCATTCCTTCCGGTAGAGCTTGAATGCTTTCGAGTAAGCCTTAGCATAATACTTTAACTCGAAATACTCCATCGCCTCTTTATAGCGATTCTGCCGCAGCAGTGCGCGCCCAATGCCAAGATAGGCAAGATCGTAGTTACTGTTCATCCTAAGCACTTCTCTCCAGTAATCAGCGGACAGATCATAATCCCCCTTCTGGTATGCCAGGATCGCACTGTTAATCTGTCTTCCGTAATCGGTCAGTACAAGCTTAGTCAAGCTGTTCATTCTGCCATCCAACACATAGAGATCGTTGCCGATATGATCAAGTGCAACTGGATTAGAAAAATATCCCAACATATTTCCGCTCCCGCCAAACGCATACAAAAGCTGTCCCTGCGAGTCATACCCGAAGATACGGCAGCGCGTGCGGTCAATCGCATAATAGATATCATTTTCCAAAGGGGTAACGTCAATCAATTTTGAAGGACCCTTTACTCCGCCGCCCTCCCCCCACTGGATATCTCCAATTGGAGGCGTGTCACCGTTTTTGATCAGGATATCCGAACCCATCGAATTGAGTTTTCGGATCGGCTTTGCCTTGTCGTCCTTTAAATCCCACTCGCTGAAAACCGAGGTCGTCACATAGACGAAACCATCCTTGTCAAGCGCGATATTATTGTACTCCGTCGGCACAAACTGCTCCATCTGCTCCCTCTGTGCCTTAGTTGCAAGCTTTTTCCAGATATAGTCAATCATCGAGAAGGTAACTTTACTCGCGCCGATATACCCGGTAAACACTCCCTCCGGAGAATACTGCATCACACCCTTATTCACGTTACGCCCAAGTACCAAAATGCGCCCTGATGCGTCCACCACCACCTTTGTCGGCAGGAAATCATGTGATGCATCGTAGGTTTCATCCGTTGGCTGAATCAATGCCTTAACCATATTTAAATTATTGTCCATCTGCACGACCCGCTTGTTCTCAGTATCGCAGACATAGATATCGCCGCTATCCGTGACAAATATATCATTTGGTGCGTTGAAGGTATCCTCCTCGCCATTATTGTTAAATTTGTCAATCACGCGAACTAAGGAGAGCGATTCAGTACCTGCAAGCAGCTCTACAATCCGGTTGTTTCCGGTATCCGCAATATAGACCCTGTCGCCTTTCGCATACATTCCCTGCGGTTGCGCAAAATCCCCGATTCCAAAATCAACACCGAGAACTCTTAGCTGCGGAGTGTAAGCATCTGGTGATTCTCTCTCATCACCAAATACATCATAGATGTAGGTGTAATAATTGTTTTCCGCCTTAAGTGCAGCTGCTGGTGAAAGAAGAAGTATGGCGAGCAGCAGGCAAACAAATCTTTGCAATATTTTTTTGCTATTCATATGCTCATCCCCCTTAATCCTTGATACCGGAGCTTGCCATCGTCTCTAAGATGTTGCTCTGTGATAAAATAAAGGTTACGATCGGCACGATCATCATAAAGAGTGTTACCGCCGAACCGACACCAGCTCTGGATACACCGCCGTTGATAATCTGTTGCAGTGCATATGGCAGTGTCTTTAACTCCTCGGAATAAATATAGTTTGATGCCTTGGTATTCCAGAGATTCTGCACTGAGAAAATAATCAAAGTCAGCCAGGCCGGCTTTACCATTGGCATTACAATCTTATAGTAGATCGTCCACTCCTTCGCACCGTCGATCTTTGCCGCCTCAATCAGTGCGTCCGGGATTCCTTCCATAAACTGCTTCATCAGAAAAAGTCCCATCGGGGAGGCAAATGCCGGGATGATAACGGCAAGATAACTGTCCACCCAGCCAAGCCCCGTCATAATCAAATAGTTCGGAATGCCGAGTACATAGCCAGAAAACATAAGTGCCGTTACAACAATATTAAAAAATGTTTTTCCGCCTGGAAAATCATATTTTGCAAGCACATACGCGCCCATCGAAGCGAAAATCAAATGCCCGACTGTACCGATCAATGTAATGATCACGGTATTGAATATGTAGCGCGAGAATGGTACCCAGGATTTTCCCATGATAACAAAGAGATCCTGGAAATTGTCCATCGTCGGGTGCTGCACGAAAAATTTCGGCGGGTACAGGTAAATCTCATCCAGAGGTTTGAACGCGCTGCTGATCGCGTATACTAACGGCAACGCCATGAAAATACCAAACAGGATCAGCATGATATAGATTCCGAGATCGCCGCCCCTGGACCTGTTCGGTTTTCTTCTTTTTATTTTTTTCATATCCTTCCTCACCTTTCCCAGTCTGTTATCAGGTTCCCACTTTTCGAAGCAGCGACTGTATCAGCTTGTTGCAAAGAATCATGGTAATGAAAAGTACGGTTGCGATTGCGGATGCATAACCCATCTCAAAACGAACGGAACCGTAGTCGAAAAGGTGAGTAACGACGGTACGTGCCGCGTAGTCAGTACTTGGAAAGCCCGCGAGTGCCATTGTGACCTCGCAGACACCAAAAGACTGCGTGATTGCCATAACCGCGCCGAACATAAGCATCGGCTTCATATTTGGAAGTGTGATATACCAAAGCTCCTGCCAGCGGTTCTTGACACCGTCCACGTAACCTGCTTCATACTGTGACTGATCCACACCTTGGAGACCTGCCACAAACGAGAGGAACCCAGTACCAAGACTCATCCAGAGGATAACAAGCAAAATGACTGGCATCATGTATTTCGGGTCGGTCAGCCAAAGGATCGGCTCATTGATAAACCCTAGCTTCATCAAAAACGAATTCACATAGCCATAAGCATCGCCGGAGAACATGATCGCCCAGATTAAGTAAACCTGACCGGAAATCGTCGGCGCATAAAAGATCAATACGGCAAATGCGCGGATATAGCGCGGCAACTCATTGATAAACCACGCGAACAAAAAGGAGGCAAGGTAGCCGAGCGGTCCTGTGATCGCCGCGATCGCGAAGGTGTTTGTGACGGACGTTAAAAACACGTCGTCTGCCAAAAACAGGTCAATGTAGTTGCGAAGTCCGACAAAACGCGGCGTTTCCAATACATTGTAGTAAGTAAAACTCAGGCAGATGGACATTACCACCGGCACAATATAAAACAGCGTAAAGATAAGTGCGTATGGCAGGAGGAACAGATAACAGGTCTTCGAGCGCTTTGCCTTATACATTGCAATGTGAAAATTCTTTTTCTTTCTATTCATATATTTCTGCATGAATGACATACTCTTTTCCTCCTTTCTATTCTGCGATGGAAAGCCCGAACTCTTTGCGCTTCTTTGTCAGTTCCTCGTTGATCGTCCTTGTGTAGTCAAGCAGTGTCTCGCGCGGATCCTCGTTCGCCGCAACTACCTTGCGGACGGCATTAACCAAATGTCTTGAGGTATAGTAGCTTCCTGGAACCTCCGGGTTTCCTTTTGTCCACGCCCACTGCTCGCGCAAAACTTTCATCTGTTTGCTGCTCCACGCCAGACCTTCAAACGCATCCACATTTGCTGTTGCATATCTTGCGGAAGAGCCCATAACGCTCTCAAGCTCACGCCCAAAGCGAAGCTGCGTTTCTGCGGATGCCCACCATTTTAAAAACTCCCATGCCTTCTCCTCATTTTTTGAACCGGTAAGCATCATTGAGCAGTTGCCCCAGGCATTTGCAGAGCGGTCAATTGTGCCGTCCTCCTTGAGTGTGCCAGGAATCAATGTGAAATCCCAGAGTCCGCGAATTTCCGGTGCGAACACGACAAGCGTGTTGTATGTGCTGTAGGAGCTGATTCCAATCGGCATCTCGCCCGAGCGGAAACGGTTTACAAAATTGTACAGAGTCGGCAATTTGTAATGGGTAAAAAACCTTGTATGCATCTCAAATGCCTTAACCCCTGCCTCCTCGTCAATTGAGGTTGATTCGCCAGTACCGTTATATAGTTCGCCGCCGTTCTGGAACAAAAGATCCATTAAATTGGTCAGATCCGGTGCGGTTGTGCTGTTGTACACACTTGGGATACCAACGCTCATATTATTTTGCTGGATAATCGGCAAGATATTGATAAAATCATCCCAGGTCTGCGGAATTTCAAGCCCTAACTCCTCCATAATATCAGAGCGGTAAAACAATACATTGTAATTCGATGTTTCCGGAATGGCGTAAACCCCTCCATTAAACTTGTATGGGGCATACGCGCTCGGATAATAGTGGGAAAGCACCTCTTCGATACCATCAAACTTAGTTAAATCCACCGACGCATTGCGCAGTGCGTAGTTGACCGGTTCTCCTGATCCGACGGAAAGAGCTATATCCGGTCCCGTGCCAGCCACAGTCGCCGGAAGAAGCGTACCCGCCTCAACAAGTTTGACATTTACTCCAATCCCATGTTCCGGGGTAAAGGTATCATCGATCATCGTCTTTAAAATCGTACTCTGGTCACGTCCGGAAAGCATCCAGACGGTGATCGCCTCGTCCTTGTCGTAGACATTTCCAAGTGAATTATAATCCTCGGTAAAAGAGGAGATAAAGGAGCGAACCTCATGTCCCGCCTTCTTTAAGAAGGTTTCCTTTGTCGCTTTTACCTTATGCCCTGCTGCCGCCACCACAATATAGTCAATATCGAGAGGTGCTTCGGAGAGGGTTTGAATGGAAGTTCCAATCGAACTTATGTTCTCCTTAAAATTCCCCAATGTCTTAGGAATCTTATCCGGATCCTTCTCAAAGCGTTCAAGCTGTGTGGCAAGTGTCTGCACCGCCGCAATCTGGGAGGCCTTCTGTCCCGAATACTCCACAACCTTATCCACCATACGGTAAAGTCTCTTGCTCTCAAGCCCCATGGCTTCAATCACCTCCGGATATACCTTTCCAAGCTGATAATCACGGAATTCATCCGGCTCCGTACCGGTAAGCACAAGGATCTTTCGGTACATCTGATTTAAGCGGAAGACACTGTCCTCCATCTCATTTAAGATCTCGCCAAGTTCGCCGAGTGTCACTTCAAGACGGAGCGTATGTGTACCCGCCGTCAGTGCGAACTGATAAGGATTTCCCTCCTCGTCGGAGAGAGTGAGCATATCCCAGGCGTTATTATACTTAAATGCAATCGCGGAAACCTCTTTAAACGGGATTACACCGTCAATATAGAGGGCACGGTTCGAAACAAAACCACGCTGATAGTTTTGTCGTCCCTTAATGGAGATTTCATACAGTCCATCTTCCGGCACCGTAATATCCCACTCGATCCACTGTCCGGACATTTTCCATGCCTGCCCGCCGATCATGTTCAGCTTGATCTTTGCGGAACTGTACGGCTCCGTTGTTGCGGAGGAGCGATCATAAGTCGCATACAGTGACGGGGCGGAGCGGAATGTAGAATCCTCACCCTGTATCTTCTGTTCAAATACAGTATCTGCGTTCTTGTATGTATTCTTATCCACAGCTGCAATATAGCTTGCATAATCCGGCTGTTCATCGATCGCTGCAATGACCAGGCGGCGAATTATCATCGGCTCGTTTATCGCCTCGAAGGTAATGGTATTTGCACCGGCTTCAAAATAATACTGGTACGGCTCCGTATAATATCCCATGAAATCCTTGAAGTACGCACTCTGCCAGCGCGCAAGCTCCACCTGTGTCGGACGAATTTCATTGCCCTGATTATCCTCGCGAACCTCGTTCTTATCCCCCCAGACTCTCGAGAAAGCCAAGTCATCCGAGCCGGAAAAAGGGAGGGTTCCATTAATGTAAAACGCTCTCTCAATATCCACCCCGCGCGACTCGATCGGGTAATATTCAATGTACATATTGTACAGGCCGCTCTCAGGGATATCCACCTGCCATGAAACTTTGGCTTCATCCTCCATATGGAGAACCTTATCCTCACCCTCATAGCCCTCCATCACACTGATTCTAGTAGCATCTGTGTAATGGAACAGATCGACTTCCACATCCACAGAAGGCTTTGCCTTCTCCCCGTAAAGCTGCAGGTACTTTGCATAGGTGGAATCCCGGCTTACGCCCTGCACATCGCTGTCAAGATCGTATCCTGCATATTTATCATGGTAATTGTCCGCCTGATTGAGCTTGCGGTAGACAATAAACGCTGCAATCAGGGCAATAACGATAACCGATATCAGGATAACCTTTTTCTTCTTCCCAGGCATATCTTTATCCCTCTCCTTTTCCCAGATGATCTTTGTATATTTTGCATAAGCGATATTACAAAACATACGATTTTTTTGCTATCTATTTCTATTTTATCATCTTTTAAGAAGTATTTCCTATCAATTATTGCTATTTATACTTCATTACTTGCTAAAAATTGCTTTGTTTGGATACATTTCTTCATTTTTTCCCATTCTTAACCCACGTTTTTCACAATTTTTCCAAGGAAAGAAAATCATATTTTATTTGATTTTATCAATAATTCTTTTCTCTTGCAAGTTTTTTTGTATAGTTTAACAAACATAAATTGCTTTTCTTTTTCGCAATATTTGAATCAAAAATCCATTTTACTTAAAAATGCAAGAGGATTATAATGGGGACAGGGTTTTAAAAGTGAAGCTGGAACACGTTCCTATATAATATAGTAGGATCTCAAAAGAAACAAACCCGAAAAAATCAGATCTCTTTTTTTCTGTAAAAAATTAGAAAAGAGATTGGAAAGGATATGGTAATTACAATGTATGAAATTGATTTTTGTCATCCCGTTCCCGTGTACTTTATTGGGATAGGAGGCTCGAACATGAGCGGACTTGCAGAACTTTTGCACTCCCGTCACTTTCTAGTAAGCGGCTCCGACCAAAATCATAGCCCGGTCTGTGAACGGTTAGAACAGATGGGAATTTCTGTATTCTACTCCCAGGAGGAAGCGCATATCTCATCAATATTTGCATTTGTTGTCTATACTGCTGCCATCCGTGAGGATAACCCGGAATTTGCTGCCGCCAAAAAGCTTGGCATTCCACTTTTAAGCCGCGCCGAGTTTTTGGGTCAGCTTATGCGCCAATATAAAGATGCCATCGGCGTGGCGGGAACGCACGGAAAAACAACAACTTCCTCGATGCTCTCCATGATTTTTTTGGAGGCGGGGCTTGACCCGACCATCTCCCTTGGCGCGGTGTTAGAACCGATCGGCAGCAGTTCGCGTGTGGGACACTCCGATCATTTTATTGTGGAATCCTGCGAGTACACCAACAGCTTCCTCCATTTTTATCCACGCCATGAAATTATTCTCAATATAGAAGCGGAACATCTAGACTTCTTTAAAGATATCGAGGATATCCGCAACTCTTTCCGCCTTTTTATGGAAAAACTTGAGGGCGGTCATCTGGTGATCCAGGGAGATATTGAAGGGCTTAATGTACTGACCGAGGGGCTTAATGCTTCCATCACCACCTACGGACTTGAGGGAAAGGGAAAAACCTACGACTATACCGCTGCAAATATTACTTATGATGAAAATGATTTCGGCAGCTATGATCTGATGCGCGGAAATACCTGTATTGCGCATATCTCCCTCCATGTCGTCGGCGCGCACAATATCTCAAACTCCGTTGCGGCAGCAGCGATGGCAGACCTTTTGGGGGTTCCGGTTTCTGCCATTATCTCCGCCCTGCACCATTTTGGCGGCGCGAAGCGACGCTTTGAGAAAAAGGGCGTGGTAAATGGAGTCACGGTTGTGGATGATTATGCACATCACCCGTCAGAAATCCACGCCACTCTAACTGCGGCGAGACATTATCCACACCGGGAACTCTGGTGTGTTTTCCAGCCGCACACCTACTCGCGCACCAAGCTCCTTTTTGACGATTTTATTCGGGTTCTCTCCCTTGCGGATAAGATTGTGCTTGCCGACATCTATGCTTCGCGCGAAAAAGATCCGGGGGATATTTCCTCACGCGATCTCGCGAAAAAACTAAAAAGTGCCGGGAAGGATGTGTATTATTTCCCATCTTTTGAAGAAATTCAAAAATTTTTATTATCCCATTGTAAACACGGCGACTTGTTGATAACTATGGGAGCCGGAGATATCGTAAATGTTGGCGAAGCGATATTAAAGAACTAAGTTATCCACATTATCCACAACCTTATCAACGCTCTCTTTGCGGTTATGGTTGTGGATTCTTTTTTCCGCAACTCTTTCTACAAAAGTAGACGATTTTCTTTGAGAGCGGCAGTTTACAAGCATTCTTGCGGGAAAGCTGGCTCCTCTTTATTCTACAATTGTAGAACAGTTTTCTTTTGTCCACATTATCCACATTATCCACGTTATCCACAAAGTTATCCCCGACTTGTTTAGTACAAACTCGCTTCTTTTCTTTTTCTTATCCTTGTGCTATACTCTGTTTGCAACAAAATTCAATTTAAATGCTTAGGGGGGAAGCCATGTCTGCCGTACTCACACTCTCACATGGAGCCAAAAATGAATATACCATTATCTCAAATGCCTTTATTGACCATTATATGCCGCAGGCGAACGGATCATATGTCAAAGTTTATCTCTATCTTTTGCGCCTTGCGAGCGATCCAGACAGCATTACGCTCTCCCTTATCGCTGACCGGCTTGAGGAGACGGAGAAAGATATTGAGCGCGCCCTAAAATACTGGGAAAAACAAAAACTGATAAAGCTTACGCGCGATAATGCGAACTCGATCACGGATATCGTCTTTCTGCCCCTTATGCCGGACAATGAGCTAAAGGAATCTTCCTGCACTAAGGAGCCACCTCCAAAGAAAACCGCGGAAAGTTCCGATGCGGACAAAGAGGAGGCAGAAGAGTCTTCCTGCTGCCATTTTGAGAAGCCGGATTACTCAAACGCACAGATTACCGCACTGACCTCTCTCGATGAGGTAAAAAAACTGATCTCCCATTTAGAGCGGATACTTGGACGGCTGTTAAAGCCCTCCGATGTGCAGACGCTTTTATTCCTCTATGAGAGTTTAGGATTCTCTACAGAGCTTATCACCTATCTATATGAATACTGCGCCTCACGAAATAAGAAAAGTACCTCCTATATTGAGGCCGTCGGTATTGCCTGGGCACAGGCAGGTGTGGATAACATAGAAAAAGCGGAAGTAGAAACCGCAATATACAGCCAGGGCTACACGATCGTCAATCGGGCTTTTGGCCTAAACCGCGCACCGGGCAGCATTGAGCTAAAATATATCCACCGCTGGTTTGCCACCTTCGGTTTTAATGGGGAGATTATTGAGGAGGCCTGCAATCGCACAATGCTCTCCACCTCCAGACCGGATTTTAAGTACACCGACAAGATCCTTACTAACTGGCATACGGCGGGAATCAAGAACAAAGCGGATATCGCCGTACTTGACTCCGAATTTGCCCGCAAAAAACCGATAAAGTCAAAACCGGAAATCACCCCGCCATCCTCAAACCGTTTTACCGCGTTCCCGCAACGCAAATATACTGCCTCCGACTATTCCGCGCTGGAGGAGATGCTATTAAGAAAGGACTGCACACATGCCGATTAAGAATCATCAGTATAATTCCATACTGCGCGAATATGACGCAAGACGCTTAAAAAGCCATCGTGAAGCCATGGCGCGGCGCGAGGAAGTCTACCTAAAAATCCCGCGTCTAAAAGAGATTGACGATGCGATCGCGCATGGATCCGTTCAAAGTGCCAAACTCTCACTAAGCGGCAGTCCGGAAGCACTTTCCTCCCTGCGCGAAAAAAATAATGCACTCTCCGCCGAAAAAGGGGCATTACTTGTCGCCCACGGGTACCCGGAAGACTATCTAAAACCAAAATACTTCTGTCCGGATTGCTCTGATACTGGCTTTATTGGCAGGGAAAAATGCCATTGTTTCCAGCAGGCGATCGTGGATCTGCTCTACTCGCAGGCCAATGTCCGGCAGGCGATCGAAAAGGAAAATTTTGACACCTTCTCCTATGCCTACTATCCGGATGACTATATTGAAGAATCCGTAAAAACACCACCGCGGGAACATATGCACCATGTGGTAGCGCGCGCCAAAGAGTTTATCGCGGATTTTGATACGAAACCGGGCAATCTCTTAATCTACGGCAATACCGGTGTGGGCAAGACCTTTCTCACCAACTGCATTGCACGGGAGTTAATTTTTTCCGGACATACGGTTATTTATCTAACCGCATTCGAGCTTTTTGATATTTTGGAACGCCGCAAATTTACACGCCAGACCGAGCAGGAGGAGGAGTACAGCGAGGCGGCGGATCAGTTTACCCATATTCGCGACTGTGATCTTCTGATTATCGACGATCTCGGCACCGAGCTAAACAATACCTTTATCTCCTCGCAGCTCTACCAGTGCATCAATGAGAGGCTGCTTGGAAAAAAGGCTACCATTATCTCAACAAACTTCTCGATTGATCAGTTAAAAAATAATTACAGCGAGCGTATTTTTTCCCGCATTACTGGCAATTATACCGTTTTAAAAATTGTCGGGGAGGATATTCGACTTCGCAAAAAGCTCTTCTAGGATATACATTTTTCACAATTCGCGTTTTCTTGTGCATTTTCTCTTGAAGGAAAACCGCGAAAATGCTATAATAAGGCAACAAAATCACTTTGGAGGGTAATATCATGCCGCAGGAAAAGTATTCAGCAACCATCCCGGTCGGAACTTTAGGTATCGTGGCACTGGAAAGTTCCCGCACACTTGGACAAAAGATCAACGATTATATTGTACAATGGAGAAGGGAACGAGAACACGAGCATGCATCAACCATTGCCTTTACTGGTTATGAGCGGGATAATTATCTGATTGAGGCACAATGTCCCCGCTTTGGCACTGGTGAGGCGAAAGGTCTGATTAGGGAGAGTGTGCGCGGAGACGATCTCTATCTTTTAGTGGATGTTTGTAATTATAGCTTGACCTACACCGTCTGCGGACATAAAAATCATATGTCGCCAGACGACCATTTCCAGGATCTAAAACGCATTATTGCAGCATTAAACGGCAAGGCGCGCCGCATCACGGTGATTATGCCATACCTGTATGAGAGCCGCCAGCACAAGAGAAATACAAGGGAATCCCTCGACTGCGCACTCGCATTGCAGGAGCTTGTCAATATGGGCGTGGAAAATATTATTACGTTCGATGCGCATGATCCGCGCGTGCAGAACGCGATCCCTCTAAAGAGTTTTGAGACAATTATGCCGACCTACCAGTTTATCAAAGCACTCCTAAATAATGTTCCCGATCTGACGATCGATGCGGATCATATGATGGCAATCAGCCCGGACGAGGGGGCGATGGGCAGAGCGGTCTATTTTGCGACCGTACTCGGACTTGATATTGGGATGTTCTACAAACGCCGCGATTACTCCAAAATCGTGGATGGGCGCAATCCGCTTATCGCGCATGAATTTCTTGGTCAAAACCTAAAGGGCAAGGATGTGGTAATTCTCGACGATATGATCTCCTCCGGCGAGAGTATGCTCGATGTCGCGCAGGAATTAAAAAAGCGCGATGCCGGACGCATCTTTATCTGCTCTACTTTCGGTCTGTTTACTAACGGGCTGGAGACATTTGATAAGGCATATAATGAAGGACTCTTCGATCGCATTATCACCACAAACCTTATCTATCAGCCGGACGAGCTGCTTAAACGCGAGTATTATCTGACGGCGGATATGAGCAAATATATTGCAAAACTGATTGACGCGCTCAATCATGACGCTTCCATCAGCGAATTTTTAGATCAGACCAGCCGGATTCAGACCTTTGTACAAAAATATCGCGAAAATCAGAAACAATAAAAATGAAAATCATCTACTTTTTACCTTCCCAGCCCGATATTTATTCTACAATTGTAGAATAAATATCGGGCTGATTCACTTGTTTCCTGCACAAAATTGCAAAATTTTTAAATTTCTTGTAACGAATCCCGCTCCAAGTCGGATATATATGCGAGAGGAGGTCAAGATGGAAGAATTATACGAACAAAACGCTGAGATCGTATATCGTTTTCTGTATTCCATCTGCAAAAATGAACAGCTTGCGGAGGACTTGACGCAGGAAACCTTTCTGCAGGCTTACAAATCCATTGAACGCTTTGATGGAAGCTGTAAAATTTCAAGCTGGCTTTGTCAGATTGCAAAACATCTGCTCTATCGCCACTACCACAAAACCAAGCGCGAAATTCCTGTTGCCCTTGATGGGACAGAGGATCTTTTCTTGGAGAGTAGCAATTTCGACGGGCGAGTGATCGCAAAGCTTGAACTGATGGAGGTGTTTAAGGAAATGCAGAAGCTGCCGCCTGCCATGCGCGAAGTGATCTATCTGCGCATCACGGGCGAACTGACCTTTGGCGAGATCGGGGAAATTATGGGGAAAAATGAAAACTGGGCGCGCGTCACTTTTTATCGCGGAAAAGAAATTTTATGGAAAGGAAGGGAAAATAAAAATGGAAGAAAAAAATAAAAATTTTAACTGTAATAAAAATTTGACCAATTACAAGATAAGCTGCGATATTATCCGGGACTTATTGCCATCCTATATGGACGATCTCTGCTCTATGGATTCTCAGACCATGATCAGAGAACATCTCTTGGTCTGCCCGGACTGTGCAGCACTTGCGCGGGCATTCAGGGAATCAGAAGTCGCAGAAAAAAAACGGGAGACAAAACAGATCGCCTACATGAAAAAATTCAAAAAACATATAGGAATCAAAGAATTTATTGGGCTTACCCTTCTGCTTCTTATTGCTGGAGCGAGTCTTACCATTTTTTCCAATTTATATGGAGCTTTACCGATCTATTTTACTGTCCTGCCCTTTATTGTCATTATCCTTCCCCTGCTCCTCTTTGACGCTCATTTTCTGCTTTCCGACCATATCACAAAAAGCCAGAGAACCGAGTCAAAAATCATTCTGACCATCGCCGCCAGCCTCTTTCTTGCCGCAGGAATTCTTCTCGCCCTCGTCAGTACACAGTGGATACAGAATGAGTATTATCCCCTCGGTCTTGAAGCCGCGCAGCTAGGCAAATTTTTAAATGTACTATACCATCTTTTCGCGCTCGGTGAACTGAGTATTTTTATTATCTGCGTTGTATTTACTCTAAAAACCTCAAATTCACATGGCATTATAATTAGCATCAGTATTACCGGGCTTTTTCTTATCCTTTATATTCACTCGATTTTTGGGACTCTCTTCTCCGTACCTGCTTTTAAAAAGGCATTATGGCAGTCCCTCTATCTTCTGTTAGAGAGCAGCGTTATCGCGGCGATCACCGCACTGCTTGAAAAGAGAAGGCTTACGTTAAGCCAAACATCCAGTGAATCCAGCCGCTGATGGTGGAAGAGCGGCGAATATAAGTACTCTCACTCTCCACCTTATAGAGATTTGATCTTTGCATAATGGCGACAATTTTCGCCTTATCCGGCATCGCGCCCGTTTCCATATAAAAATCAAAAGTTTCCCGAAACGCGCGGTGCCGCAAAATCGCCTCGCAAAATGCCAGCTGCCGCTGCCTGTAATTTAAATTTATCACGCGCCTCCCGAGCGCGCTTAAAGAGTAGACCGGCTTATGCCCATCATAATGTTTTTCCAACAATCCCAGATACCTTGCCGCATCCGTATAATAATTGGTCTGTCTGAGATCAAAGGCATATTCCTCCGTAACGCGCTCGCGGCTTAACTCCCTTGTATTTAACAATTCGCAGAGATTGATCACGCGCTCAAAGCGGTTTGCCTGCGGAAAGGAAATCTCAGGTTCTGCGACTATCTGCGTATGCAAAGCGACTTCCCTCAGATCAGAGAGAGCAATTGCTGTATCTTCAATGGAATAATTTTTATGTCGGATAAGAACCAGTGAATTATACAAATCCGGATTAGAAAACTTATATTCATACAGATGGAAAATCCCGTTGGAATACACAAGAAAAACGGGTCTGACCTTCTTTGTTATGCGGCTGCTCCACGTCCGAAACGGATAGTAGAGCTGCCGCACCAAGAAATCGTCCGAGAGATCGCGCTTTGCCTCAAACAGTGCGAGACTTTTCTCTCCCTCAAATGCCGCGTCAATCTCAATTTGGGAATTATTTACAGAAACTGCCGTCGGCATCTTGGTATGGAAATTCTGAATATAAAAATCAAATTGTCCCGATCCCATGCGCCCGGCCACCGTAGGATAGAGAAGATCCTCCTCCAAAAAATCAGAGAGCATTCCACAAGCCAAAGCGGCGTTTATCGCGATCGCCTCACTCGGAATATTATTCATGTCAAAACTTTGAAGCCCAAAGGGCAGACGGGTGTATGTGATTGTGGTATCAAGTGTCTCAAAAGGCTGATATGCCTTAAAATAAGAGATCACATAATCCCCTCTGGAGATGGGCAGGATAGCGAGATCATTCTCTGAAAAAATCTGCGGCAGATTGATCCCATGATCAAATTTTGCCATCAGACGCGGCTCGCGGTATTCCTTTATCTGCGATGCAGAAATAATAAATTTCCCCTCCGCCTCAATCCGCGATAAAATCTCATATTTTTCAAACAAAGCCTCCCACGCGAGATCATTTTTACTTTTTGTCTGCTCACTCATAGTTTCTCACCACAACCTCGTCCACCTGCCCCCTCTTTGTCGCCTTGGAATTGATCACGCGGTTCGCTTTTACAATGGTGATATTATAAGCCGCATACTGCTCCTTGATAAAATCGGTCGCTGAGTTGGAAAGCATAAATTTAATTTTGCGCCGATTTAACTCGTCACAGCACTCTCTAAGCCGAATCTGCTCTGCGCGATCAAAGCCCCCCTTGGTATAGCCCGTAAAATTTGCCGTGCCGGAAACCGGATCATAGGGCGGATCTAAATAGACGAAAGTCCCCCTCGTCACCTTTTCAAGAACCTCTTTATAATCCACACTGCTAAAACTTATCTGCGCTTTCTGAAAATAATTGCTGACGGCCCGCAAAGTTGGGATATCTACAATAGTTGGCTTTTTGTAATGTCCGAACGGGGCGTTAAACTCCCCCGAATTATTCACCCGGAAAAGTCCGTTGTAACAGGTTTTATTTAAATAAATAATCCGCGCCGCCTTCTCTATCCTGCCAAGCTGCTGATACCGTTCCTTATCCCTGTCCCAATCTCTAACCTTATAAAAATGTTCTTCCTGATTTGGATGCTTACCCAGCTCGACAATCAATTCTTCGACATTATCCCGGATCACCTCATACATCTGGATCAGCTCAAAATTGATATCATTCACATATGCGATATTAGGTTGCAGTTTAAATAAAACGGCACCTCCCCCCAAAAAAGGCTCACAGTAGGAAGATACCCGTTTCGGAAATAGTGGTGCTAAATCATCTAAAAGTTGTCGTTTTCCTCCCACCCATTTTACAATGGGCGCAGCAAGATGATTTTTCCGCATAATTTGTCCTCTCTTTACATACAGTCTCACCCGTCCATTCTACCACAATTCCGGAACAATTTCAATCAAAAAACTTCTGCGGACTCTATTAAAATTCAGGAAATGGACAGAATTACTCCTGCGGTTTCACTTCCCTTTTAATTTCCCATGTTTTTTCCCACGCCCTATATTTCCTCTCAAGCTGCGATACATAGGGATCTTCCATCGCTTTTGCCGCCGCAATTGCCTTTGTATAGAAATTTCTATACTTTAACCACACTGATGCTTGTTTTGCCCACTCCCACAATTCTTTTGTTTTTTCTGTATCTAATGCCCTCTCTTTCTCAAGATAAACAATTTCAAATGCCTCCTCAAATATTCTCTGAAACAGATTTGTTCCCTGAATCGTTTTCTCATCCGCGCATCCTCTGGCCTCGTCAAGATATTGATGTGCTATTCCAATTTTTCCCATTCCAATATAATACCGGATTATCTTTTCGTACTGCAAAACCAGATCCCGCAATTTTCCTGATTTCGCCAATTCTAATTGCGCCAGATAAAGGGATTCATTTTCCTCATTCTTTCCCAAAAAAGTATAGAACCGAATCAACTCCTCTCTCGTCCTCCCATCCCACTCGTTTACCGAATCCTTCCACTGCGCGACAAGTACTTCCATCTCCGGCTTATATTCCAGTTCCTGACACAGATAAATACAATCTAAAAGATTATTTTCCGCCAGATCCTCACTTATTACCAGTTCGGTATCGTACCCGCACGCACAGTCAAAATTCGCATTTTTTGCACGCGCAAACAGATCGCTATACTTATTTTCCGCATTATATTTTTTAAGCAGGAAAGTCAAAATCTCAAGTGCCGATCCAATCCCCTGAAAGGAATTTTGCTCGCGGTCTTTTAATTCCTCCTCAAAGAGCCAGACAATGCTTTTTTCATCCCCCTCCCTCCCATACAAAAGATAGTGGGCAAGACGCAGGCGCGCCGTATAATTTGCATCCTGCGTCCCCCATTCCTCATCCTGGTAGGGCTTGTAACAGACACTCTCCCCATGTCCTTCCTTTAGCGCGAGATAAATTTCCCTCTGCTTTAATAACTCTGTTCTCAACAGATCTAAGTACTCCCGCTTTCCGCTTCGCTCTTCCATAATCTCCCCCAAATACAAAAATCCTGCGCAGATCAATAAACTGCCCCTCGCAAATTTCCAATCATCTTAATCCAGATGAAATACCATTGTTAAATCTTCGCTTACCGGACTGTGATCCGGGTTTGTCTCCATAATATCCGCCATATAATCCCACCATTTCCGACAGATTTCCGTATCCGCGCTGCGCGCCCAAAGTTCTTCATCCTCGATTTCCAGATATCCAAACAAGAAATTGGTTTCCGGGTCAAGAAAGATCGAGTAATTGCTCCCGCCGTAAGCATGGATCATCTCTTTCATCTCATCCCACAAAAGATTGTGGCGGCGTTCATACTCCTTAGCCATCCCCGGATACAATTTCATTTTAAAACCTTTTCTCATCGCTTTTCCCCCTTTACATCGTCGCCTTTGTAATCTGCCATACCACCTCACTAAAATATCTCGCCGGGATATCCTTCATCAAACATGCCTTGTCCCCCTCGGTCTCATCATAGATATAGCTTCCCCGCCGAATTGTTCCCGCCCGGTAAAATCTCGCGTCATAAATCGTGATCTCCTCGTTGGAACCGCCCACATAACTTCCGGAAAAATGTAGTTCCACACCAAGCCCCAACTCCGTATCCTCGCGGTAATACGTATAGAATCCCCCGCCATCCTGCACAGAGCCGCGATACCAGCCAAGCCCGGTAAGCCTGCTTGAAAGCGACAAATCATTCAGCGTCCTCCCATTAAAGCGCGTCAGCTTTCGCGCTTCCCTCTCCTCCTCTGTCACCGTGTAAACCGAACGCTTTAACTGCTGAAACGGCTGAGTAATCTCATAGTCCTCAAGCTGCCCTTCCCAGCTTTCCTTCTCTTCCTTTGTCAGTTCCACCGGATGCACCAGACCAATTTTTCCATTTTCTGGAAGTTCATACTCATCCTCCTCCGCTGTGTTAAACGATCCATCCTCCATATAGCGAAAACTTTGCACCAGTTTTCCCTTCTCATAAATTCCCCAGATCAATCCCATCGCAAACTGATGCATCAGCGGATTCTTTACAAAGAACTGCTCCCAGGCAGGAACACTCCACTCCCTAGATGTGGAAAGTGCCATCTCAAGCCGCGCCCGCTGACTTGTTATCGTAGCTTTCATCTGCTTTTTTAACTGCTTAAACTCCTCGTAAGCCGCTTTTGCTATCTCTGCATCGTCCTTCGCGCCCGGCGCAGGAAGATTCTTTAATTTCTTTCCGCGCACCAAATTTTGTGTGGAGTTTTCGCCCTCCTTCGCTTCCTTCGCCTCAAACACTTCAATTTCAAGTGCCGGGGTAATCGTTACAAGAAAAGCCCGCGTCCCGTAATCAAAACGACGCTCCATCTTTTCATCAAACCCCAAATCCGGCACAATCCGATCCGCCAACTCCTCCCTTGTAATCCCAAGTTCGGATGCCGCAAATTCAAGTGCCGTGCCCGCTGCTGCCCGCACCTGCTTAAACTTAAATTTGCGCGCAATCCCATCCACAATAAGCAATGCCTGTGGCAGAGGACTTAAACTAAGTGCCTTTACTGCCTCGCACGCGATCGCCCCCCTTGATGCCTGCGGCCACTCCTTAATCTGACGCTCAAATTTTGTGATAATATCGCTGCCGCCGTGGATGGCTGCCACATATAAAACCCAGCGTTTCTTCGATTCCGCGCCCGCCGCAAGCCACTTGTCAAACAACTCACTTACATATACCGCAAATTCATCCGCGCGCAACACCTCCGCCAAAAACTGCGCATTCTTGCTCACCCCGCAGCCGTCCGCAGAATTATAACACAGAAGAATCGCCTGCAAATACTCCTCCGCCGCCACTTCGCCAGAGGTCATATGCACCGCGGAAAATGGAGTTTCATACGCCCATAAAAGACCGCGCTTTCGATTTCCCTTATGCAGACTCTTCACCATCTCCTCGCGGGAAACCACCCCAGAACCATCGCTGCTCTTTACGGTATCACTCTCCATTCCCAGCGCGTTTCCCAAAACTTCCCGCACCTTCGCATTCTTTTCTTTCTCCATCGCCTGCGCAAAAAATTCCTTATAATCCGCGCCATCCTTCTGCCAGCCAAGCAGCACGCGGATCGCAAACTCCCGCTCCGCGGCTTTTTTTGAATTTACCAGCTCCTTAATTTCTTTCTCCCAATTCTTCTTCGCCGATAAAATCTTAAACAGCTCTTCCTTTACCGCCTTCGAGCTATCCTGCGCATATTTTAGAATTTCTTTCTTGTACTCCTCCGCATTCTGGCTTAACAGTTTAAGCCCAGCCTGACGCGCATAGGCATCCGCATTAAGAAACGCGCCCACGGTTTCCTCGCGATTTTCCTTTAAGCATTTAGAAAAATATTCCATAACACCCACAAGAAAATCTTTCTCCGTGTTGCTGTACAGACCATTTCCTATTGTGCTGACCGCCTGCACCCGGTAATACATCGGCAAATTTTCTTCCTCAAAATCTAAGAATACTTTCTCCACCCGTTTTGGATCTACTTTGTTTCCCTCCCCGGCATTTTTATTTTGCTTTTCAATCAGATTGCGGAAAAAATAAGAAGCGTGCCGGAATGTCATATAAACCTCACAGCGGCGGAAAAATTCCTCCTCCTTAAAAATCCGGTCAAAACCAATTACGACCGCGTAATCATATCCGCCATTGTAAAAATTATTTTTATTATTACCCAGAAAACAGTTATACAGAGAATCCTGCTCCCCATACCCGCGCAGATAAGGTCTTGCCGCATCCGCATCCGCCTGAATATCCTTCTTTGTAATCTCCGCAATCACACGCTCCCTGTACGCCGTTCTCTTCTCCTCCACAAGCTTTCGATACACCGTAGGATGCACAGGCTCTATATAAGAAAGCATCTGATTAGCGTCGCTGATCTCCGCCTTTTCCATCACACTTAAATAAAATTCCAGATTGTGTAAAACCTGCTCTTTTAAAATATGATCAAAATTCTTTTGCATCGCCCAATAAATATATTTTTTTGAATCAATGCCAAAAACCTTATCAAAATTTCCTCCCACCTCGCTGATATCCAGCGGGAATCCATAACTGATCCCGCGTATGGAATCCAAGGTATCTTTCCAGTTTACTGCCACACAGATTCTGACAATATTTTCCAGTTTGCCCGACAGCGGATAATTAAAGTATGCCGCGGCCGCAATCAGCCAAAACATTCGTCCAATCGGCTTTCCCTTGCAATTTAAGAATTCCTGCGGCACCTTATCCGAAGCAATGGCATCAAGAAGTTTTCCCTTTTCTTTCTCCCCCATATGCTTATCATAAACTTGACAGAGTGCCTCCATCAGTATGCTCTCATACTCCTGCATCAGTGCGAAATCTTCTTTTTCCACCGCCTTTATTTTCTTGTCGTTTTGATATTTATGTGCAAAATACACGGTGAGCAGCACAAGGCGGCCATAATTTGTTAAGCTCTTATATTCCAAAGCTTTTTTAATATTCTCTGCCCTGCCATCCGCAACAGAAATCAATTCTGTAACCGCATGGGAAGAGAATCTATAACTAGCCATACCTGTACTCATTCCACAGACTGCCGCCCGCTTTACCGGATCAACTCCCTTAAGCCTTTGATAATTTATGTATGTTCTGTCAATTAATCGATAACAGGTGACCTCTCCCATAGCAAAGAGCAGCAAAAATATCTTTTTAATCTTCTCATTATTCTCCCCGCGCACAGCTTCATTTGAAATGGCCCAAAGCGCGTCGGAAGTAAGTTCGGTCATATCCCGAAACTTAAATGTAGAGAGGATCTCCTCGCCCGCCTCCCCCGAAAGGAATTTTAATGCCGCCTCCTTTTCTTCCTCCACAAGACCTAACTCATCGCACATTTCCAATAATTTACTGCCCTTTTCTTTCCCCTTTTCCATCATTTTTAAATACCGTTACTGAAAACTTATAAAAAGCGACAAACTTTTATGTTCCATTCCTGCTTCGCCGTGTATGCTTTTATCAAATTTTAACTACTCACCGTTCCTTGTACACTCCATAAGCATAGATTCCTGACCAACGTATCAGTATATCTATTGACTTGAAAAGGTCAAGATACCGATGGTAAAGCGATTTCTCCATATCTTTTCAGATTCAACGCTGCCTGGTAATCCCGGTCAATCACATTTCCGCATTCACATTTCAGAGGTTGTCTGAGGTAAGTAGTCTTGACAAATATTTGTTAGCCTTTGGTTTGCTTTAAAAGTTCTTTTTCGCCTTTTATTATGTTTCTTGTTTTACAGTAACTCCCTCCTTTCTTGTTTTTCTCATCTCTTCCTGATAGGGAACGCTGCAACCTGCGTTTTCTTTTTTCCCGTATCTTTATTCTTTGCATTTTATTGATATTGTTGTATGTCTTTGCGTCAGAACATACAGCCAAGACCTTAATTCCCAAATCGATGCCGATTCCTTCATTATATGGTATGGCATTGGATTCTTCGCCTTCTACTCCAACGGTAATCCACCAATGAAGAACGTCATATTTTATTCTTGAATTTGTGTATTTACCCTCTGTTAGGATACGGTTTCTGCAAGATGAATCCAATTCTGTTTTTACTTATTCTTCTTTTTCGAACAGGCAAATCCTTCCACCTTGACCTGAGTCTCTGTGAACTGTATTTTTACATTATTCTGATAAAAATATGGTGGGGAGTGTTTCCCGCTTTTGAACCGCGGGAACTTTGCAAATTCTTAAAAAAATCGTCGGTATGCGTCATATGCATCTTTGATTGCCTGTTTTATCACGTTATTCGATACCTCATTCAGCCACACATATTCAGGATTTTTCTTTAACTGCGTAAATTCTTTCCGCAAATGTAGTGAGGAGGAAATTTCCCATTCTTATCCCAATTACGCAATGTCTGGGCAGACACACCTAAAGTTTTTGAAAATTCATTGATAGAATAATATTTGCTCATCATCAAATCCCTTTCTATACTTACATTACTCTACCAAATTAAATTATAAAAGTCAACATATATTTATAAGTTTTCATTAATTGTTGTTAGCCTCCTTATATCTTCTAAACCCTCACTTCACGCAATTATGCTGACAAATCTATTATACCACCAAACCTCTCTCAAATCAACAATTGTTTGGGAAAATTTATGAATATCTCTCTGGCCTTCTTATTGCCATAATCACCCACACAATCCACTCAGCCAAAATCATCCCGATCCCGGACATTACACCATGTCCCATATAGATTAAATTACAAATATCACCCACCAAAACAGATTAAGAACTTGACATAAAATGGGCGTTCTGATATGATAGATGCTAGGATATTATATTCATAGTCTTCCATATTTCACAAATATTTAAAAACAGAGGAGCATAAAAATGAATTACAACTATTTAAAAATCTTTTCAAAGCTAATATGTCAGTTGATATTATGTATATTTACTTTTTCCGGATGTTCCTCCAATCTCTATCAGGAAAACGAACTATCAATTTCCAATGGTAAAGAACTAGAAGAATTCAATATTCCAAAAGATATGGAAGCTGAGCAATCCAATACCTTAGAAAATACTACAAAGACTGAGCAATCCAAACCTTCAAAAAGCGAATGCACAGATCAATTTGAAATCCCCACAAACGATAACAAAACATTTTCTTCCCCCGGGTCCAGCCCGCCCACTCTCGAACCCGCAATTACTGAGGAGGACTACTCCGAATACTTTAACGATCTGAATGGCACCGCCGTTCTATATAATGCTTCCGATATGCACTACTCTATATTTCGATCCGAGCTTGCGGTGACGAGGAGATCTCCCTGCTCCACATTCAAAATTATTTCATCGCTAATTGCTCTCGAAAATAATATTATTGAGCCGGATGATTCCATGCGCACATGGAGCGGGGAAGTGTTCTGGAACGAAAACTGGAACCGTGATATTGATTTTTACAACGCGTTTCATACATCCTGTGTCTGGTATTTCCGTGAAGTTATTGACGCTATCGGCGAAGAAAAAATGCAAGAGGAACTAAATAAACTATCATACGGCAATCTTGATATTTCTGACTGGGAAGGAAAACTGAATACAAATAACAATAATCGGGCTTTAACAGGTTTTTGGATAGAATCATCACTTGCAATTTCACCCAAGGAACAAACTGAAGTCCTGTCGCGCATTTTTGGAACAGATTCCGTCTATTCCGAAAAAACAAAACAAGAATTAAAACGGGTTATGCAAATCGAACAATTGGAAAATTCCGAAATTTCCATATATGGAAAAACGGGGATGGGAAAGGCACATGGTATCGTTGTCGATGCATGGTTTACCGGATTCGCAGAAAATTCCCGAAGGAAAGAAACCATTTATTTTTGCGTCCATCTTGGTCAGTCAGATAATAAAAATTTTTCCAGCACTACAGCAAAGGAAATTGCAATTCAACTAATAACAAAATACTGGACATATTGATCTAAATTTTTATCTCTTTAAATGTGTAGAATTTTTCTTTCTGTTGTACAAAATAAATTATTTTGCGGAAAAATCGGACAAACATCGGAGTTTTAACCAAATTCCGGTTAAATAAAATGTTAAGAAAGGTAGGTTTTATAATGAACACAAAAGTAGTCCTTATCTCAATTGATGGAATGTGTCCGGACGGAGTGCTGCAATGCGGACATCCCTTTGTCAAGAAGCTAATGGAGTGGGGAACTTATACCCTACAGGGGAAAACCGAACTGCCAAGTGTTACTCTGCCATACCATACTTCCATGTTTTACAGTCTCCCGCCGGAGCGGCATGGTATCCTGACCAATACATACACCCCTCCGGTTCGTCCGGTGGACGGGATTGTTGAACTTTTGCACAGGGCAAATAAAAAATCTTTTGCCCCCGGTCAAAAACTTGAAAGGGCAAGTATCTTAGATATTGCCCCAACCGTCGCCCGCCTGATGAACTTAGAGAGTCCAAAAGAATGGCGGGGGAAGCCTGCCCCAATTGTTTTTGTCAGAAATGATCTTTAGGAGGAGCCATGCAGATTTCAAGCAGATTTACCATTGCCGTCCATATACTTATATGCATTGAAACATTTAAAAACGATTCTAAAGTAACCAGCGATTTTCTCGCATCCAGCGTAAATGTAAATCCTGTTGTAATAAGACGGCTGATACAACAGTTAAAAAAAGCAGAAATTGTAGATGTAACGCGGGGCAGCGGAGGAGCCTGTCTCAAAAAAACTGCGGACGAGATCACATTGCTCGATGTGTATAATGCTGTGGAATGCGTGGAAGAGGGAGAACTTTTTCACTTTCACGAAAATCCAAACCCACTCTGTCCGGTTGGAAAAAATATTCATAGGATTCTGGATACCAGACTTAAAAAGATCCAGGAGGCAATGGAGAGAGAAATGAAGTCTGTAACCATAAAAGATGTTATGGAGGATACAAAAAAGCTGATCGATATGTCATTATAAGAATAGAAAAAGTTTTTCAAAAAAATCCGATATAACTATTGACATTACAACGGAATAATGATATAACTATAGTTGTAATAATAATAGATACAACAATAGTTAAACTTGGAGGTAAATTTATGGAAAATTTTAGCAAATTAAGCGTTGCAACGGGTGCAAGAACGGAACTTCACGACAAACTTTCTTTAACTGGAGCGGAAATCAGCATCAATAATCTTCCCGCCGGAACGGGCGTACCGTTTGTCCATGCGCACAAACATAACGAGGAGATCTATGCCATCCTCTCCGGAGCGGGCAGAGTAGTGATTGACGGGGAGACCGTAGAACTTGCGGCGGGCGACTGGCTCCGCATTTCCCCAGCGGCAAAGCGGCAGTTTTTTGCAGCAAAAGATAGCGCGATCAGCTATATCTGCATTCAGGTAAGAGAAAATTCTCTGGAAGGCTACACAAAGGATGATGCCGTTCTTTAAGTGTAATTTCAGTTCAGTAAAAGAGAGACTTCAGTTCAGTAAGAAAAAAGTTTCAGTTCAGTAAGAGAAAACCTTTATGTCCAGATAAAAGCTAAATCTGACTTTTATCTGGACGCGAATGCCGTGTTATAAGATAAATCAAAAATCAGAATATCCTAATTGTTCCAGAATATTGTCTCCGTCCAAAATTTTAAATTCACCAATATCCGTATCTTTATAGCGATTCTTAAAGACATATTCTATCACTTGTCCGCCATAGAATGGTCTGCACAAATTCAGCACAACAGGTTTATTCTTATACAGACATGGAGTACCTTCACTTGTGTAGACATCCAAATTCATTTGCGGCATATATTTTTTGAAATACACGCTAACCTTTAACTTTCTATTATTTATCGGTACAAACAAATAATAGGAATAAGGGAAATTGGAAAAATCCATATCATCATAATAATAATTCCACAAATATTCTTTATTATTTATAATTATATGTCTTAACTTGTTTCGGTTTTTCAAATTTTTGCCTCTCTTCTTTTAAAAAAGCCCTTTTATCATCTGTTTTGCACACTCTTCTGAACTATATATGCTTGTATCAACTTTCATACTATACCTAATATTTTTTGCCATTAGATCATATTGTTCCTGTGATTGTGTTTCATATCTATCTCCGCGAATAATATTGCGCTGTCTGCAAATATCCAATGGACAATACACCTCCACGATATCAAGCGGATTATCTTTTAATATTTCTAACAGTTGATGATAATGAGGTTTTATCTCCTCCCTCTCAACTAAAATCCCATCAATTAGTACATTCTTCCCCATATCCGAATAAAGTTTTGCGGTGTGATACATCATAATAATTACTTCGCTAAGATATTTCCAGTAATCCTTGCGCAGATAATTTTCTCCAACCATTTCCTGAAATAAATCATTAGCGACAACATAAAAAAAGATATCCTCCTGCTCTTGAAGAGCTTCCACAATAGAGGTTTTCCCCGAACTGGTAACACCATTCAAAAAAATAATTCTTCCCTTTTCCATATTCTTGACCACTCCTTTTTATTTTACTTTATTATACCATGTTCCCCGAACATGGTGCCTCCGGCGGATGCGCATGATTCGCAGAAGAAACTATTCTCCCTGCGGTCGAATGCGAATCAGCGCAGGTATAATATCTGTCGATATTATACTATGTTCCCCGAACATGGTGCCTCCGGCGGATGCGCATGATTCGCAGAAGAAACTATTCTCCCTGCGGTCGAATGCGAATCAGCGCAGGTATAATATCTATCGATATTATACCATGATTATATTTATTTGTCATTCTCATGTGACAATCGAAAAAAACGAGAGAAACCCATAATATAGATTTCTCCCGTTTCACAATTATTTCTTTTTCATTTCGCCTAAAATCCGATATACACTTTTGTCTGAAAGATAATATTTTTCCGCCAATTTTGAAACCTTTTCCCCCTGCAAAAACCGTTTATATATCTCCTGGTTTCTTCTGTATAACTCAAGTTTATAGCTACTGCAAATACTGTTTGTTTCAGGCAATTTAGGTATATATAAATTCACACCGTTTACATACTTCTGAATTTCTTTTATCATTTCTTTTGGTAGTACAGATTCTGCATTTATATAACTCATCTCTTCTCCTTTCAATCACAAGCACAGATCAAAAAGAAAATTGTTATATATGCATTTTTATATATCTACTTATTGATAAAAGATTAAAGGCGAACACCTCGCATAAAAGTAATCATAATAATATATCCTCCTTTCAAATTCCGATTGGGATTTGATAATTTTTAAGGGAAACATTAGCTGTTATTGCTCTTTTTGCGATAATTGATGTACGTATTTCAAAAAATCATAAGCAGCTTTTCCCTCATTTTCATTATATTCCCATCCAAATTTCTTCCCAACAAACTGTGCCACACTTCTAAACAACTCGCACATACCAAAAACAGACTTCCATGCATTATCAACATTACCATCAAAATAGGTTGATAAAAACATTTTCCATTCTTTCTCTGAAATCCACTTATATAAGTATTTTGATGATTTTCCAGTGCTTACTGACCATTCTGTTAAGATACCAACTTTCCAGTTCAGCATAATAATAAGCTGATCTCTTACAACATGATTTGTCATATCTTGTACATAAGGAATCTCCCTCCGCCATAAACCCTTTGCTATATTATTGGTACACCACCAAAAGTTATTGCAAACTGCCAAATATTGTTCTTTTGTAGGCTTTTTAACCCAATACTGACAATCTGTCGCTGCTGCGATTTCGGGTAATATATTTTCCTTATCCAACAAAATCTTGCAAAGTTTATCGTCTTGAATGTGACTCAGTGTATAATTTATAGACTGTACAGTTAAGTCAATTCTGGTTCCATCTGCAAATTGCATGAGCCATCCATATGAATTTTCCTTATCACTTGGATAATATGGGTTTTCATCAGGATACTGCATATAAAGAATTTCACCGAAAAGTCTAATCCAATCTTTATCCTCTATAAAGCTTTTCACATCATCCGTCACATAAACAATATCGTAATCTTGAAAAATATCTTTTGGAACATTTTCATTTGTTCTTGAACCGTTCATATAAACAGCTTTAATCCTAACATCATTTTTCGCAATTCCTAAAATAAGATTGTACATTTCGTTTTCTGATCTCATGTCTATACCTCCGTTATGGCTTCCATTCCAATTTTTGTTGAATGGTTTGACACCATTATCCTACCACAAACGCACATACATTTCAATTAAATTTTGCTTAAAATCATATTTATAGCCACTGTACCCACTTATCTTTTTGTGATATTGCTCTTTTCTTATCTCATTTTACAGAATTACAGCCAATCTATTTTCTTGTCAAATACAATTTTATTTTCCCCTTTTTCTATCATTCCAATTTCATAACAAGGATAAAATGTATTGATATGCTTCATTACAACTTCCTTATCCCGCTCCGATACCACCATTATAAGCCCTACCCCGCAGTTAAATGTCCTAAGCATCTCCTCATCACTGATATTCCCATTCTGACGAATATACTTAAAAATATTTAATACCTTTATTTTTGATAAATCAATCCTCGCACTCAAGTTTTCCGGAATCACTCTGCAAAGATTTCCCTCGATCCCACCCCCGGTGATATGCGCCATCCCATGGATAATATTTTTCGAAAACAATCCTTTTAATGCCTTATAATATGGGGTGTGCGGCTTCATCATCTGCTCAATAAAGGTAAGACCATCAATTTTATCCAATTTAATCTGCGGCATTTTATCCATTAGCAGACGCACTAAGGAATAACCGTTTGTATGCAATCCATTTGAGGCAACTGCCAGAATGCAATCCCCCTCCCTGATCGCAGAACCGTCAATTATCTCTGATTTTTCGACAATTCCTGCAATGCTTGAGGTGAGGACATAAACCCCGGAGTCCACCACCAGCGGCTGAATCGAAGTTTCACCCCCCACAAGGGAGCATTCATTTTCCTTGCAGGCTTCCGATATTCCTTTTACCAGAGTCTTTATCGTATCCTTTTCCGCGTTTCCACACACAATGGTATCCAATACTGCGAGCGGCTTCGCCCCCATCACCGCAATATCATTTACCAGATGGTTGATCATATCATGGCAGATGGACTCCGTATAGCCATATTCCATAGCGAGTTTTTGCTTTGAGCCGGGTTCCTCTGATTTTAAAACCAAAACTGGATTTTTAAGAGCGGGAAAAGAGATATCATAAAGTGATGCAAATGCCCCCATCCGATTTAAAACGCGCCGATCATCGGTTTCCAGATGCTTTGCCATCTCCCTTTTGATTGTGTCCGTATAAGCAATATCAACCCCCGCTTTGCTGTACGATAAATCCTCAGTATTTTTTTCCTTTCCGGCTAAGATCTCATCCACGGACACATCCAGCACAATCGCTAAATCTTTTAAAATCTCAATATTTGGATAAGTTGTCCCATTCTCCCATTTTGAAATTGCCTGAAAAGAAACATTTAATTTGTCCGCAAGCTGCTGTTGGGTTAAATGGAGAGATTTGCGCTTATCCATAATAAATTTTCCGATCTTGATACTGTCGAGCATTTTTATTTCCTCCTATTTTAAGTTCCGCGTATGCCCTCCCAGTACCCAAAACCTAGGAAGAAATTTCTGTCCGCATGGCTCCCAGAAATTCCTTTCCGGGCACTGTACGAGCATACGCTGTTTTTAAGTTCCATAAAATCCTACCCCAATGATAACTTATTTTCGATTCACTCGCCAATAACCAAATACGGGAATTTTAAATATCCTCTTCAACTGCAAGTTGAATTATTATTGTAAAGTGGTGTTATAAAGCGCGAAAAAAGACGATATCAATTATACTGTTAAATCTGGTAAAATAAAGAAAAAAAATATAAAATTTCGTTGACAATTGATACTATATATGATACTATATATGATACTATACCAAATGAAAGGAGGAAGCAAAGTATTAAATGAAAAATTAATTAAGAAAGGGAGGCAAAATGCCAAACGTAAAAAAATTAATTGAAAAAATGAAAGAACAGCCAAACGGAGTGCGACCAGAAGAAGTTGAAAAAGTTCTAGGTGCATATGGATATATCCCGGTGAGGCAGAAAGGAAGTCACAAGCACTACTTAAACAAAGAAACTGGAGATTTGATAACGATAAAACAAGAAAAGCCCCTGAAAAAAGTCTATGTTATGGATGTGCTGAGCAGGATAGGAGAATAAATTTCTTATCCCAGCAAAATATAATAAGAATAAGTAATTAAGTATAAGTTGAAAGGTAAGGTAAGGCAAACTATGGAAATCAAAGATTATATGAAATTGCCATATACAAAATTAGTGCAGGAAATGAACGACGAAAGCGGTCATTACTTTTATGGCAGAGTTTTGGAACTTGATGGTTGTCAAAGTACAGGCGACACGCTGGAAGAATTATATCAAAATCTCAATGAAGCAATGGAAGGATATCTTGAAGTGAAACAAGAAAATAATCTGCCTATACCAATTCCTGAAACATCAAATAATTATAGTGGAAAATTCACTGTTAGACTTCCAAAGACTTTGCACCAAAAATTGGCAATAGAAGCAAAAAAAGAAGGTATAAGCCTTAATCAATTAGTATTATACAAACTAGTGTTATAACCTACATTTAACAATATATTTCAAAAATTTCTTTTTTTATTAACACAAAAATATATTATTGCATATAATAAGAATACCAGAAAAAGTACTGTTATATGTACAGAAGGGAAGCGCAATTATGATTGCCACAAGACCCGCTGATTTAAGGGCAAGGTTAAAGAATTATCTTGATAGTGCCTTTAGCGGAAACCCAGTTATTGTTTCACGAAAAAATAATAAAAATGTTGTTATTATTTCCGAGCGTGAGTATAATGACATGATGAAAGCCAAACGAAATGCAGAATATCTTGCTATGATTGATAAAAGTGTGGAACAGATGGAACAAGGAGAAACCATATCTTTTACAATGGATGAATTAATAGCGATGGAATCCGAAGACTGGAAGCCCACAGAAAAGATATTAGAATTTGAGAAAAAACACGGAATAAAAAGACAGGATCAAAAGTAATGGCAGATTTCACATTCACAGAAAAGGCAATGGAACAATATATTTCTTAGCAATTACAGGATAAAAAGACATTAAGGAAAATAAACAATCTTATAATGGACATAAAACAGAACAGTGCAAAAAAATAAAAGCGATGCCCTCCTCCCAGACATCGCTTTTATTTTTTTACCTCTGCTTCCAATAGCGAACTTCACGATCCTCTTAAAAAACCTCCGCCACCGAGCTTCCTTCCTTTACAAACGCAATAAATTTCTCAAGCGGCGCAGTGCAGTCCAGCCACTTTTCACCCTCATAAACTTCCTTGCTGTTCACCTCCTGCCAGCGTCCCTTTGGAAGATAAACCCTGCGCTCTGTGCAGCCCTGCTCTGTAATTGGCGCGAACAAAATCTCTTCCCCGAAGAAATATTGATCTTCCAACTCATAGCACACCTTATCCTCCGGATAATCAAAAAACATTGGGCGCATTAGCGGCTTTCCCTCGTTCTCTGCAATTTCCATATATTTACAAATATAAGGTTTCAATCTCTCCCTAAGCTCAATCAGTCCTTTTAATACTTCATAAGCTTTATCGCCAAAACTCCAGATCTCATTGTCGCCGCCGCTTCGCTCCTTCACTCCCGGATGACGCTCTTCTTGCCCCGGAGTGCGAAGTCTGGAACCGTGAAGCCGCATAACCGGACAAAATACGCCAAACTGTGCCCAGCGCACAATCAATTCCTTAAAATATTCGCTTGTGATATCTCCGGAATGGAAACCGCCAATATCACTGTTCCACCACGGAATCCCGCACATTGCCATGGAAAGCCCGGTCTTTATGCTCATGCGCAACGCGTCAAAATTTGAAGCAATATCCCCGTTCCAGACGAGCGAACCAAATTTTTGGCTGCCCGGATATGCGGCGCGGGTTAAAAGAATAATCTCTTTCTCCCCCTCTTTTTTTAGCCCCTCATAAAACATTTTGCTGTAATAATATGGATAGAGCATCGCTGTCTGCGCACCATTTCCGGCATAAAACTTTAAATTGGAATACTGCTGCGGATGTACTTCCGGCTCCGCCTCATCCAGCCAGAAATTATGGATTCCCTTATCATAATAATTCTGTTTTACTTTATCCCACACAAATGATCCTGTCTTTGGATTTGTCGCATCGATAAATGTCTGCTGCCCATAAAATTCAAATGTTCCGTACTGCCCGTTTTCCGTGCGCACCAGCAGATTTTCGTCATCCATCGCCCGATAATTCTCACTTGCCGGATTGATTGTCGGCCAGATCGATACAATGGGCTGAACACCCATCTCCTTTAATTCCCTGCACATCGCCTCTGGGTCAGGCCAGTATTTCGGATCAAATTTCCACTCCCCCTGCTCCGTCCAGTGGAAGTAATCAATCACAATCGCTGCGAGCGGAATTCCCCGCCTCTTATATTCTCTCGCCGTTTCAAGCACTTCATCCTGACTTTCATAGCGCAGCTTGCTCTGCCAGAAACCCGCCGCCCACTCTGGAAAATGAGGTGCGTACCCGGTAAGATCACAGTATTTTTTTAAGACTTCCGCCGGAGTTTTCCCGCCATACACCAAATAATCCGCCTGATAAGCACTGTCTGCCACCCACATGGTATGGTTCTTGGTAGTTTCACAACGCCCCGGCGCAGGATTATTCCAGAAAAACCCATATCCGAGCGAGGAATATAGCACGGGAACTGCGGATTTTGTATTGTAATGTTGAAGATTACAAGTACTTCCCTTCCGGTCAAAAATATCTTCCTGCTCCTGTCCTAAACCATAAAAATGCTCGCTGGGATTTGCATCAAAAATCACCTTAATCTGGTAGTGATCTCCCTCAGTATGGACATTTCTCCCCGTGTAATCTCCCTCAAATTTTGTGTGAAGAATCTGCTTTCCCTCTCTGTACCAGGTAAATACACCCCCATACCAGGGATTTCCTGCCTCCACCTTCACCGAAATCATTCCATTGGTCAGTGTAGCGCACTGATTATCTCCGGTAACAACGCCCTCCGATTCCTCCGGCGCAAGCAGTGTCCAATTTTCATCTGATAATTTACTGTTTTTTGTGGAGCGGCAGCGGATACAGTTTTTTCCATATGCCTCCACCACGGTCAGTTCATCCCGCCGCGAAAAAATAATTTTTTCTTTTTCGAGTGTCAAAATCCCCATAAGTTGATCCCTCCTTGTGTAAAGCAGCAAAGACAAGCAAAACGCAGAAATTAAAATTTTTCTTATCTTTACCCCCAATTAATTTTCCGTAAAACAAATATCAAATGCTAAGCTTTATATGGAGATTATAAACCTTTTCCTTTAAGAAATCTTGCATTATTGCGGGGGACACTTGCACTATTTTGCTTTTTCGCTTATACTTATCTCAAGTACTTAAAAAATAGAAAGAAGGATTTTCTTATGTCAGCAAATAAAAAATCACATAATGAATTGCCCGTAGAAAATATTATTCACCGCACCTCCTCCCGCCCATTTTCCCTTCATCGCACTGTAGTTGGCAAGGGAGAAAACCAAGCTCTTTATCTTCATTGCCATTCAGAGGCAGAAATTTTTTATCTGGAACAGGGCATGGTGGAATTTCAGGTGGAAAACCATTCCTTTATTTTGCAGGCAGGAGAGGGGATTTTTATTCCGCCAAGCCTAATCCACGCCGCCATTAACAGGACGGATAAAGTACTATCCTGCTGTTACCAGGCAATTGTATTTGATCCCGATATGTTGAAACAAAATCTGTCCTCATATGGTCAGATATATTTTACAGTGCTTAAACTTTGGCGAATGGATTGTATCTATCCTATCACCCTAAATAAAATAGAAAACTCCCGCCTTTTAGCACTATTACCTTCCATTTTTTCTCTCCCGAAACCCGAACTTGAGCAATATGAGCTCTCCCTGCTTGGCATTTTATTCCTATGCTGGCAGGAATTGTACAATCTCTGTTTTTCCAAACTGAATGCTTCAGCTTCTGAAAATGAAAATCTCCTGCGCAGAGAGATTCAAAAAAGTTTAGATTTTTTGCAGGAAAATTTTTCGGAACCGATTACGCTGGCAGAACTTTCAAAAAGGGCAGGATTTAGCGAAAGTTATTTTGGGCATAATTTTAAAAGCAGCACTGGCTACTCCCCTTTTGAATATTTAAATCGTCTGCGCATTGTAAAAAGCTGTGAATTGCTAAGCCAAACGGACAAAAAAATAACTGAGATTGCGTCCCTGTGCGGGTTTAACAATATCAGTTATTTTAATCGTATTTTTTATCGAATTATGAGGATTTCTCCCTCAGGCTATCGCAATCTTAACCGGCAGCAGCATAGTTAAAGAGATTCGCACTTTGGGGTCATACTGCGACCGCTTTTTGGAGCGGCTACCCTTTTTTCCTTAAAATATGCCATATATCCTCCCCGACAAACCCGCATCTTCGGTATAACCTTTCTGGGTTTGCCGGATTGTCGCACTGCCCGGATACGGTAACAAAATCTGCTATGCCTTTCATTCGACATAATAGTTCACAGACAATGTATCTGCCCAAACCACACCCGCGATAATCTCCTGACACCTGAATCCATTCAAGCGCGCCCTCGCCCATTTCACGATCGAATTCGCCAATGCCCGTTGCGGCGATCTCCCCTGTCAGATTATTTTTCACTGCCAGCCATAAGTCCGCATGATATACCCGCCTGATAATATAATTTTGTAATTCTGATTCTGAAATACAAACATTTTCATAACATTTATTGATATGTTCTGCAAAATCTTTTAGTGTGGCATTGCAAATTGAAAATCTCTTCGGCATGGACGGAACTGACAAATTCTGCAAATCGTGGATCAGTCGAAAATAGGGAGTATCCGTATATTGTTGATAATCCGCTTCTCTATAATCATCATGGTGAAGAATTTTTATCTCATTTGGTACAGTAATTTCCATGAATTTCCAGTATGGAACAGATGTTTTGCGGCAGGGATGTTTTAGATATTCTTTTTTGGTAAGCATTATTTCTCCTTTATTCCTTTTTAGAAAGCCTTATTGATAAGATTATTTTGAAATTCTTCCACCAAAGCTATCACTGAAATATAACTATCCTGATATTCACTCCTAAAATCTGCAATGCAATTTCCCAGTTCACCTTTATTTAAAACGGTTTGCTTATGTGTGCGAACATAAGATATTGCCTTCAAAGACAATAGTGGATAATCCAACGGTTGCAATTCAAAATCATAATGTAAATCTAAATTTTGTTTTTGCGTTACTCGTGATATTGGAAGTACAATATAATCGCTTTTATCCGCCTCGCCAATAATCTAGCCCAATATGCTTTCCCGATCATTGTGCTACCTCTGCATCTTCAAATCCATCATAATACATATCATATATTGCATCATAAGGTCGAACCTCTTTTACATCTTGCATTTCCAAAATTATATTTATCCAAATAAATATTACCACCACGTTCTTTGGGGAAAATAAGAAATAATCTTATCCTCCCCAAAATCCAACTATATCTCTGGCACTAAATAATTGCTAGAGATATAGCCCTCCGGAGATGCGCATATCTTTCCCCCTACATTGTCACCTTCATCAATTGCCAGACAATCTCACTAAAATATTTTGCAGGAATATCCCGCAGAAAAAGTGCCTTCTCCTTATCCGCCTCATCATATACATAACTTCCTCTGGCGATTGTTCCTGCCTTGTAAAATCTCACGTCATAAATCGTAACTTCCTCATTCTCCATATAATCCACTAAACTTCCGGAAAAATGCAGTTCCACACCAAGACCAATCTCCTCGTCCTCGCGATAATAAGTATTAAAACCGCCCGCATCCTGCACGGAACCGCGATACCAGCCAAGTCCGGTAAGTCTGCTAAAGAGAGTCAGGTCATTTACTGTTTTATCCTGAAAACGGGTAAGTTCCTGTTTATTCTCCTCCTCCTTAGTCATCGGATAAATTGGTCTGGCAAGCTGATCAAACGGCTGCACAATCTCATAATCTGCAAGCTGTTCCCTCCATACTTCCCTCGATTTTTCCGTCAGTTCAATCGGATGCACCAGCCCAATTTTTCCCTGATCTGGAAGTTCAAACTCGTCCTCATCCTCCGTATTAAATGAACCGTCCTCCATATAGCGGAAACTATTGTTTAACTGACCATTCTCATACATTCCCCAGATCAGTCCGATAGCAAACTGATGCATAATCGGGTTCTTTACAAAAAGCTGCTTCCACGCATCCACCTCCCACTCGCGCGCAGTGGAAAGTGCCATTTCAAGACGCTGCTTTTGACTTGTAACAATGGTTTTCATCTGTTTTTTCATCTGTTTAAATTCTTCGTAGGAGGAAGCTACCTTTGCCGCGTCATCCTTCTTTCCCGGTGCAGGGAGATTTTTCAATTTCTTTCCGCGCACTAAATTCTGTGAACCCTCCCCACAAACACCCTCGAATACCTCAATCTCCAGAGTGGTTGTAATGGTCACGATAAATTTTCGCTCGCCGTAATCAAATATCCGCTCCATTTTCTCATCAAATCCCAAATCCGGCACAATCCGATCCGCCAATTCCTCGCGCGTGATGCCAAGCTGTCCTGCGGCAAAGGTAAGTGCCTCATTTGCCGCTGCGCGCACCTGTTTAAACTTAAATTTTCTCGCGATCCCATCCACATAAAGCAGTGCCTGCGGAAGCGGATTTAAACTTAACGCCTTAACCGCCTCACACGCGATTGCCCCGCGCGCCTGCTGCGGCCATTCTTTAATCTGGCGCAAAAGTTTTTCGATAATCACGCTGCCCCCATGGATCGCTGCCGCGTAGAGTACCCAGCGTTTTTTTGCCTCCGCGCCCGCCTCCATCCACTTATCAAACAATTCATTTACATAAATAGCAAATTCTGACGAATTTAAATCCTCCGCCAAAAATATCGCCTTTTTGCTTACCCCACAGCCATCCACAGAAGAATAACAGAGAAGAATTGCCTGTAAATATTCCTCCTGTACTGGCTTCTCCTGTAGTTCGTCCATTGATGCATCTTGAGCTTTCCCCTTCTGTACCTTACCATCAGATACTTCTGCTGCCTCCATTCTATGCACTGCTGAAAATGGAGTTTCATATGCCCAGGCAAGTCCCCTCTTCTTTCCGCCCTTATGCAATTCCTTTACCAGTTCCGCCCGCGAGAGCGTCTTCTCTGCTTTCGCGTCCGCCTCTTCCTCCTTTTTTTCAATCCCTAAAACACCCTCCAAAATTTCTTTTACTTTCGCATTTTTTTCCTTCTCCATCGCCTGTAAAAACAATTCCCGATAATCCGCGCCGGATTTCTGCCATGCCGAAAGCACCCGGATTGCAAGTTCTCTTTCCGCTGCCTTTTTTGAGAGGAGAAATCCTTTTATCTCCTCCTCCCAGTCTTTTTGCAGGCATAAAATCTCATAAAGCTGCTGCTTTACTGCCTTGGAACCATCCTGAGAGTATTTTAAGATCTCCGCCTTGTTGCCCGCCGCATCCTGGGAGAGTACCTGAAGCGCGATACAGCGGCAAAAGGCATCCGCACTGGCAAAAGTTAGAAGCGTTTCCTCTCGCCTCTCGTTTAAACATTCACTCAGATAGTTTTTGACACAGCGAAGAAAGGTATTTTCTTCCTTCTCCATATACAGATCGTCACAGACCAGACTGATCACAGGAAGCTGCATGGACAGAGTAAGTCCCTCCATTTCCAGATCGGCAAACATCTTTCGGATGCGCACCGGCTCAATCTTATCCGAACTATTTTTTCCACCCTTTCTGATTCTCTGTCCAAAAAAGGCAGGTAAGCCCTTAAAAAGCATATAGACCTCAGCGCGTCGAAGAAAATCCTCCTCATTATAATTTTCATGATAAGTTGCCAAAAGCCCCCACTCGTAACGTCCTCCATAAACATTACTTAATAAACTCCGGTTATAATCTTTCTGGAATCTCTCAAATGTGCTTTCCCCGCGCAGCCATGCCTTGGCTACATCAAGGTTTGGATCGTCTTGCACCAATTCCACAATCAGTTTTTCCCTCTCTTTGCTGTTGCCCGTCCTTTGCCGTTCAGTCACAAGCTGTTCGTACAGTTCCGGCTTCTGTGTTTTAATCATCAGCAGCATATGATTCGCCCGCACCGCCGGCATCGCTTCCATTACATGAAGATAAATTTCTGTATTTTTTTCAAGCTGATCTGCTAAAATATTTCGGTGAGATCCATTTGCCGCCCAAGTTAAATATGCTTCACTGTCAATTCCGAAAATTTTATCATAGGAACCGCCCTTTGTGCAAATATCCATATTTGTTCCCCTGCTCATGGTAAGCAATGCCGCCAATGTCTTTTGCATATCTGCCAAAAGACAAAGCCGGACAATATTTTTCAGCTTTTCTGAATAAGTATAATTTATGTATGTTAATCCCACCGTCAAATTTAACATTGTCTCTGAAACTGGCGGTTTCGCGCCGACAAGTGCCTTAAATCTCTCCGGAATCTCCCCTTTTGATAAAGCTTCTGAAAGCTCATCAAAAAGAGCTTCGCTGACCGAACCGAAATATAACTTGGCAAAGAATGTTACAGAAATATCCTCATAGTCAGAAAACATCTGCTGATCTTCCTTTTCAATCACTGGAACCAGCTGCGGCGTGGTCAGACGTTTTTTGTAAAAGTAGAGGGCAAGCAGAAGAAATTTCCCGTTTGGTTCCCGGTTTACCTCCAGCGCGAAAGCCTGCTTTAACACTTCCGGATTTTTTCCCGCAAGGTCAAGCACCGATCCAAGCATATAGCTGTTCGGGTAGGAACTCATCGCTACATCCGCGCCATGCACTGCTGTCATCCTTACCGGATCTAACCATTCTGTCGGCTCTAAAATACGGAAAATCTGCCCCGGAACCATTGCATGGCAAGTCGTTTTTCCCCTTGCAAACAGAAGTTGAAAGAGTTTTCCCATCTCCGCTTTTACTAATTGTAAACCATTTCTTTCTTTTTTGCGAACCAGCTCATAAAACATTTTGGTTACAGGTACCGAATTGATGCCGGAGAGATCTAAAAAACCAATTTTTTCCAAAACATCAATCCCTTCCTCCCCGGACAGATACGCTTTTGCCGCTTTTTGCTCCTCCTCCGAAAATTCTAAAAGAGAAAATAATTTTGTCCATTTATCATCTTCGATTTCCTTTTGATTCATTATATTTCGCCCTCCTGCTCTCCAAGTTTTTTATTCCTTCTCCCACAAATACGAATCCTCCCCTGCTTCCATAATCTGTCTAACTACCTCGCTAAAATACCTTGCTGGAATATCTTTAAGGGCAATCGCCTTCTCCTTATCTTTCTCATCATAGAGATGCGTTTTCCAGTCAAAGGTTCCCGACCTGAAAAACCTCGCCCCATACAGTTCAATCTCCATATTGTCCCACGGTGTATTGCCGGAAGTATGCAGCTCCACACAAAGCCCTGTATCCTTATCTTCGCGGTAGTAAATATCATAAAAGTCATGCTCATCAACAGAACATCCACAGTGCCATCCAAATTTTTCCAATCTATCTCCAAAAATCTCATCAAGAAAGAATTTCCCCTTACAGCGCGCAAGCACCTTCTTTTTTTCCTCCTGTTTATGTACAGTATAAGTTTTTAATTCGAGCTGTCCTATCGGCTGCTCTCTGATATCATCCCTCCAGAGCTGTTCCTGCCACGCCTTTTTCTCCTCTTTGGTCAATTCTGTCGGAAAGACAAAACCAATCCTTGCATCCTCCGGGAGCAAAAACTCTTCTCCCCACACATCATAAAATAATCCATCCCTTCGATGCCGAAAACTTTGTAACAACTGTCCATCTCTATAGATTCCCCAGATCAGTGCAAAGGAAAGCGGGCGCATAATCGGATGTTTCCCAAACAGTTCCATCCATGCATTCACACTCCAGCATCTTCCAGTCATAAGTGCCAATTCCATTCGCCTTTTCTGAACTTTCACTACTGCATTCAGCCCTTTTTTCATCTTTTTAAATTCCTCCTGCGCAGCTTCTGCCTTAACTAAATCATCAGTTCTTCTAGGTCTTGGAAGACTTTTCATTTTCTTTTTCGGTTTTTGCCCCTCCAATTCAAATACCTCAAACTCGGCACCGGGAGCAATTGCACACAGAGTTACAGAAAAACTGCGCGTCCCATAGTCAAAACATTTCTCCCCGTTCTCCTCAAGTCCCGCAGTTGGCACATTCCTGTCCGCCAGTTCCTCTAATGTAATTCCAAGCCTTGCTGCAAGTCTCTCTTCCTCCGCAGCCCGTGCTGCCATTTTTGCTTTCTTTCCCCCTGAATTTGTCATTTCGCTTCCCTCCTACTGCAAATTCACAGCTATTTTCTTATAGCACCATTATAGCATGAAATAAACTAATTTTCCATTCCTACAGCAATATTTTTTATCCCTGACAGTCCGCTCAGCATCTGCCGCACCACCGACATCCATTGCATATCTCCTTTCGGCTGCATGAACGGCACCGTTTTTGTATTCGAACATCTTCATTTACCGGCGGATACTGCAGCCCGGAGCGCAGTGCCTGCACGCGATGATAAGCTTTGCAAATATTATATTGTCTGCCATCTTTTACAAAGACATTCCCCGTCCCACAAAAAGAAAAAGGAACCTGATATTTTTTGCACTGTTCAAAAAGGGACTTCACCCATTCATAGTGCAGTGGTCTTGCCCCTTCATAGTTTTCTCCGTCCGCCAACACGGACTCAATCTGCCCGCTGGCAAGGTAGGAGTCCAGATTTACTTCCCCGATAAAGGGAGCAACCATAATGCCCTTATGCCTGGCCGGAAGATCCAGTAAAATAGGAATCCGCTCATCCGCCCGCCTCTGATTCTCCGCAGTCACACTTAAGGAAACATTCTCCCATCCATTTAACCAATCCCACGGCAGACATTTTTCTATGCGTTCTGCCCGCTTGGTCAAAAGAAAAAAGTGGACATCGGAGCGGGTGCGGATCATATCCCACACATCCTCCCGCCATGAATCCGCCTCTTTAAGAAAAAAGTCGCTGGTCATACAGACCCGGACATACGCCCCACTCTTTATCTTAAAATTTCCCTGTCTATCCTTTTTCAGTGGAAGATTAAAGTTTGTCTTAACCTTGTAGATCACACTGCCATCCTTTTCCCGCTCTTTGTCCTGATAAAACATATAGCAATTTTCACAGCCCTCGCTATACTTATGACAGCCATGCCACGGATTCCGGATATCACTGCCCATTTTCTATTCTCCATATTTTTATTTTCTCCCACCCCCTCCATCGAATTACTTCTTAATAAAAAACCGCAGGAAATCTCTCACTTTTTAAATGATGGAGCATATCACTTTCCCTCCCCCCGCAAAATCTCTAACAGTTGGTGGAGGGACATACTTCCCAGATCTCCTTTCCCCCTCCCTCGCACAGAAATTTTTTTATCCTGCATTTCTCTCTCGCCGACAATAAGCATATATGGTACTCTCTCCATCTGCGCAGTTCTTATTTTGTAGCCGATTTTCTCCGCTCTTTTATCCATCTCACAGCGCATCCCTTCCTTTTCCAACTCCCTTTGTATTTCCTCTGCATAATCAATATATTTATCCGAGATAGGCAGTATTTTTACCTGTACCGGCGAGAGCCACAGCGGGAATTTTCCCGCAAAATGTTCAATCAAAATCCCAATAAACCGCTCAATTGAACCGAATACTACCCGATGAATCATGATCGGACGATGTTTCTTTCCATCCTCGCCGATATACTCCGCCTCAAAACGCTGCGGCAGTTGAAAATCAAGCTGGATTGTCCCGCACTGCCAGGTTCTTCCAATTGAGTCTTCCAGATGAAAATCAATTTTTGGTCCGTAAAATGCCCCGTCCCCCTCATTTATCACATAGGAAAATCCCAAATCATCCAGGGCATTTTTCAATCCGTTCGTCGCCATCTCCCAGTCCTTATCGCTCCCAATGGAGTTTTCCGGTCTTGTGGACAATTCCACATGGTATTTGAAACCAAAATGGGAATACACCTCATCAATCAGGCGGACAACTCCCTTAATCTCATCCGGTATCTGTTCCGGCATCATAAAAATATGCGCGTCATCCTGCGTGCAGCACCGGACACGCATCAGACCATGCAGTGTCCCCGACTTTTCATTTCGGTGTATCAGCCCCAATTCTCCGATGCGTAAGGGAAGTTCACGGTATGAGTGTGGCTCCATCTTATACACAAGCATCCCGCCCGGACAGTTCATTGGCTTTATCGCAAAATCTGCTTCATCGATCACTGTTGTATACATATTTTCTCTGTAATGTTCCCAGTGCCCGGAAGTCTCCCAAAGTTTGCGGTTTAAAATCATCGGAGTTGATATTTCCATATAGCCTTCTCTTATATGCAGTTTCCGCCAGTAATCAATCAGCAGATTTTTTAATATCAATCCTTTTGGAAGAAAAAAGGGAAATCCCGGTCCCTCGTCAAAGAGTGCAAATAAGCCCAACTCTTTTCCAAGTTTCCTGTGATCCCGCTTTTTTGCCTCTTCCAGCCGCTCTAAATGCTCATCAAGCATTTCCCTGCTTGGGAATGATGTGCCATAAATTCTGGTCAGCATCTTGTTTTTTTCACTGCCGCGCCAGTACGCCCCCGCAATAGATAATAATTTAAATGCCTTAACCGCACTGGTGTAAGCAATATGCGGTCCGGCACACATCTCCAGGTATTCCCCCTGCTGATAAAAGCTGATCTCCTCATTCTCCGGCAGCTCCCTTAGCATCTCGATCTTGTAAATTTCGCCTCGCTTCTCCATCATCTGCATTGCTCTCTCCCTGTCTGCGGTAAAGTGCTTCAGCTGCAAATTCTCTCTCACAATCTTTTTCATCTCCGCCTCAACCTCGGCAAAATTTTCCTCCGAAAAGCGAAAATCAAAATCGAAATCGTAGTAAAATCCATCCGCGATCGCAGGACCAATCGCGCATTTTGTATTTGGATACAGCCTTTTTACTGCCTGTGCCAAAATATGCGCCGTTGTATGGCGGAATGCTTCCTTTCCCAGTGCTTCCTCAAACCCCGCCTCTTTCAGGGAACCGTCCTTCATCTTAATCTTCATTTTACCTCATCCTTTCTTCAAATAAAATATTTTTTTAAATAAAATGCTTTGATTAACATAAGAAAAGCACCCTTAAAGATACTTACCACATATCTTTAAGGGTGCTTACTGCACGGTTCCACCTTAATTTTTTACTTCAGGTTCCATCAAACCCTAACCTTTAACGCAGGTGTACGGTGACACTTACTCTACTTTGGGCATCACAGCTAAGGAATGGTTTTCACATACAATCCACATAGGCATCTTCCACCAGATAATGCCCTCTCTGTCTGCAATCCATATGCTACTTGTTTCCGTCATCGCTTTTCCTTATGTTGATCTGGTTTTATCATAACACCATGATTACCAATTGTCAATAAGCAAATACTTTGAATTTTTGAAAAATTAACTGGGATTTTCACTGACAATAAAAATTGATTAACACCCCCATATCTTCATATCCCGCATTTTGATACGCCCGGTTTGACGGCAAATAATGATAATCCGTATATAACAGCGGAACCCGCCCATCCGCAAGCAAACGGTTCGTCATATGATAAATTAAATTGGCGGCATATCCCCTTCCCCTTTCCTGCGGCGGCGTATAGACCATACCGATCTTCGCCTTTTCTTCGGTAATTCGGTAATTTGCCATACATACAATCTTATCCTCCAAATTGCGCAGAATAAAAAGAGATCCCTCCTCACAAAGAGAATCGATATCCACCCGCGCCTGTTCTATCGAGATCGGCTTGACCCCCTCCATTTCCTTACAGGCTTCACAGTGATATTTCGCCAGTACCTCCCGTTCTTCCCTCCGCGGAACATCAAAACACCCACCACATTCCCGTGGCTTTTTTGTTTCCCGGCAAAGTAAAAAGCCCATCTCAAAATAATCCTCCGGACAGATTTTATCAAATCCACGCTCTGCCAAAGACATATAAATCTCTTTTTTACAGGTATATTTCACTCTCTGCCCCTCGATTAAATAGCGGCAAATTCCCTCTTCAATCTCCCCGATCCTTTGTTTGTCAAAATCATCCCCTGTCCATATCCAAACCGGCCATTGTCTGTTTCCCCTGCAAAAAATATAGCTCTCCTCATCGCTGTACAGCTCAAGATCCGGACTTGATAGATTCTGGAAAATCAATGTGAATTTATATTGATCCCTCAAAAACTCTTCTGATTTAAGAATACTATGTTCTCTTGAAATTTCCTTCACAAAAACTCCCTCTCCTATTTAACCTGCCAGGCTGCTTCTTTCCATTCTGACTTCAACAATGCATAATAACCGACATCGTGAACCCCCTGGTTATTCCAGTCAGCACTGCGCATTGTTCCTTCATATTTCATTCCACATTTTTTCATTACCCTGCCGGAATTTGGATTCCTCAGATCATGTCTTGCCTCAATCCGATTTACTTCCACCTCATCAAAAAGAAAAGCCATCACCTCTTTTAATGCCTCCGAGGTAATTCCCTGTTTCCACCAATTTTTTCCAATACAGTAGCCGATATGTGCCATTGCAATCTCTTCCCTTATCTTTACCACAGCAATATCGCCGATCGGCTCCTCCCCATTCTCTTTTAATACAATCGCCCAATGATAATATTTTTCATCGGAATATCTGCTTACCCAATCCCCTATCACTCTCTGGGTAATCTCCGGACTTGAATGCGTTGGCCAAGTCAAATATTTTGTCACCTCCTTATCCGATGCCCAATTTTTATACATTGCCTCCGCATCTTCGGCGATATATCTTCTTAAAATTAACCGGTTCGTTTCCAGCCTCTCTGTTCCCTTATGTGTCATTATAATTCCTCCTTATCATCTTTAAAAAATCCCTGGAATTTTTTCAGCCAGCCAGTATCCCACAAAAAAGGAAACTACATTTGCCACTATGGCATAGCAAACCACCTTTACACGCCGTTCTGACTTTTTGCTGAATCGTCCAATTAAACAACAATAAATAATTGCCTCCAAAATAAGCACAAGCAATTCCCCCAAAATATATGCAAAACCAAACAGCATGGAACCAGAAGTGTAATTTACATAATTCAGCCAGATATTTAATATCACCTGCGTGATCACATTGACCGCTGCCAAAAATAAAATCTGACGTTTCTCCCGATACCCAAAAAGTAATGCGATCGCAAGTTCCAACAAAATCGTGAGAATAATCCGCACTATAAGGGAAATAATTTCCCAAGCATAATCATAGGATTTCTTTGCATTAAGCACTGGATTTTCTGCAAGTTTCGACAAATCCACTGTATAGTAACTGTCAAAAGCATACTGTGTATAAATAGGGCTTACATAAAATTTATCCCTGTCCGGAAAATACAGTAAAATCTTATAGGTGGACGGCGGGCGATAGATCCACTTTAATTCCTGATTTTCAGAGCATTTCCACCATTCCTGCAAAAAATAAAACCCATCCTCATCCTTATATTCTACAAAGGTTTTCCATATTTCATATTCTCCCTCACCATACCGGGCATTCTCCTCCTTGCCGTCCCATACCCAGGCTGGACCCGTCGAATCATGCAGCGATAAAAGTGTCCCGTAATACTCCTCCCCCTCCATCCCTGTAAACTTAATCTGCACGGACGGCTTTGGACCCATATCCGCATAGACAATCACTGCGGGAGAAAGTATAATGGCTGTGCATACGAGGAATAACAGGAAATTCCTCCTTCTTTGCAAACTCCCGTTCCTTGAACGCAAATTTTTGTTTTCTGACATTCTCTCCTCCTCCAATCTTTTAACTTTCTTCCAAATATCACTTTTATTTTCAAACAATTACTTTTAAATAATTCTGTTCCCTTATTTTCCTGATATCCCCTGCGCTTGCGCGGTTGCCCTCTCCACTTGCAGCGCGATCTCGCTAAAATATTTTGCTGGAATATCCTTTATCTGATATGCCTTTTTAATATCCCCTCCATAGAATAAACCATCTGCATCAATATCCTCAAGCTTGTAAAACCGCACATCTTCCACGGTTACATCCTCATTTAGGTATCCGATAAAACAGCCGGAAAAATGCAGTTCCACGCCAAACCCAATCTCTTTATCCTCCCGGTAATAGGTTCTAAAACAGCCCCCATCAAGCACTGGTCCATGATACCAGCCCGCCCCCATAAGTCTGCTGCCAAGCGACATATCATTGATAACACGCCCCGAAAACCGCGATAATTTACGCTGCGATAATTCTTCCTCCTCCGGTGTAAAAACTGGGCGTTCCAATTGCAAAAACGGCTGAACGATCTCGTAATCCTCAAGCTGCTGCCTCCAAGCTTTTACATCTTGTTCGGATAATTCAACAGGATGTACCAGACCTATCTTTCTAATTTTTTCCTGGATGAATTTTTCTTGTTCTGCTTTTTCATTATTTTCAGGTGATTCCTTCCCTTGCTGGTTTCCATCCGGATTTATTTTTGCGGGCAGCAAATACTCTTCCTCATCCTGCGTATTAAACGATCCATCCTCCATATAGCGAAAACTCTGTACCAATCTCCCATCCTTATAAACTCCCCAGATCAAACCGATTGCAAACTGGTGCATAATCGGATTTTTTACAAAAAGCTGTCTCCATGCAGGAATGCTCCAGCACCGTGCAGAGGAGAGTGCTTGCTCCAGTCTAAGCTTCTGACTGGCGACAATCTCCTTCATCTGCTTTTTCATCTGTTTAAACTCCTCGTAAGCTGTTCCGGCACGTTTCTCATCGTCCTTTTTGCTCGGTGCCGGGAGATTTTTCAGCTTTTTTCCCTTCCCGTCAAATACCTCGATCTCCAATGCCGGTGTGAGCATCACGCGAAATTTCCGCTCCCCATAATCAAAATCCCGCCCCATTCTCTCATCAAATCCAAGATCCGGAACAATCTGATCCGCAAGTTCTTCACGGCTAATCCCCCGCTGCTCTGCCGCAAAATTAAGTGCATTTTCCGCCGCTGTTTTCACCTGCCGATACTTAAATTTCCGCGCGATCCCATCTACAGCAAGCAGTGCCTGCGGCAGCGGATTTAAACTTAGTGCCTGCACCGCCTCGCACGCAATCATTCCGCGCGCCTGTTTCGGCCACTCTCTAATCTGATGCTTTAACCGCAAGATAATCTCGCTGCTACCATGGATGGAAGCCGCATAGAGTACCCAACGCTTTTTTGCCTCCGCGCCCGCCGCAAGCCACTTGTCAAACAATTCATTTACATAAACCGCAAATTCCTTCGCCACAAGTACCTTTGCCAAAAATTCTGCATTTTCATTATAGCCGCAGTCAGTCATCGAATAATAATACAAAAGGATTGCCTGCAAATATTCTTCCCCAGCTTCCTCCCCAGCAATAGTATGTACCACAGAAAATGGAGTTTGGTAAGCCCAGGAAATACTGCGCTTTCTTCCGCCTTTGTGTATCTCCTTTACCAGATCCTTCTGCGAGAGTGCCCTGCCCGCAGACGCGCCGCCATCCTGCACGCTTAGTACATCCGAGAGAAGTTCCTTTAACTTTACACTTTTTTCTTTCTCAAGTGCTTTCGTAAGTAACTTTCCACAATCCATCCCCGATTCCTGCCACGCTGCAAAAACACGGATGGCAAGCTCACGCACTGCCGACTTTTTCGAGGTGAGCATCTCCTCGATCTCCCCTCTCCAATCCATTCGACTACGGAGAAATTCAAGTAAAAACTGCTTGACTTTCTTTGCTCCATCCTCCGCATAAAGAAGAATTGCCGCCTTATTTTCCTCCATATTCTGTGCAAGTACCTCAAGACCAAGGAGACGCTCCGCCGCATCACCCCCCACAAATGCTATGAGCGTTTCTTTTCGCCTCTCCTTCAAATACTGTCCAAAAATCTGCACTGCTGCCGAATGCAATATTTCTGCGGCATCACCATAAAGACATTCCTCCATCAAACCGATCCCTGAAAGCTGATGCGCGATATCAAGTCCCTCACAGTCAAAATTTTGAAACAGATCCATTACTTTTACCGCACTGACCCGCGAGGTAAATGTATCCAGATTTTCATACAGATCTGCGCGCAAAAACCAATATCCATGCCTAAGCCACATATAGGTCTGAAAACGGCGATAAAATGTTCCATCGAGAATTGCCTTATCGGTTTCTTCTATAATCCTCCTCTCGGCCGCAGCATTGTAATAATAATTTTTCCCCAGCTTACTCGCAAATGGATACAGCATATCCACCGAAATTTGCCCGCAAAGATATGCCCGAATCAGATCGGCATCCGAATCATTTCGCACCAGTCTGTTTAGCAATTTATCAATCAATTTGTTTTGACCATAACATTTTTTCACTTCTGAAAGTTTCCTGTAAAGTTCAGGTTCTTCTTTTTTAATCACGGCAAGCATCCGGTTTGAAGCCTCAATCTCCGCCTCATCCATTACCTCGATATAGATCTCCTGATGATCCTTTAACTGTTTTTCCAAAATAAGCGTATGCCCTTTTTTCGCCACCCAATAAAGATAAGTTTTTGTAGGCAGATCAAATTCCTTATCATAATTTCCGCCCCGGATATAAATATCCATCGATGAGACAAGCCCAATCAAATTGATTGCTTCCAATGCTCCCTCCGCACTCGCTGCTAAACAGATCTTCACCACATTCTTTAATTTCTCAGAAAGCGGATAATTGAGGTAGGCAAGACTTGCCACAAGCTTTAATATCCGCAACGAAATCCCATGCTTTAAACTTGCCAACTTTAAAATATGTTCCGAGACCGCCCCCTGCCTTACTGCTTCCTTGATTTCTGAAACAGATAAATGGAAAGGAGGATATATCCGGTCAAAACTTTCGATTGCGATCTCCTCATAGTGCGAAAGCAGCAAAAGATCCTCCGCCTCTACCAGATTTTCCTGTTTATCCCCTACCGGACTTTCCTGTTTGTCCCCACATTTATATTTTCGATAAAAATAAACCGCATAAAGCACAAGTCTTCCATTATCCGATTCATTTTTCTGATACTGCAATGCCTGTTTTAATATTTCCGCATTCCCGCACGCAATATCAACTAATTGGTCACGCGAATAGGAACCTAACGGGTATAAATCCGCACCGAGGATTGCCGCATAAGTCGCCGCTTTTTTTGCCGCGTCGATCTCAATATCGACCGCACCCTTCTCCGGATCGATCACTTCCATTGGGATCATACGGTAGCAGGTAGATTCCCCTTTTGCAAGCAGCACAGAAAATAATTTGGCGGCAATATCATGTTTTCCATTTTTTACCAATTCTCGAAATAGGCGAATGGCAGGATCTGCGGGGATGGAGGATAAATTTTCAAAAGTAAAATCCTCTAGGACTTTATGATCTGCCTTGCCAGAAAGAAAATCCTCCGCAGATTGACGCTCTGTGTGGTTGAGCGGAAGGGTAGTAAAAAGAGTGATGAACTTCTCCTCTAAAGTGTTTTTTGCATCCATGATCTAATTTCTTCTCCTTTCCGATTGCGCATCAAAATTAAATACTTCAAATTTAAATAATTTAAATATAATATTAAGATAAAACAAATAACGCCAAATAGATAATACCAAAATAAATAATTCAATATTAAAATAAATACTCCTAAAACAAATAATCAAAATAAATAATATCAAAACAAATAAGACGATTACTCAATCACAATATTAATCTTCTCGATAAATTTTGCTAATATCCCTTCATGTACAAATACAAAATCTGACTCTTCCACCTCTTCCCCTAAATATTTTCGAAATACAAATGGAGCATAATAACTATCTATTCCCTTAAAAGTAACTTCTCTTATCCCCTCTTCATCCCTTTTTTCTTTATAATATCCATTGATTCCCCCTATTTTTTTAAGAGTAAATAACTCCACTCTAAGCGGCACAGTTTCCATTGCAGTAAATTCAGCCAATTCTTTTTCAAACATTCTCTGCTCATTCGGCGTATAATCCGTCACCTTTAACACAATCTCATCATTGGAGAAAAATACAACCCTATTTAAAAGATGAAATTGGCTGTCTAATTTGGTCAATATATTGTCCATGATATATTTCTCATATGTAATATGTCTTTTGCAATTGCAATTTCCGAATATTACCTGTCTTATATATTTACTTTCTTTTATATGTTCACTTGAGGTAAATTTTCCAATAAATTCCTCCCAAGTATTCGCTCCCCCTACAATGGATGGATCAAAATGCCTTAATGCAGAAAAATTGGCTTTTTTCATATCAATACTGATAAATTGATTTTTCTCATTTTGTGGTGAATAGATATCCTTTCCCGGTAAATTCTTATTTTGTACAACAAATTCCTGCATATCCAATGTATTAAACTTTTGGTATGCCGCGGACTCCTTAATATACTCAATAGCGCGATCCTTGACTTGATTGTATTCGGTCAAATATTTTTGCTCTCCGCCATATTTTTCTACTTCCTCTGCAAAACGAAAATATTTCTGTAATGTTCCCTTATATATTTTATCGTATAATATCAATCGGTCAAAAAAATATGGCTCCTCAAATATTCTAATTGAAAGTTTACAGTCCCTGCAAAATCTTTCTTTTAAATATCTTGAAATATTTATCATTTTATTTTCTCCTAAATATCTAAAAATTTAAAAAATATTTCATCTTCTCTTATAGTACATTTATTTGTCATTACCTTCATTAATCAAAAGCTCGCGAATTCCACGCACTAACATCTGAAAACTAACGGATGTATTTCGTTCCACCTCTATATATTTGGCAATCCGCTTTGCACCGTCAATTTGCTGATGTTCCGGCAAAATTACCTGCAATTCATGTTTGGGTGATATAATATCATCGGGAATACGATATTTTTTCTTTCTTATAATTTTGCTCAAATCCTTGTTGTATGCCAAAGAAACAGCCTCCAGATCACCAAAATACCAGGATTCTAACTCATGGCATGCAATGCGAATTAACACCACTCTTTTTGTGCCATCACATAATTGTAATAATTGTTTTTTTAATTCCCGGCAGTCATTACTATCTTGATCCTGTACAATAACAAATTTTACATCCGGTTCATTCCAAGCCGCAAGTTTAATTGGGATAGATTTTTGCAAATCAGATTTTCCTGAATGTGGTATTGTCTGAAAAGCAATTCCTTCTGGTAATATGTTTGGTAATATTCCATCCAAAAAACATTTCATCGATTTTTCTTCCAATAAAAATACTAATTTCATCTTTTCCCCCATCTTCATTTCCATGTACTTTTTCATTTACTCACTTGCAAGTAACCCCTGCTTCCACAAAGCCCCTGGTAAATCCCCTGCGTCGTACAATGATTTCACCAATTTATTATCGGATGCCTTTTTTATTGTAGTAAATCCCTCTATTTTTTCCATATAATAAATTTCTTCTAACCGAACAGCATTCAAAAAATCCGGTGAGTGCGTGGATACAAAAACCTGTCCTCCGTTTTCAGCATACAGACGAAATTCCTCCGCCAGTTCGTCCAATAACTCTGGATACAATTGATTTTCTGGTTCCTCAATGCATAACAGGGCATGATGTTCTGGCGAATACAACAGAACAAGATAAGTAAACATTTTAATAGTTCCATCCGATACAAATTTCGCAGAAAATGGATTTTTAAACTTCCCATCCTGAAATCGCAAAACAATATATCCGTCCTGCGTCTCCTGTGCTTCTACTTTCTCCACCCCCGGAACCCTGCACTTCATCCTCTCCACAATCTCAAAAAATTTTTCTGGATAATTATCATACAAATACTTTGTCACTGCGGATAAATTATCCCCCGTCCTTGAAAGCTGTTCACTATATTCCGCCTCCTGCCTTTCCCTTGCCGCATCAATTCGAAAATCAGAAACATACCAATCCTCTATCAAGCGGCGAAATGCGGATACCGCCTCAAATTCCTGAAATTGTCCCAGTCCCTTGATTGCCAAAATATCCGGAGAATCCAATTTTTGTTTGCGCCTTTTTGCTGACTGCACATCCTCGTAAGTGCTTAACTTTCCCTCCACTGCCATCCCCTCACCAAGTGTGAAATCTAATACCTTCCAGGGTGAACCATATTGACCTCTTCGAAATCGCAAAATTTCTTTTTTAACTACCGCTTTATTTTTATCATCCAATCCAATTGCAATTTCATAAGTAATCAATGGTTCATACTCTGCCGGACGAAATTTTATCACAAATTCGATATCTCCTGTCCGGTCGCGGGACTGCACTTCCTTAAACCCCCCGCGCTTTGCCAAAGCGGTTTTTACATTGCTATTTAAACAGTCATGTAAAAAGCCAAAAATATCAAAAAATGTAGTTTTTCCGGTTCCATTTTTGCCTAGAAATACAGCCAGATTTGGAATATCTCGAATTTCTACATTCTGAAATACTCTGTAATTTATGACTTTTAAAGTTTCAATTTTCATTTTAAATCCTTTCAATACTATAATTATCTTAATAAATATTCTAATTATTAGCTAAAATCAACAATCTTTTTTGAAATAATATACTTATTTTTATCATTATCCATTGTAATACTCTCTTCCCCGATCAATTTCCACTTTCTCCCTGCACAGATACAAATATTCACAAGCTTTGGCATAAATCCCCATCAAATCATCAGTCTTTCTCTCCATTCGATGCCGCCGCATAGTAGCCCCATCGGCAAGTCTGGCAAACATTTCGGAAAGTCTGGAAAGCCCGTATTGCCCCGCAAGTTTTCCCATGCGGGAAAGCCCCTCAAGAGTACTGTCATGCACGGTATCAAGTCCGCTCTGATATAGCTCCTCCAACAAGTTGCCCGCATCCGCAAGGACCTGGCTCAAAGCATCAAATCTCAGTCTGACATTATTTTCTTCCCGCCCTTCCTTCTCTGCAACTATCCTCGTATCTTCTTTTTTGGCGGATATCTCTTCGCCATCCCCCGACAGATCCTCCACCCATTCCCCCTTTTCAAATACCGTCACCGGATACAGGCACATTCTCCCATCCCTAAAATACAATTTTCCCAAAAAGCAAGGTTCCTTATCCTCCGTCAGCCGCTCCAGATATCCAATCCCCCATTCCTCTCTCTTAGAATAGGCAAGTTCGAGCATAATCTCCCACCCTGCCCTGTCATACAGCCACATCACAAGCTTCTGTTCCATCTGTGAGAATTCACCCCTGGTAAACGAATATGGACGCAGGAACACCAGTTCGCCGTTCCTTCTCTCCTCCTGCATCTCCTTTAGCCAGGAATTTTTCCTTATTCCTATCTGCTCTGCAAAAAGTTTTCCAAAATCCTTATAATACCAACCACTCAGATCCCCCGTATGCAAATTTTCCTTTTGGCAGTTTCCTATCACCTCACCCCTTGTCTCCTCGCTTGCGGAGAGCCTTCCCCGAATATCACAGCGCGCGCCGGACAAATGCAGGCGAAGTCCCACCATCTCTTCCACACTGACCGGCAATCCCCAGGGTGCCGCCGCTTTTTCCTGCCTTCCCCGCCGTCTAGTCGTATCATAAAATACCGGGCGCGCCGAAGTATAGGTGTACCACTGCTTTGTATTTTCTTCCAGAAAATAAACTGTTTCCCCCTCATATCCCGTCTGACTCTCAAAATGCTCCATTGCAATCCCCATAAGACAAAGATTTCCAATTGGCACGTATTCTGACCGAAATTCCCCCGCCAATGCTGCTATCTGCACCGCATCCTTTGCATCCGATGCCCGCGTCAATAATTCCACCCTTTTGCAGAGCCGCGCAAATTGCTCCATCAGCTTTTTTATCTCAAACGACGCTTTCCGCTTTAAATAATTTCCGTAGGAGTCATGGATCGCGCGCAGATAACCCTCAAAATTTGCAAGCTTCGCATTGTGGCTGATCAGAGCAAGCCGATCAAGGTAATCAAGAACATCCGGAGAAATGCGCGCAAGTCCCGTATCCAAAAGTTCTTTTAAAAATTCCCCTATCTGTCCTGAAACATCTCTTATCTCCCCCAAAGAAAAATCCTGCAATTCCTCCGTACCGCAAAGATCCTCCTCCGAAATTTCTCCCGCCTCAAGCTTACACCAGAGTACTGCCGCCGCCTTATGCACACAGAATTCCTTTTTATGGCAGGAACAGGTGGAATATTCCAGCGGAGAAAGAAGTTTTACCGTATTTCCTCCCCTTGGCAGAGCCACAGTAATAATACTAGAATATGTGATTTTAGGCGACTGCCCAGATTTTTTTTGACTGGCAATCGCTAAAAGCTGTTTCGCACCCAGCACTTTTTTTAAGGAGGCAAATGGGAATGCGGAAATCTCCATAAGAAGCTGCGATTTTAAATCCTGCCTTTCCGACGTTTTTTCTACCTGACTAAGTTTTTCCTCCGTTACATTTTCTTCTGAATTTTCTTTTTTATGTTTTTTATTCGTTTTATTTTCTTTTAAGCTCTCTTCTTTAAGCTTTTCATCTGTTTTATTTCCTTCTAAACTCTCCTCGCTAAGCTTTTTTTCTAAATTTTCCTCTTTAATTGCAACTTTTTCATCTATTTCCCCATCTTTTTCCTCTTTTTCTTTCTGCTCCTCCTGCTCCGTCCCAGATTCCGCCACAAATTTTTTTAATGCCAAAATTCCCAATACTACATGGCGGCAGATTGTCCTCGACGGGCAGGAACAGGAACTCTCCCCAAGCGGCTGCCTAATCAATACCTTTTCTCCGCCCACGGATACTTCCGCCTCCCCATCAACAGAAATTACCTTATAATCCCCCGTCTCCATATCCTTATAAGCGCGCTTTACAATCCCCTTATTCGCCATCCCAATAAGATAATCATCATCCAAATTATTTAAAATAATCTTCCAGTTTTCCATCCTTTCTAATTCACCACCTTACTTACAAATCCGACCAGTTCCTCCGGTGTCATCGCGCCAACAAAGGCTCCCATCCCCGCCAATTTCTTTGCTGCATTGCGGTCATAGTTCGGATTTGCTTCCACATCAAGTGCCGTCAATACCACAAATCTTGCCCCACTCTCAATAATTCCCTTGCTCACACGATACATATTTTCATAGCCGCCGCCCTCATACAGATCCGAAACCAACACCACCATAGTCCGATATGGAAAATCAATCAATTTCTCACAGTAGGAAAGCGCGCCACTGATATCTGTTCCTCCGCCAAGCTGGACACTCATCAAAATTTCCACCGGATCTTCGGCATATCCACTCAGATCAACAACACTCGTATCAAAAATTACCAGCTTCGTCTCAAGCATTGGCAGCTTTGCAAAAATTCCTGCCATCACCGCACTGTGAATCACTGAATCCAACATAGAACCGCTCTCATCCACACAGATAATCACACGCCATGAATTGTAACGCTTCATGCGCGCACTGAAATAAACATCTTTTAATATCAACTCCCCCCGCTCCACGTCAAAATTTTTTAAATTCCGGCGAATGGTCTTCTTGATATCTAGATTGCGCATTGTGCGGATTGGGCTGCTTATACTGCGGTTTAACTTTCCAAAAAAGGACTGTCGCACTTCCTGCTCTAGTTTTTTCATCAATTCCTCCGCTACCTTGCGCACGATCTCTTTCGCGAGTGTAAGTACCTCTCCGCTCATCAAATGTTTCATTGAAAGAATAGTCTTTAACAGTTCCTTATTTGGCTCTAATTTTCTTATTACCTCCGGATCAGTTAAAAGCTCCGTCATTCCATATTTATCAAGCGCATGACGTTCCATAATCTCAACGGTCTGCTTCGGGAATAATTTTTTAATTTTTAACAGCCATTTGGGAACTGTAAGCTGCGAAGCTCCACTCCCGCCCGCCTTCTCCTTCCGGATATCCTGCTCCTCGCCATATTCTCTCTCATACAGGTAATCCAACACCTCTTCCATCTCCATAAACTTTGCTTCATTCTGCGAAAATGAAAGCTGCCCCGATGCATACCGCCCAAGCACAAGCCGCCAGCGATTTAAAATTTCCTGTTCATCCGACATTATCTTTTCTCCCTTCATACTTGCCCGACAATTGTAAATAGATAAAACTTAATTTCCACTTTAAATTTCTTCCCCTCGTATCCTTCAAGCATAATATGTCGGTTTACAATTCCTCTCGGAATCCTTGTCAGGCAAAAATCTATTCTTTGAAAGATATTGGCAAATTTTATCATTCCCCTGTGATAGGGAATATTTCTGGATATTTTTCTTAATTCGGGATCAATTAAATTTTTATAATCCATAAATATACCTCCTGTTCTCAAGTCTACTAACATTAGCCTATTTTAATTTCTTTCACCTTTTCTGCAACATTATTTTTTCTCTTTTTCATACCAAAAAGAGCCTTGATGCGCCCATATTCATTATAGCACATTCAAGGCTCATTTTCACTATTTTTTTCACTGACATATAAAAATATCTCTGCTATACGACAGCTTATCTCTTTTGCTATCGGGCTACTTTTGAAATTTTTTCATTTTTTATCGGTCATTTTCTGCTCCCAGACGCTTTTTCATTACGCTTATCTTTTCTTCGAACCCGGCACCATTATAATAATCAGTCGTATAAAGGATTTTGAATCCCGCTCTTTTGTAATAATCCACATGGGATAATGTGCAAAGGTACAAAAACTCAAATCCGATACTCTTGGCATAATGGCATATTTTGTTGATAAAAGCCAGTCCAATATACTGATTTCTGTATTTTTCGTCTACAAACAAAAAATCTAACCATGGTTCATTTCCATTATTTTCCACACAGCTTTCTTTCACTATTGCAACAAAGCCAATGATTCTGTCATTTGAGATTGCCGCATATACTTTCTCGTAATCCTCAAAAGCACCGTTGGACAACAATTCCGCAAGATAAGCACCTGTTCCCTGAAATGAACAATTCTTCGCATAGCTGATTAGGTCTTTTGTTATTATAGATGTGCTAACACCCACAATATCATAATTTATCTTATTCTCGGCAGAATACCTCTGGTTCACAATATCCTTATTTTTCATTTCTGTACTTCCAATACTTATGATGCTTCGTCAATCTCTCCCACAAAATTCGAAAAACCCCGTTTTTTTCAAAATCTTCAATAATTGCCGCTGGCAAAATCCTCCTGCACTCCTCCTTCGATGCCCACATAAACGCCTGATGCTCGTCACTTAAACTCACATTTTCTGTTGATACCTCACAAAAGTATGCAACAATTAAATATGGGTTATCGCCATCCACCAGTGTGACATAGGCAATCCGCCTAATCTCGACTTCCGTAATTTTAGTTTCTTCTCTGATTTCTCTTCTTATTGCTTCCTCCAATGTTTCCCCGGCCTCTATATTTCCTCCCACTCCCTCCCAAGTATTTGCACCAACTAAGTCCGTCTTACTTCGCTGCATTAGAAGAATTTTGCCAAGTGTCTTATTAAAAATTATGCTTTTCACAATTATCTTTGCCTTCATCTCTGCCCCTTAAACTATTAAATTTAAAATACTTTCTCTGCCTAATCAAAATACCTTTCCCACCTAATCAAAATACCTTTCCCTCCTAGTCAAAATACTTTTTCTATCTAATTATTTGTTTTAAAAGTACTTTTTATCTCGATTTAATTATTCTAAAATTTATTTTTTATAGTAATTTCCGTTCGACAAAATGCCAGAATTAAAAAAATAACTCCCACAATCGTCCCCGTAACTACACAAAAATATGCATTTAATCTTAGTATCAGAAAGAGAATACTTAAAACAAGCTCTACTACACCGGATATTTTGCCGAGATCAATAAAAATATCCGGTGCGATACTCTGCGCATAATCCCAATGTTCCTGAGACTTCCGCGAAGTGGGAGTATTATATCCGTTACCTGAATTCATGTCCGTTACCGGATGTTTTTTAAAAGAATATCCCACCAAGATCATCACAAAAGGGACTATTAAATTTAAAATCAATAAACCATACATAAATTATTCCTCCCTGACCAGCGATTATTTTCGAACTTACTCTCCATTCCGATAATCCTCATAATCGCAAAAAGCATCTTCCCCATCACCATTTAACAAACACATCAGACAGCCTTCCATAATCTCAATCCATGTCAGCAGACAGTTTGTCTGTTCCTGCGTCAATATACCATTCCCTCCAAGCATTCCATCCGGCGAACTCCACACTCTTGTCAGATATATAATTGCCATAAGATCCGCCATAATTTCCCTATCAACCGTCGCCGCCTGAAATTCATCCTTTAATGCTCTCAAGCATTCCATCACTTCAATAAAATTTTCTTCACGAAGTTCCCCACGAAATGGTCTTAGACTTCCTAAAAATCCGTTTTCCCATTTCGGGTTGTGGATATCACTATTTCGCGATGAGTCAACTACCCATCACCTAAAGGTAATGGGCTTGTAACTGCCCAGTCGTAGTAACGGCTAATGCCTCCGACCTTTCATTCCCGATAAGTATTACTACTTAAAGTGGCGTTACATCACAGGGTGGTTGACCGCACCCTTTACAACAAAGATTTACTCTGTTGTAACTGTATCAGGTACTTGACTATTCTCAAGATAGTTGATTCCCATGCGGTACAGATTCATTGCTCCAATGCGGTCATCGTTTGATTTATAACCACAGTTTTTACAGGTAAACAGATGTATCCTCTTATCACGATTCGCCTTTTCAATGTGTCCGCATACAGGACAACACTGACTTGTGTAATGGGGGTCAACCTTAATCACAATGGACTGGTTCTGTTTAGCCTTGTAAATAAGTTTCTGTTCTAAGTCATAAAACGACCATGATACAGACACATGGCGGTCTTTTGTCCTGACACGTTCTGTAGCATGGCGAATACCTGACAAATCTTCCAAGACAAAGAGGGTATGTTTCGGATTGGATTCAACGAGTGCCTTCGATACCTGATGGTTCACATCTTGCATCCAACGGTTTTCTCGCTGACCGATAGCCTTTAATCTACGTCTTGCCGATGATGTCTGACGCATTTGGAGTTCTTTACGGAGTTTGGAATAGTTCGCACGTTTCTGTTTTATGGCTTTACCACTTATAAAACCTGATTTGTGTCTGCTGTCATAGGTAGCAACAACAAAGTTAATCCCTCTGTCTATCCCTACAACATTACAGAGATCAGAGATATTACTTTCTTCCATATCATAAGTAACCGGAATATGCAAAAAATATTTACCACATTTGTTTACGAGTTTGGCTGTTCCAAATTTATAAATGGTATGGTCAAAGTATTTTGACATCCCTCCTGAGAAATACGATAACTTGACACGACCATTCAATGTATTTACTGAAAAACAGTTTTGTGTAAGAGAATAATCCCTGTTCCATACAAGGTCATATTGAGGCTTTTTGAAAAATGGCTTAATCCACTCTTTCTGGTTTTCAAGAATGCTCTTATATCTGGCAATAACCGTTTTAAAAACAGATTGTGCCATTTGAGATTTCAGACCAAACTTCTCCCGTAGAATGGAATATAAGATTTTGTTAAGAGAAAACTGTTTCAGGTCATGTGTACGGAATACATACGCAGACACATAGTTGCAGGCATCAGAATAAGCAGCCATAGTTTCATCCAATAACCTTCTGCTGTCTGTTGTAACCGATATCTGGATTTTAGCGGTAACGGTCATCTGTTCCATAAAATGTACTCCTTTGGTTGTTATTTCACTATATATATAATATTATAATTATTAGTGAAAGTCAATAGATTGGAGGGATTTTTATGGATAACGGATACAACCATCATAACCGACGTAAATACTGTCTAAAAGTGCATATAATCCTTGTTACGAAATATCGTAAAACGTTGCTTCAAGAGTTTATTGCGGACGAGGTAAAACAATGGATATACGATATCTGTCATACGAAGGGTTACGGTGTCATTGCAATGGAAACAGACAAAGACCATATACATTTTCTGATAAGTTACGATACTACGGACAGAGTTTGTGATATGGTAAAAATCATCAAACAGGAAACCACTTATCATCTATGGCAGAAATATCCAAACTTTTTATCTAAGCAGTATTAGAAGAAGAAAATCTTTTGGTCTAATGGATATTTCACCTGTAGTATAGGTGAGGTATCATCAGCAACTATACAAAAATACATCGAAAATCAAGGTTAATAGCTATAAATTTAAGAGGCTCCTCCCACCGCCTAAAGGCAGTGGGTTTCCGCCTACGACAACAGAAAGGATTTTATTTATGAAAATAGTCCTCATCTTTTTATCTTTCCATCTTCAGACTTTCTAAACTATCTTTCCACCCTTAAATTTTTCACTTATTACGGCACTCTAATTATCCGCCGATAGCAATAATAATTTTTCGATAATCTATAATTATAATTATCCTCAAGTACTCTCTCCCTGTAAAATGCCATATAACAAGGTAGAACCTGAATTCCCCCCTCGCCGCCGCAGAGCGAACAGCCGCCGTCCCCGCCTTTAACATATTTGGTACTATCAATAATTTCATATTTATAAGAATCATATGCCATAAATAAACCAAACATATTTGGCTGTTCTAACAATAGCTTCTCCTTCGCATTGCTGACCGAACCCACATTAAAAATTTCCTCCATAACATCGCTTAGAGTATCGCCCCAGCGGAACAATGTGCGCGCGCCGCCATTGCAGAGATATTCCCACTCATCTTCCGTCGCCAGAGTAAAAGAACCCTCCTTTAAGGAGCGCACCGCCTCATCTAAGGACGATGCATCTTCCTCAATATAGCGGCTGTCCACCTCCACAATCATATCGCCGATATCGACCGTGCGCAGCGGCGATAAAGATTCCGATAATTTCTTGTTCCATTTTTCTCTATAGTCTTCCCAACTCCCGTAACCGCCCTCATCCCTCTGCTCCTTGCAGGCTTCTAGTTCCTCCTCCATCTCTGTGCGCAGTTCTTTTGCTTTCTTCAAATCACCATCCGCTTCCGCCTCTTTCATCTGCTTCTGATAATCCTCTTTCATCTCCTCTATTTCGCTTTCATAATGTTCATGCCCCAAAGTAAATTCTTCTTTAAGTCCTTCCAATACCCCTTCCCCCAAAGGGCATTTTTCGACATCCCATCCCAAAGTAACGTTTTTCTGTCCAGCTACATAGACAAATTGCGCTCCCTCATATTCCAAGAGCCAGGTTTCCCGCTCAATCCCATTCATGCTTGTCTTGATCTCGCTTAAAAATTTAAAATCCATCCCCAACGCTTCAATGCGTGAACGAACCCCGTCCAATAATTTACTTTTCATATTTTTCTTTTCTCCCCCTTTAATTACAGCGAAAATTTTAAATCGAACATTTGTTTGCATTATAATCTAAAAGACAAATTTTGTCAAGAATTTTTCTCAATTATTGTATATTTTCTTAATTTCCCCTGTCAGCCCCCAAAACAAAATCCACACTCTTATTATAAACTGTTAAAAATGTTCCACTATAATCCTTTGTGTGTTCAAACAGCACCCATTGTTCCATTTCCTCTTCAAAATGTGGATAAGCATTTGCAATCAGACATTCAATTGTCACTCCATTGTCCAGCTTGATACGCAGATCATTCCATGGACTGATCTCCACTGAGATCACACTGCCGCCCGTAATCTCCGAATTAAATTTCCCGCTGTTAAACCACTCATCATTGTTTGTACTTTCCACCTGATCCCAGGACTGATAATCCAGCGTTGTTACAAGGATATCCTTATTTTTTATAATTCTCGAACATCCCATGGCATGAAGAACCAAAGGTTCAAAATCAAAGTCCAGTATTTCACATTCACAGCAGAAAGAAAGCAGTTTCTTTTCCATCAGTGAATTTACAAATTGAACCGCCCGATTATCCATCTGTTCCCTTCTCCTTTTCCATACCAAAATATAAAATTATTTTCTAATCAATAATATCTAGTTTTCAATTTAAAAACGATTGGGAATTACTCGCCATTTTATTCCTGCTTTTTTCCCTTATCAAGAAACCGTATCTCCGCATACACTGGTTCTCTATTTTCCATAGTACAGTGAAACTGAAATTTATCTGTAAATAAATCCATTGTTCCATCTTCGTTTTTCTGTACCTTCTCCGGCTGATAACGGATAAAATCTTTATAAGATCGGTTATATATGTAAAAAATTGGTAAAAACTGCCGTAAATCAAGCCCAAAAATTTTATTCTCCGCATCGACAAAACCCGCACCAATAAGTCCAAGCTCTTCCTTATGTGCCTCGATCTTTGCAAGTTCCCGAAATTCTTCTCCGTTGATCACAATTGAATTGCCCCAAACCTTAAAATATTTTGTTGTCTTCCTGTGCTCCAGCTCGTCCAAAAGTTTTGCAAGCCTTCCCTCTCCCTTAATATAGCACTTGACCGCGGCTTTTACATTTTTATATACATTGGACGGAGAATAAATAATTCTCTCCGGATGGTCGGGACAACGAAAATTAAGATCAAACTGAGTGATCGATAATTGCGGTCCCTTTGCGGGAAAAGCATTGTCATACCAGTCCAGACGGCGGTTTACTCCCGCATCTTCTACCTTGTATACCTTTTTCTTACAGACCGGACAGATTCCAAAATCTTCATTTAAATTCAGGTACATGGAATAATAGTCAAAATCTCCATCATCATCATTTTTTGCAATCTTGTAGTGATAAACATACTCCCCCAGCCCTAAAAAATCAGCGAAACTTTCCAGTGTGACTTCTTTTGGAACAGATTTTGGCGGATTCTGTTTTTCCTGAAATGCTTTAATGTATTTGGGTGGAAAGCGATAATCGTCAATCCCCAAAAGTTTCGCTGCCTCCTCCAAATACCACGCCCAAAATTTCATTTCACGGACGGCGCATTTTCCATTATCTCCATCGCTGTGCGCATCACTCCATGCAATACAGGCATTTTTGGCGGTATCCCAGTCGTAGGAATCCATTTCCTTCTCCGTTACATCCTGGCACCACGGTTCCAGATCCGCTTCGTCCTCCAATGCCACAATCGCTGCTTTCCATGCGGCAAGTGCTGCCGAAGCGGCAATCTCCTCCTCGTCGATCATCTCCATAAAATCATCGATCACACCACTTGTCACTTCGGCATCTAAATCCCTTACGGTAATCTTTCCCTCCAGATAGGCAAGACTTTTTTTAATTAAAATTTGTGGTCGTTTATCATTGGGATCACATTTACACCATATTGGCATAACCTTTTTGGCACAGGCAAGTGCGAGCAATGCACGCTTTTTAAGTGGCTCCGTCAATGTGCGTGGAATGGGAGAATCCTGTTCGCGCGCTTCAAGCTCCCCCATAGCCTGCCAAATTTTTCTCCGCACGGTAATATTAAGTTTTCCGTTCGCAATAAGCTCTTTTTGTGCCTGTTCCAATACCTTATTTTCCTTGTTATCTAACATAAATTCCCCCTTCAATAATTATACCATTCCCATCCTTATTTAATCTTCATCCTTTTGTCATCTCACATCTCTCCCGCCGCATATGCGTCCAATTCCTTCCCATATGCATACCACTGCGGCATTACCTCGGCGCGCTCCATAATATCTTCCCTTTTTCCCCCATGCAGTTCTGCTGCCTGCTTTGCAATCTTATCCACCTCCGCAGGCGTAAAATAGGCGAATGCCATACGAAGCTGTGGCAATAATTCCACAAATTCCTGCTCGCCGACTTCCCCGAAAAATGTATCTAAGATGCCAAGCAGCCGTCCCCCAATAAAAATTAAATCCTTTGCCGTGTAAAACAGTCCACGGAAAAAATTAGCCGTCTGCAAAAGCTGTTCTCTCGTCCCGGTCAGATAGCCAATGCAGGCATTTTCCACCCCATTTGCATCCTCCTTAGCACACCCATACAAAATTCCGTGAATACAGCCGCTTAGCCCCGCATTGATCTCCACGGTCTGCACAAGTTGCTCTAAAGCCTCATAGTATGCATCCCGCTCCATCCTCATCTTATCGCCCCTGCCCGTAACCTGATATAACATCTTTAAAATATCCATGCAGTCTGAAAGCTGTTCTTCTTTTACTTGTGCCATCGCAGGAAGCAGAGTGATCAGTTTCTGTACCGCAGTGTGCAGAAGCGTTAAAAAATCCATCTCCACCCCGTAAAGACCACATAGTTCCTCCATCATCATCAGGGATTTCATTGCGTCCGCAATTGAATAAAAATCTGTATCCGCCACCACCAATTCCTGCACGCGCCCATATACCGCCGCAAGCTGCCCGGTCAATCCCATCTCAAACACCTGCGTCAAAAGATTTGCTGCCATTCCCGCATTCAGATCCTTGTTCAACTCTTCCCCCACAAGACCTACTGCCGCTTCCACAATTGTCGCTCCATATACGGACACATCAATCAGTGCAGATACCACCTGTGTATTCCATTTATATTTCCAGATTTCCCGAATTAAATTTTTATCTTTCTTTAATTGAAGATTTGGACCCTTTAATCTCCTTGCAAACTCCGTTTTTAAAAACACCATACGATGGAAAAAACAACTTACCACCCGGTGCTTCCTCTCCGAAAAAATTGACAGGGTAGTTTCCGTTTCCAGCGTGGAGTGTATTTTCAGACGAAATGTCGCGCACTGTGCCTCAAAATCCTGCACAATTGGAGGAACATCCGCCGCTGAACAAAGCCGTCCTATTCCCTTGCCCGTCATCAGCTCACGCAGCATTTGCACCGGCATATTCGAAGCAATATTATACTCCCCCTTAACATATGAACAAAGCACTGCATCCTGCAATTCATAGGCTCCTGGCTGTGCTTTCGCGCGCAGCTCACAAAGCCCCTGTGCCATCTGCCAGGCACAGATCTCATCATAAGTGGAAAGACTTGCTTCCCTTATGCGCACTTTTTTTCCTGTTGCCACAAGCAGATCAAGTACCGCTTTTGCATAGGGGTGTTTTTCTTTCTCGCCAATTCCATCCCAGACCTGCTGGTAAAATCCCGTGTATGGCATTCCACTCGCATAGCCATTTAATGCATCTGCCGCCTCCATCGAGTATGGCATCAGGTAAACACTCTGATCCTTTTGTGATTGATCTTTTTCCGATATTTTTCCATTTTTTTCCATTGAAAACTTCCCCGCAGAAAGCTTTTTCGCTGCGGTCTTCGTTTCCTCCCAATTCTTTTCTGAAAGCCGATCCAAAAGCCCCGGAGTATGGAAACCTCCGGTAATTACAAGGATCTTTACTATTATTTTCTCCCTATCATGTTTTGAGTTTTCTGTATTTTTATCAGAAAGATTCTTACTTTTGGCATCTTCATCAGTGAAACTTTTTTCCCTATATTTTTCCACGCACTGCACAATTCTTGCTGCCATATGTGCTTCCCTTGCAATACAGCCATCTTCCTGCATCTCTTCCTGCGGCGTGTTCTCCCTTGCAAGTCTGCAATAGGTAAGAAGATGGGAAAACCATATCTCCCCATCCTCCTCCATCCCATTTAATTCAAAATATTTCTCCCAAAATTCATCAAAACTGCGCAGTCCCGTCCTCTCGCACAGCCGCCCGATATATTCATTATGAGAAAGCAGATAATCGTCATTATAATTATTTTTTTCCTCCTTCTTTCGTAATCCTCGTCCCTCCTTTGATGCCGCCAAAATATCCCCGTAGGAAAGATCGATAAATGCCGCAGGAATCCCTTTTTCCGCAGCCGTCCGCACTGCCACCAACTCCGGCGAGTATGCAAGAAATGGATAATAGCATTTATAATGTTCCTTCTCCTTTGAAATCTTTCCCGCCTTATCGTGATAAGAATAGTAAATGGCAAACGGTGCCACTGTATCCTCATGTACCATCACTGGCAGCAGCGCGTTCGCATTGTCCGATCCCTCCACTAGGATGGCTGTCGGCTCCCATTTCTCAATTACACGCTGTATTTGCATTGAACACGCCGGACTGTGATGTCTTACCGGCAAAAACATAATCTCTGTTTGCTCTTTGCTTCGCAATATCGTTTCCATTCTTTCATCCCCCGTTTTCGTTTGACTTTGCTCTGATTTCTCTATTATATCGCATCCGTCCTGTAAAAATCAATGCATTTCCGCAATTTTACATCAATCTATTGCAAACTATTGTGAAAGTATGTATACTGTACTTGTCGGAGGAAAATCTTGATTGATAAAGTGGAATTTTTTTCCGAACTATTATCAATCAACATTTCTTCATAGAATATCCAAAAATTATTAAAGAAAAAGAGGGGGAATACCATGATAAATTTCCGCAAGATCACAGAGGAAAACTTTGATGAGATCATCCGAATGAAACGGCCGGACGAAGAACATTATGTCGCTTCCAATGCCTACTCCTTAGCCCAGGCATGGCTTTATCGTGAAGCAAATGATGTGTATCCTTTCGCGATTTATAATGATGATACGGCAGTGGGATTTATGATGTTGGATGAAGATTTAGAAGAACGCTGCCTTGTGCTTTGGCGCGTTATGTTCCCGGAGGAAAATACCGGAAAAGGATATGGAACAGAAGCTATCCAACAGATTGTTCAGCCAGCAAAAGAAAGTGGCAAATATGACTTTATGATACTGGACTACGATCCTAATAATAAACGCGCAAAGTATGTATATGAAAAAATTGGATTCTATGATACCGGAGAAGTGGAAAATGGAGAGAATATCATGCGGTTTGATTTTTAACGGAAAATACAAAAGATGAAACTATTTTATAAAAGATAAATTTGCATTTGAGAGGAAAATAAATGCTAATTGGATAAAAATTCTCTTTATCCAATTAGCGTTGTAATTTCAAGCATCAATAAAACTTATAACTTTTCTTCAAATACTCTTCCCATTCTTCTGCAAATTCTTTATAGGTATGCCCCGTTAATTCTTCCACCCTATCATTTCCTGTCGCGACCAAATAAAGAATATCCTCCCCATAAGTTTTTGCAATAAAGATCGAAAAGGAATATAAAAGAGCATCTTCTTCCACCGAATAATCAAAGAATCCCTGTTTTGTCACCAACTTTGACACAGATTTATCCATCCCTTCTATTGCTGACAAAAAATGCATGAATTGCTTCGTGCCTTCCTCATCACAAATTAATACTTCTCCATCGAATTTTTCTTCTAGTTTCAGGAAATAATTATCCCATTTTTCATCATTCGCATAGTATTTCTTAAAAGATTTATAGGTTTCCTGAAACAAAAGATATGCCATTTTAGAATGACTTCCATAATAATAGGGAAGCAAATGTAATTGTGTGATATATGTTTCCTTAGATACCCCATCTTCTACAAATACCCCCTCCTGTAGCAACAGATAATGACAATATTCATGGACAAGTCCATATAATTTTCCTACATAGATTTGATCATTATGTTTAATATCATAATATCCCCCAAACCCCTGTGATATCATATAGTCATCCCCGTCAAGATAAATTTTTAACTCCGGATAATTAAAAGTTTTATCGCGCAAAACTTTATCCACGTAAGCCAGTTCTTCCTCAAATTGCTGCATCCACAAATTAGTTTCCTGATAATCACGGTGAAATATCAAAGAATATTCGCCATTAACTGAAGTGTCAAAACTGCTTCTTACATACCATTTTCCATGCAAAGTTTCCATTTGAAAAAATGCAAATCTTCCATAATTTCCATAATGAATGGGATATTCTCTTGCGGATATGCACATGGTACTCCCACACTCCAAAAGCCATGCATTTCTCAATTTTGTAAATTCCTCCTCAAAGGAAAGAAGCTCCTTATTATTCGTAAGTAAAAACAGTACTTCCTGCTCTTTATTATTTTCCGATATGTATTCAGACAAACTTCTCGCCAATGTCCATGCATATTCCACCTGTTTTTCCTCAACATAATTCGGAGAAAAACACAGATATTCCAAATCCAGCAAAAATTGATTTTCTTCTTCCAATGACCGAACAACCTCCGCCAGAGAATTTCTTTTCTTTTTATTTACTTCTGGAAATTCATAGCGTTTTCCTGCAAGCGGATGAGCAAAATCTTCATTATTTGCTATTGTGATCGGCGGTACATAAGAAATATCCCACCCCAAAAGTCGCGCTATACTAAATCCCTCCGCCTGCAGCAAACCATAATTCACTGTCGCAGAACCTGTTATTGCCTGAATTAATAGCGCGGCTTGAAGAGAGGTCTTTGCATACTCCAAACCAAGAGCGCATTTTCCTGTTTCTGAATTGTAATAATACATTCCATTCGCTGCATATATTTCAAGTTTATCTGTAAATCCTACATTCTCCATAACAAACTGCAAAATTTTCTCCGAACTTTCTACATAAGTATTTCTAAGTTCCAACGATGAATCTTTATCAAAATAATAATTTGCATACTCCCTGCGGCAAATAATCACATCATGTAAATCAGTAAGAAAAATTGCACCATCCTCCTCCACGCGAAGATTCGTGGATGTGTACTCATATTCGTAGTCCAGTATCTTCTCTTTCCCGCAAGCTGTGCAAAAAAGCAAACAACAAAATAGAATGCAATATAAAAATGGTTTAATGTTTTTTCCTTTCATTTATTACCATCCCCTCTCTGTACCCTTTTCATTAAAAAGTTCCTTTTCCTCTCACTCTTCATCATCTCTCATTCCAGCCTCAAAACACATGAAATTTAAAAAATACATCTCACTTTTCTTTACCATCATAACATATCTATCAGGTAAAAACAAGTATTTTTGTCATTTTTTGTATATCCCTGTATTATTTTTTAATTTCCTCTTGACCTTTCCGTTACGTAAAGGTATATGATACTTACAGAACCTATTTTTCGCACTTTAGTGCAGCAAGGAGGAAACTATAATGTATACTGCAGGGGAACTTGCAAAAAAACTGGGCGTTTCTGCCCGCACTGTCCGCTTTTACGACGAAAAAAATCTTCTGTCGCCAAAGGGATATTCCGAGTCCGGATATCGCCTCTACAACGATGAGAGTGCCGAGAGACTTCAGAAAATTTTGATGCTGCGTTTTATGGATTTTTCCATTGAACAGATTGTAGATATGATGGGGGAAGAGGATTTTGATGTAAAAAAATCCTTAGAAGACCAGGAGCGTTTGCTTTTGGCAAAGAAGGAACATCTTGAGCGAATTATCACGGCAGTGCAAAATACAAAGAATATACGCGAAACTTCCGATCCAGATTTCTGGAAGAATATGCGCCATATTATCGAAATCACAAAAGAGCGCGAGTATGTTATCGCACAGTACGACAAAGAAGAAAATTTAAATGCAAGAATTTCCATGCATGACTACTCCACCTCGCCACTCGGCTTTTATCCGTGGATGCTTAAAGAAATTTCCCTTGCCCCAAATATGAAAATACTTGATATCGGCTGTGGAAATGCTGCTTTCTGGCGCAGTATTGCCCCTTTGCTTCCAGAAAATCTGGAGCTTCACCTAGTTGATTATTCTAAGGGTATGCTCGCCGCCACGGAAAAAAATATGAAGGAGATCCAGAAGCAATTTCCAGAAAAACACCTGCATTACGTTCTTGATAAGCGTGATGCCACGGATTTTTCCTATCCGGTATCCGGTTTTGACCATATTATGGCAAATCATATTCTCTTCCACTTAAACCGCGAGGCACGCTTTGCCCTGTATCAAAAGATAAATGAACTCTTAAAGGAAAACGGACATTTTTCCTGTAGTTTAATTGGGAAAACCCACCTTTTAGAGCTTCACAAATTTGTTCGTGACTATTATCCGGAAATTTCCATTCCTTCCGAATCCTTTGATATCTGGCTGGAAAATGCTGCACAGGAACTGGAAAAAAACTTTACCGTACTCGAAACAAAGGAACAAAAAAACGATCTTCTTGTTCCGGAAGCGGAAGCAATCTTTGACTATGTCGCCTCCTACTCTGCCCAGGCAAGAGAAATTCTTGAAAAAGACCGGGAATTATTTTTAAGCCGTGTGCGCAAAGAAATGAACCAGGAAGGTCTATTTTATATCCATAAATCAACCGGATTGGTGATCTGTAAAAAATAATAAAACTGGAAAAAGTAAAACAGCAAACAAATAAAAATAAGCAGAATAACAAATAAGTGAATAATTAAAAATAACTGGAAAAAGGACATGGTAAAACCGTACAAATTATCTGTTTTACCATGTCCCTTTTCAGGAAACCATTTTTTTTAAAATTTTATCTTAAATCAAATGTTTAATTAAAATTTACTTTTAAATTCCAGTTATTCCAAGTTTCACTAATTTCGAATTTCACTTATTCCAAACTTCACCTATCTCAAATCCCACCTAATTTTGCAAAAGCAATACTGTATGCCAAAATACACCATGGCTTTCCCAGCAGAATAATAATGGCGAATTTTTTCATTTTCATCTTCGTCAGCCCAGAAAAATAACAGAAAAAATCATCCGGAAATAATGGCAGTACCATCCCAAGGAATAAAAGAACTGTGTAGGATCTACTCTTTCCCGCCCACTCAGAATATTTTTCATATTTTTCCCTTGGGAAAATACTTTGCACCAGCTGAATGCCATATTTTTTTGCGAGGAGAAACGCGACTAGCGAACCCAGGGAAATACCGATATAATTGCACCAGAAGCCTCCCACACTCCCAAAAAGCACCGCCCCCACCGCACAGCCTAAAAAGCCTGGAAGCACGGGGATCACAACCTGCATCGCCTGAATCAAAACGAGAATTACCGGAGCGAACACTCCAAATTTTGCGACATATTCCTGCAAGCTTTCCACTGAATGGAATTGACCGCCCATATACGCTTTTAGCAGAAACATAACTAACAAAAGACAAATAAATACAAATACTGACATTGATATTTTCTTAACACTCATACTCCACCTCCATGAACCTTAGTTTAACATAAATTGATTAAAATAACATAAAAAAAAGTTTAATTTTTCCTGTCAATTTATGGTTTCCAGAATTTAGAATTTATTATTGTATTTCTCAAAAGTATTTTTTAGTATTTCCCATTTTTTCCTGCAAGTATTTATATGATCTGGCAGGAGAAAATTTTTCTTCGGTTCGCGCGCATAAAAATATCCTGCCGAAAGATTATATGTGCAGCTGCTACACTTTATCCTACGACAGGATACCATAAAAATCTCAACTTTTTATCGACTTTTTTGGAAATTTATTATTTATTTTTTACTGAAGTACCAACGCGGAACCATCCTTGTAAAAATACTGATATCTTCCCTGGCTGCGCGCTATGTATTGCTCCCCGCCCCTCTTCGCCGTGTCATACTCCAAAATTACGGTCTGTTTGCCAGTACTTGGCGTGCCATTATATCGCTTCGTCTGGACAATATAGGCAGGCATCGTATAAGTAGAAGCGGTTTCATAAATCCTTTGAAGGGAGATTACTGGAAGTGGCTCGCCGTTTAATGTCACCGTGATATCCTCCGCCCTTAATTCCGGGGAAATATCCAGTACCTGTCTCTTTTCCCCTTCCAATTCGATCTCGTATTCCTCCTTTTTGATGGATGGAAGAATCATCGGGCGGAACCAGAAAAATAATGTACTGCTTCCACCGTTATTTGCCCATACGCAAAGGGAGTAAACCTCTCCGTTTCCGACCTTAAAATTATGTTCTTCATCGCGGTCAACAATCATATGCCAGCTCCAGTTTTCCAGTGTGGTTTTTCCATAGCTGTTATCGTCAACATAAAAAGTATTGTAGCAACCCTTTGGAACTACAACCGAATATTCTCCGTTTTTGTTGCTCCAGACTCCCATAAAGGCTCCCCCCGCAAATCCGATGCGGGCAAGCAGCAATGGAGCCGGAAAAGGATTGCCGTCAAAATCCGTAATCTTTCCATGCAGACGGGCATACTCGCAAGAAATCCGCTCGCTGTACTCGCCCTCCTTGGATTTGATCTCTACAAGGATTTCCTCTGGCAGTCCAGTCACATCCTCCACAATACATTCAAAATTTAGAAGATTTTCCGAGGCATCCACAGTATAGGAATCTTTTTCTTCCTTGTAATCATTGATCTGAAATTCTCTGTAATAATTTTTTGATTCGTTAAACTTTGCGGTAACGCACAGAGTCAACGGACAGGTAAGTTTCTCTGCCTCCGCGTAAATCCCAAAATGCGTTTTGGGAACTGCCCAATCTGTCTGCAAGACTTCTTCTGGGTGCTGTTTGTTCTCAAACCACCATGCATCAATTTTCATCGTATTTTCCTCCCTCTTCTTTGTCTTATCTATTTACGATATTATATTTTTTATAATTTAATTATAATCTCCGCTTTCCAAAATGCAAGCACTTCCTATCAACATTCACAAAATCGGGTAGGGAAAATTTCTTTCCCTACCCTTCCCCTCCTTTTTTCCACCCAAATACAAGTGCTAACAAAATAAGTGATGCCGCAAATAAAAATAACTTTCCGCCGCCCTCCCCCGTGGACAGGGAAAACAGATAAAAATTTCCCAGTTTTTCTTTTAGCGTAAAATTTACGATATAATAAATCATTGTTGTCATATAACCAACAGTCACATTTCCTGATATGCCCGCTCCGAAAAGACCCAGCGCGCCCAAAAAGAGCGCGGAGGCAAATGCACCAAGAAAATGTTCCAGGCTGACTGCACTTTCGCGGGTGTGCATAAAGAGGGTGAAGCCGCCGACAATTGCCGCCAATGCCACGGCGGAATATGCCACGCGCAGGGCACATACCGCCAGATGATTTGTCCGCTTAGAGCGGATCAGATCGCGGATATTTTCATCCTGCTCCGGAAGAAAAATAGGAGTGAATAAAATTGCTCCCGCAAGACACAAAAACATTTCAAGCGGCTGCGCGGAAAGCTTTGCATCGAGAGAATCCGTCTCAAAAACAACGGGAGCCAAGAGAACAATAATCAGTGCAGTAACCAAATGCGGCAGAAAATTATATCGCAGATTGATTTTTATAATTTTTGACCAAAGCTCGAATTCCAATATTCCTCCCCCTCCTCTTTTCTTCATAAATCATCGTGGTCAATGCCACAAGCAAAAGGGCAAGCACCACAAAAAATATGCGGTTAAACAAAAAATCGCTATACTCTTTTTGAAATATATCCAGCTTGTACAGAGAATTGTGCCGGATAACCAGGTTAAATTTCCTGATCCCACCGGTGAGAGAGCCAGAAAATACATCGGCAAACCACCACGCCCCCTGGATAAAAATTGCAAGCAGACCACCCGCAAGCTCTGTAAGAAGCATTCCCACTGCTGCCACTGCCATAATTGCCGGAAGCATCCAGATAATGGCATAGCGCGCAAGAGCAAACAGATCCATTTTTGCTCCCGGATAAAGCTCCATCACCATTTTCTGCGCGGCGACCGTTGTCACGATAACGGGCAGAAACATCCCCGAAACAAGTGCCGCATAGCGCGCAGAAATAATTTTTGCAGAGGAGATCCGCCTGGAATATACAAGTGCCTCCATCCGTGCCTTGCGGTCAAGCTGCATAAGAGAAACCGCCACAAACACCGGAAGTATACTTAACATCATTCCGATATAATCACAGTAAAGTCTTGCATAGGCTCCAGTAATTTTATCCTCCTCGATAAACTGCTGATACTCCGCCATCGCCTCTTCATAAGTTTTCGGTACTTGGGAGAAATTGTGGAGAATATACTTATCACTGTAGCGCGAACCCCCGCCGATCAGATCGTCCGCCTTCCTCATCAACTCCCGAAAACGCTCATAAGTTATTTCTTCCGAGAGAGGGTACTCGGCAAAGTCCAGCTCCCCAGCGCGGAAATTCCCATTCCCATCCACCACAAAATTGTTATCACCATCTTTCCTAAGACCGTCCTCTTCACCAACCGTAAACTCGAATTTATTATCCTTGTCATCTTCTTTATCGCCCTCCAAAAAATTATCCAGTTCCTCGCGGCTTACCCCTGTCAGCTCCCCGATAATCTCCGCCATTTTCTCGCGCTTTTTCCCGGTCAGATGCACCTCTTTATAAAAGCCGATCGGGTAGGCGACATAAGAGTTTGTTTGATATTCCTGTACTAGAGTATCCAGTGCGCGCGGCATCAAAACTTCCGGCACCTCGCGCACAACTGTCCCATAGGAGGAAAGCCCCGGCTTTGGCTCGATTTCTGCCCCTCTCATCTCGGATTCAAACTGTGTATAGTACATGGCAAAGATTGCCGCCGTATAAAGCAGAAAAGTAAGCGATAATAATACTTTTTTACACTCCTTAAAATAGAGCGCGAAAAAATTGTAAAATCCTTTTCCATTCATTCTTCTGCACCCCCATTTAATTCACAGCCATGACAGTACAGACAATACATATATGCATCTTCAACATTCGGCTCCGCCACCTGTACTCCAAGCATACTCGGTGTTTCTTCTGAAATCAATCGGACGGTTGTATATTCATTTTGTACTAACATACCCGTTACAATATAATCCTTTTTGATTTGTGCCAGAAATTTTTTGTTTACATTGATTGTAAAAACTTTTCCTTTTGCCGCCAAAAGTAATTCGGAGACCGTCCCCTGCCAGAGAATGCGCCCATCATTCATAATGGCAATCTCCTCACAGGTCGCCTCGATATCCCCGACAATATGCGTGGACAAAATCACAATCCGCTCCTCCGCTACCTCACACAATAGATTGCGGAACCGAATTCGTTCCTCCGGGTCAAGCCCCGCGGTCGGCTCATCAACAATCAATACTTTCGGGTCGTGCAAGAGTGCCTGGGCAATGCCAAGCCGTCTTCGCATACCTCCGGAAAGCGCGCGCACTTTTTTCTTGCGCTGCTCGGTAAGATTCACGCGCTTTAATAAAAGCTCCGTTCTCTTTCTGCGAGCGGATTTTTCCATCCCGGAAAGCACACCGAGATAGTCAAGGCTCTCCTCGACACTCATCGACGGGTACATATTAAAGTCCTGCGGCAGATAGCCAGTAATTGTGCGGATCTCCTTTGCCTGTTCAATAGGAATCCCACATACGGCGATTGTGCCGCTCTGTTTTTTGTGCAGTGCTGCCAAAGTCTTCATCAGCGTAGTTTTGCCCGCGCCATTGCGCCCAAGCAGACCAAACATCCCCTGATGAATAGTTAATGTAACGTCCGAGAGTGCCTGCTTTTTTCCATAAAATTTGTTGACTTTGCAAATTTCAATGCTTTCCCGCATTTCCTTTGAACCTTTTCCATTTTGCGTTTCCATTTTTATAACGTCCTTCCTGCGGCATTATTGATACTTAACTCAGTTCCCGGCACGATCCAATCCATTTATCGCTCCCCATCGTATCTTCTCTTCCTGCCACATTCTAAGAATAACGGAAAAATTTCAACTTTTTCTCTACTCCAACAAAAAAATATTCAAGAATATTTCCGGTATTTATTTTCTTTTGTCATTTTCACATAAGACGCTCGCGATTACTCTTCCGCCATACGCGCCCTCTTTTAAAACATTTCCTATTTTTAATGTCCCGCCGCACTTCTCACACAGAATTCGGCAGATATATAACCCCAGACCAAAATGCATTTTATCCGGTTCCCTCTCATCGCGAAAAAAAGGCTCCATGGCGCAGCGAAGTGCCTCCTCGCTAAATCCCTTTCCGTCATCTGTCACAACAAAATGAAACATTCCATTTTCCACAGCGCACTGCACAAGAACAGATTTATCCGCGTAGCGGAACGCATTGGAAACAAGATTTTCATAAATTTGAAGTATCAGTTCCACATCAAAATACAGGGGATCCTCCCCCTGCCATACAAGTTTAAATTCCTTTTTTTTACAAATTAATTCCCCTGTGCGAAGAAAACTATCCCTTAGCCATCCGGCAATAACAGGCTCCGGATTTGGCATAATATCGCCCAGCTTCTGTACCGAATTCATCTTCTGCGCATAATGTTCCAGCCTGATAATCTGCCCGCTCATCATTCCAAGCACTTCCAAAAGTTTTTCTTCCGACACATTTCCTGAAGGCAGATATTTTTCAAGAAAATCCGCATAGCCTCTCAACACAGTTAAGGGCGTGCGCAGATCATGGGAAAAAGCGGCGTTTAACCGCTTTCTCTCCTCAAGGGAACGCCAGAGTTCCCGATTGCTCTCGTACAGGGCGGAGCGCATCTCATCGAATGCCCTGCAAAGTATGCCGAACTCGTTTGGCTTGTCATATTCTAAGTGGAAATCCAACTGGTTGTCCGCAATTCGCCTTGATGCATCCAACAAAAGATTGATCGGAGTTTTTAACTGCCGATGATAAAAAATTTTTCCAGTAAAATACACACTTAATAAAATCCATATGGGAATCAGAAAAAACTGAAGAGCGGAAACAAAATCATAGAATGTTTTAAATGCACCTGAATTATTTTCCCATTCCCTATAGCCATAATGCGAATTTCCCTCCTTATCAATCCACACTTCATACTCATAGTTCACCCCATTTTTATAATAATATTCAGAGATCACAAACTCCTGCAGATAATTGGTTACAACGCCAATAACTAAGGAGCCGGCAAAAGCCAAAAAAATACAGAGCGGAATATACAATCCAAAACACCATTTTATCTGCGAAAAACGATCATGAATGCTCTTCTTTAATCTCTTCCAGTAAGAATTCTTTTCCTCAGCATTTTCCTGTTCATCCCCCTTTAATTTTTTTCCCTCCACATATTCCTTCCATTTTTCCATATCATCATCCGGTTCTTCAAGCCAGTCTTCTCTTTTTACTTCTAAATTTTGACCCCAGCTAAAAAATTCTTCTTTTATAAATTTTTTCCATATTTTTTCTACTGCTTTTCTCTCTTTCTTTTCTTTTCTTTCCTGTTTTGCCTTCTCTTTCTTTTTCATCATTTTCTCCCCCGGCTATTTTACCCATTTATAGCCCATTCCCCAGACGGTTTCTAAGTGATACTCCTCCCCGCTGCCGGAAAGCTTTGCCCTGATGCGCCTTATATGTTCCGCGATCACTGTGCTGTCGCCCTCCGCATCATACCCCCAGATCTTTTCATAGATCCGCTCTTTATCAAAAACCTGTCCACAATTTAGGGATAAAAGTTCTATAATCTGAAATTCTTTTTTTGCAAAATCGATCGTCTCACCGTCCACCACAACGGTTTTCGCGGAGTAATCGATCGTCAGCCGCCCAAAAAAGCGCGCATTTCTCTGCGCTTCCCCCCGGTGATCCCTGCGGATATGCGCCGCCACCCGCGCGCCAAGCTCATCGATCGAAAAAGGTTTTAACATATAGTCATCGCCGCCCGCAGCAAATCCTGCAATCTTATCACTGTCCTCAATCCTTGCGGTCAAAAATAAAATCGGACAGGAAACATAATCGCGCACCTGCCTGCACACACTCAGTCCATCCCCATCCGGCATACTCACATCAAGCAAGATCATATCCGGATTTTTTTTCATCTTTTCCACTGCTTCCCTGCCATTTTTCGCGGTTATCACCTCATAGCCATTCACTTCAAAATAATCTTTTAATAAGCTAAGTACATCCGGCTCATCATCCGCCACCAAAATTTTATACATTATTCTCACTCTTTCCTGATATTATTTCGCTTCCTATAATATTACTACTTTATCAACTTTTCATCAACAAAAAACAATTTTTGTTTTTACCTTATCCCCTATTCACCGCCCCGCTAATATCACACTTGCGATAAGCCCCACAAAGGTTGCAAGCAAAGCCCCAGGAAGTGTCCAGCGAGTCCTGTTTACTTTTGCTGTCATATAATAAACCGAAAGTGTATAAAAAATTGTTTCTGTACACGACATAGAAATTGACGCAATACGTCCAATCAGGGAATCTGTTCCATATTTTTGATAGATATCCAATAAAAGCCCCGTTGCTGCGGAGGAAGAAAACATTTTTACAACGGACAGGGGGATGAGTTCCACCGGAAAATGCAAAAATTTTGCGATGGGATGCAGCAGCTGACCAAGCGCGTCCAATGCCCCGGATGCGCGCAAAATCCCCACACCCATCATCAGTCCCACCAGAGTTGGCAGGATTGAAACTACGGTGGTAAGCCCCTTCTTCGCACCCTTTACAAATTCATCGTAGACATTGACCTTCATCAACAGCCCAAAGCCAATAACATAAAAAAAGATGAGCGGCATAATATAATCGGACAGATAGACCAAAAACCCCATAAAAATTCCCCGCACAGACGTACTCTCATCTATGGATATGCCTATACGGGGAAATTTAGAATATTTGTCTTTTTTTTATCTTCTATTTGCAAAATCGTTCTATTTTTGTTATAATACTTCTATTAGATAAACATACAATTACTAACTGGAACGCCGCAGGTATTGTGTGCAAAGGACAGCGTGTCCTGCCATCTTTTTGTAACAGACCATCCACTTTGCGGCAGAATGAGAGAAATTATGGCAACAAAAAAAATTTTTTTAGTCGATACGGAGAATGTCGGCTCAACCTGGAAGGATCTACTGCCGATAAAGACAGCCTCCGACCAGATCTTACTGTTTTTTACCGAGAATTCCCCAAATATATCCTATGTGGATCTTGAGCTGATTCTCCAGTTTCCGGATCGCGTGGAGATGATTAAATGCAATCCGGGAAAAAATGGACTGGATTTTCAGCTGGTAAGTTATCTCGGCTATCTGTTAAAAACTGCGTCAAAGTCCAACTATATCATTGTTTCCAACGATAGCGGCTTTGATGCAGTGGTAAAATTCTGGCAAGATCGCGGAATGTCGATCTCAAGGATGAACGTTCACCGCATATTGCAGCCAAATTCCATACCGGATCCAAAGAAGTCCGTCGATGCCGCTGCGACAAAACCGAAAAGAGAGACTGCCGTGCCTCCCGCCGAACCTCCCTGCTCCGATGGCGATATTGAGTTTGACTTTTCTAACCTGACGGTCTCCGAAAGAGAAGATCTTTTGCGCAAATATCTCCCGCAGGAATTTTACGAGGATCAAAAATCCTTTGAGACCATCTCCGATATTATGTTTGGGCATGATACACAAAATCACCACCAGCTGCATCTCGCGTTCGTCAAGAATTTTGGCGATGAGAAGGGGACTCTGCTCTACAAAACCTTCCGCAAACATCTGTCAGAATTTCGCGCATAATTAAAGGGATACCGGAGAAAAATTCGCCGCTTTTTATTTTATCCGCTGAATTTTTCCCCCCTTTACTTCCAAAATTTCCGTTGCGACTTTGCGGATAAATTCTCTGTCGTGGGATACAAAAATTAGGGTTCCCTGATACTCGGAAAACATTGTTTCAATTGCCTCGATCGATAAAAGATCGAGATAGTTCGTCGGCTCGTCAAGGATAAGCAAGTTGACCTGCGAGACAAAGAGTTTTGCAAACGCAAGCTTGATGCGCTCCCCGCCGGAAAGTACTCCGGCGGGCTTTTTCATATCGCTCTCAAAAAAGAGCAGACGAGCCAATACGATGCGAGCCACGGACTCCTTTTGTACACTCACTTCCATAATATTATCCAACACATTTTTTTTATAATCAATCGTGGAAAGATTTTGTTCAAACAGCCCAATGGAAGCCTTTGGCACTACAGAGATTGCCTCCGATGCAAGCTTTCCACAAATTAAATGTAGCAGCGTACTCTTCCCCGCACCGTTGTTCCCGACAATGGCAACACGGCTGTGATTTTCAATCTGAAAGGACGCGTCGTCAAAGATCTTTATCCCGTTCTCATAGGAGAAGGAAAGATGTTCTCCTCTGATTACAATCTTATTTTCCGGCGGGTCAGTAAGGCGAAAATCCGGGCGGATTTTTGGGAGTTCCCTCGGTTTCTCCTTCACTTCCATCGACGAGATCCGCTGTTTTACATTTGCTGCGGATTTTTCCATTTTGCGTGCCTTTGCATCCTTTGGATGATGTGAGAGAAAATTGCGCAGCCCCGCCTCCCGCGGTGTCATATTGCGCGGTCGTTTTTCAATCTGTTTCGCGTGTTCCTTTTTTTCCTGATAAACTTTTTCAAGTCTGCGCTTCTCGGCGGTATAATTCTCATATTCCGTCCATTGCCTTGCGACAAGTGCCCGCTTCTGTTCCATATAATCATTATAATTTCCCTCATAGCTTATCAATTTGCCATTCTCAAGTTCAAGAATACGGGTACAGAGTGCGTTTAACAGTGTGCGGTCATGACTGATCAAAATCAGGGTATCCACAGCGTAAAGTTTGCGTGTTAAAGTTTCAATTCCCGCAGCATCCAGATTTGATGTCGGCTCATCCAAAAAAACAAGGGGATTGTCCGTTGAAAAAACCTGCGCTAACCTCAGTCTGGTTTCCTCCCCGCCGCTTAACGCCTCCGAATAAATCTTATTCTGGATATGCAGATCACTTAAAATTTTGCCGTTAAACTCCGGGGTAAAATCCTTTTTTCCTCTTTCCTGATCCATCTCTGCAAACTGATGAAAAAAACAAATATCACAGTTTGCTTTTACCGTGCCATAATCGGGTGCAAGTTCCCCCGAAAGAATTCGCAGCAAAGTGGTTTTTCCCGCTCCGTTAGTCCCAACTAACCCTATTTTTTCTCCCTCGTAAACATTCAGGCGATCGATACGAAAAAGTTCTCGATCGCCAAATTTCATTCTGATATTTTCCGCTTTAATATACTGTTTTTCTGACATAAAATCCCTCCGTTCAGTCAAGCGGGCAAGATTTCCCGCACATAAAAAAGAGAGATTATCGTTCAAATATTTACACACCTAAACCAACGCCGGAGTCTTCTCCGACAAAGATAAATAAAATTACCGCTATGTTTTGATGGATTGGAATAGCGCGGAAAACGCGCACTTAAAGGCATGGTCGATCTTATCCGATAATCTCCAAATTTCACAGAAACCACTAAAATAAGGCGCAGAAGTCCCTGTAAAGTTACATTCCCTGGGAAATTATCAAATAATAATTATCATTCTTCGACCACCTTTCAGAAATTTCGCGGAAGATGTTATAATTTCAGACTGTGATTTTCCGCCGCGATACTTTTATCATAATGGATAGAAATAAAAATGTCAAGGGGATTTTTCTATATATTCAGTGATTAAAAATCACCGAGTATATAGACCCTCCGGGGGATGCGCACTCGCACGAAGATGTAGATGCCGCTTCAGCGGCCGTACTCGGCGCAGATGGCGATAATTAATCGCCATTTATATAATTCCCCCGCTTTACCTTCCGCACGATCTCAAGCGGCAGACTTTTTAACTGCTCAAATGCCTGTTTGGTCGCAGTTTCTATCTGGCTGATCTCTTCTTTGGTAAACTTTTTTTGTTCAAATACTTCCAACAGTGCCGCCCGATAATCTCTTTTATGCTTTTTGTTCAGACTATTCCAGTTGACCTCACAAAACCTGGCGATTATATCGTCTTTTACGGAAAGCTTTTTTTGCAGAATCAGAACGCTTAATACTGGATAGCCAGCATATCCCTGCCAGAGTGTCGCGTTGTCCGTGGAAGAATAGGTATTGTCCTGCCATTCTACTTTGTATGTTTTTGTTTTGTCCGAGGAAGTCACGATCGCACTGCTTCCCTCCACTGTTACACGCTTGTCCGCAAGAGCGGAATATGCCTCATAAAATTTTTCAATTGGCGGTAATTTTTGCATAATAAGCTCCTTTCTTTTGCTGCAATAAAATCACAAGCAGCACATTATATTCATATATTTGAAAAATCTTTTTGGATTTGAGATAAGGAAATCATGTTGTTTTCCATTTTTTAACACAATCGTAACCGCAGGATATACCCCTCCCATATGAGCAATAGGATTAAAAGAGAAATTTTCTATTTCTTCATATGGGAACATAACTTTCGCATATCTTGCGGGAACGGTCATTATCTTATGGGCAGTAAAGTAAAATCCATCATCTTTCAATGTGATAATTCCACCATGCGCTCCTTCCGCGTATACCGCCGCAATAAAATGTTTTTTCATCTTCCCACTTTCCTCCCTCAAATATTTTCAAATACACTCTGATAAAGATTAACTCCATATAAAAATTTTACCATATTTCTCTTAAATTTACAAGAACATTTTTTATTAAAACAATAATTTTGCGATATTATAATAATTTTCTGGAAAACCGCAATCTAATATGCTATACTAAGGATAATCAATCCAAATTTTAAAGGAGGCTATCCCATGGAACTTAAAATCAGTGCGGCTCGCCGCGCCACAATTCAGCCCGATATGATTGGGCTCTTCTTTGAAGATATCAATTACGCGGCGGATGGCGGGCTGTACGCAGAAATGATCGAAAATCGATCTTTCGAGTTTGTCCGGGCGAGCGGCGATGCGAAAGATTACTATTTTGAATATGACGGGCTTTACGGCTGGGGTGCTTACCCGAAGGATGCCCCCATCTGCCTGCGCACCGTGCAGGGCAGTCCGCTCTCCGAGGAAAACCCTCACTATCTGCGCGTTACAACACAACAGCCAAAAACTGGATTTTGCAATCAGGGCTATGGCGGTATTGCCTTAAAACAGGGGATGGACTACCATATCACTTTCTTTGCGCGCTGTGTTTCCTACCAGAGCAATTTTCGCGTAGAGATCGTAAAGGATGGAAAATGCTATGCCTTCGATGAGGTTTCCTGCGAGGCTTACAGCGAGGAAACTTACAATTATTTTCGCAGATATCACTTAAATCTGCACGCCGATGAAAACATTACGGGAGCGACCTTTGTTTTGCTTTTAACCGGGGAGGGAACGGTCGAATTTGATTTTATTTCAATGTTCCCGAAAGACGCTGTGGCAGGAATTTTTCGAAAGGACTTATTTGATGCTTTAAAAGCGTTAAAACCTGGATTTTTACGCTTTCCGGGCGGCTGTATTGTCGAGGGAAATACACTTTCCAACCGCTACCGCTACAAGGATTCCCTGACTGAGCCATGGAACCGAAAAAATAACTGGAACCGCTGGGCAGTGCATGAAAATTGCAGGGAAAATAATTTCTGCGGAAAATATTCCCACTATAATCAGACGCTTGGACTTGGATACTATGAATATTTCCTGCTCTGCGAACTAATTGGCGCGAAGCCCCTGCCGGTGATGAATGTGGGTTTTGCCTGTCAGTACCAGTCCACGGAGCAAATCGCAATCACCAGCCCGGAATTTGCAATGTTTGTTCAGGATACGCTTGATCTAATTGAGTTTGCCAATGGCGACACCAACACAATCTGGGGGGCAATGCGCGAGGAAATGGGGCATCCGGAACCATTTGGACTTACACTTTTAGGGATCGGCAACGAACAGTGGGAGACTGAACAGGCGGATTTTTTTGAGCGTTATATGGCGTTTGAACAGGCCATCCACGATCATTATCCTTACATCCGCCTAATTGGTTCCGCGGGACCGGATATCACCTCGGCGCGCTATACGGCCGCCTGGGATTTCTACCGTGAGCATGCGGATAAAAAAGATTTCGTGTACGCCGTGGACGAACATTATTATGTCAAGCCGGAATGGCTGTATAATCATGTGGATTTCTACGATAATTACCCGCGCGATGTTAAGGTATTTTCCGGCGAGTATGCCGCGCATCCAAAAAGTGGGATGAACCGTCCGGATGCAAATACTTTGGAGGGCGCGCTCAGCGAGGCGGCTTTCCTAACAAATCTTGAGCGCAATGCGGATGTGGTGGTGATGGCTTCCTACGCGCCGCTTTTTGCAAGACTTGACTATGCGCAATGGTCGCCGGATATGATCTGGTTTGATGAAACAAATATTTATCCGACGGCAAGTTATTATGTTCAGCAACTCTATTCCTGCAATATGGGAAATGTCACCCTTGATACCTTCGGACAGGAGAAGGAGGCGGCAAAAGAGGGACTGTATTATTCGGTCAGCTACGGGGAAAAAGAAGCGGAAGTTATCTTAAAGATTGTGAATGCAAATGAGGAGGCACGCACGGTTTTCTTACAAGTGGAAGAGGGACTTATCCCGCACGGAAATGGAAATTACCGGGCAAAGACACTTGCGGCGGCAAAGGCGAATGGGGAAATGGCAGCAGAGAAAACGGAGATGGCAGAACAAACGGAGGATGTGGAAAATTCTGGAAATATCATATCTGCACGCTTACTTCCGGAGGCGGTGTCCGTGACCGAATCGGAAGGCGTACTGGAAGATGGAATTATACTGCCGGGAAAATCATTTACAATACTAAGGTTTTAAGCCAAAAGCAACCAAGCCTGTTCATTAATAATATTTACTTTAGCTTTAATTAAGAAAATAGAACGTGTTACAAAACATAGCAATCCAAACAATATACAATCTAATTTGCCATTTCATAATTATAAAGATAAAATTGCTTGTAATTTTGTAGCACTTTCTTTTTTCGAACATTTGTTCTTATTTTCCTTGACAACTTATATAAGCTATGTTAATATTATAATAAAAGAATGAATTTTATATCAAGTGAGGAGGGATAGCATGTATGATGCGTTGGATGTAGCAAAATATATTATAACATATTGTAAGAAAAATCAGAAACCAATCAGTAACTTAAAATTACAGAAACTTTTATACTTCGTTCAGGCACAGTTCCTGGTCGGGGAAAATCATGCATGTTTTTATAACAGGATAGAAGCTTGGGACTTAGGTCCTGTTGTCCCGGATGTTTATCACCACTTTAAAATGTATGGAAGTAACCCGATTATTCTCTGGAAAGAGGGAAATTTTGGTGTATCTGCACATGACAGAGAAATAATAAATATCATTGTCAATGACTGCAATGAATATACTGCATCCCAATTAGTAGAATTAACACATCAACAAACTCCGTGGATTCAAGCTAAAGAAAAGGGATATAACGAACAAATTACTAATGATTCCATAAAAGAGTTCTTTGATTTATGAGGTATCCTGTGATGAGAAAAACAAAAAATAAACCTTCCAAAATAGATATTAACAAAATCGTACCGAAAACGCAAGCTGACAATAAAAATCAATCTTATAAAAGTGAAGTTAATAAAAGCCAAAAGGACATTTTAAGCGAGATGGTCAATCAACTTCATAAAATTTGTCAAATGTTAAACAGTAGTGACTGCGAAATTCCGGAAGTTTATAAGCTTTTAAAAACTTATGATGAAACATATCACCGAGTTTTATATTCTGCGGTAAGCGATTATATTTTCGATGCTAAAAGTAATACAAGTCTTAAAAAAGACGAAGATAAAGATATCCTCTTAGAATATCAAGTAAGTGATTTGGTTATATATGCAGCCAGCCAAAATGATCTAAAAATGAAACAGATCACTATAAAATTATACGATCATATTACCCTTGCTATAAGACAATACACATCCCTGAAACAAAGTGAAGAGGAATATCGCGAAAAATTCAAACGGAATATAGAGCCGGTAAAAAACGACTTGATACGAGAATCAACTTCTCAATTATTAACCTTGGTTGGTATGTTTACTGCTCTTGCGTTTTTGATTTTCGGCGGCATCAGTTCTCTGGACAATTTATTTTCCGAAATGAATAATTTATCGATACTTAAATTAGTGACATTAGGATGTGTTTGGGGAATCTGCATTCTCAATTTAATATTTGTTTTTTTGATTTGCGTAAGTAAGATGACTCATTTACCTTTTGGATTTTCCGACAAACCAGAGGTAAGCATAAGAGAAAAATATGCAGTTGTTTGGCTTAGTAATCTTATCTTATTAACATTACTTATGTTTAGTTTGGGTTTTATGTATATAGACAAATATAGACTTATTAAATGGTTTGTTCAATGGACAGAATTAAATCCGATTTTATTCTTCGTTGCTTTTGTTCTTATATTAATCATGCTGTTTGGTGCAGGATTATATTTTATTTTTCACAGGAAGAAAGATTAAATTAGGAAAGAGGACAGCAGACTTTCTCACAAACAGGTCCGCTGTCCCCTTTAATTCTTAATTTTCTAGTTCATTACAAATTTTTAATCTTACAATACCTTATTTCTTACATCACCAGAACAACCTCGTTCTCCTCCTTCATCTCTTTTGCTGGCACATACGGCTGATCAAGTTTTGTCCCATTCAGATAAAACTCTCTAAATCCACTTTCCGCGCCGCTCTCGTTCTTCACGGTAATATTAAGCTTCTTTCCTCTGAATGTCTTTGTCATCGTCATTTCTTTCCAGTTGCTTGGGATTGCTGGACATACCCACAGACCGTCAAGATCCGGGCGCATACCACAGATTCCCTCCACGCAGCCCACCATGCAGGTCGACGCTGTACCCGTCAGCCAGTGTACATGGGAACGCCCCTCAAATGGCGATTCCGTACTCTCAGTAAATTGTCCATGCACATATGGCTCAAGTTTTCTTGTATCCGCATCGTCATTCTGGGATGCCGGGGAGCTTTCGGTAAAATACTCGAATGCGCGGTTCCCATGACCCATCAATGCTTCCGCCAGAATAATCCAGCCCTGCGGCTGCGAGAAAATACCACCGTTCTCCTTGGTGGACGGGTTGAACAAAAGTGCTAATGCACCGTCAAATGCATGATCCACATAGGATGGTGCCATCACGCGCACACCGTATTTTGTGTTTAGCTCGCGGTGTACGGACTCCAATGCTGCCTCCGCCTGATCCTTTGTTGCCAGACCGCTGATCACTGCCCAAGACTGCGGGTTCAGCCACATATTTGCTTCCGGATCGTGCTTGGAGCCAATAACCTGTCCATCCTCCTTAATCCCGCGAACATAGCGATCATCCTCCCAGCATTCCTTCTGGATAATCTCGCCAAGTTCTTTCTGTGTCCGATCAAGATATGCAATATATTCCGTATCATTTAGATCTTTTGCGAAACCTTTTAATACGGTCATTGCATAATATAACTGCATTGCCACAAATGTGGACTCGCCCTTCTTGCCAAGGCGCAGACAGTCATTCCAATCCGCGTGCAGACCAGCTGGCATTTTATGGTCGCCAAGACGCTCCATCGAGAACTGGATCGCGCGTTTTAAGTGGTCATAAACCGTGCCCTCTTCCTTGTTCGCATAAGGAATTACTTCGGTGATAAATTCTTTATTTCCAGATTCTGATACATATTTCCAAATAGTTGGGAATAACCAGAGTGCATCGTCGGCACGGTATGCCGGATGCCCTGTCGCACGTACATAGGAATCATCGTCCGGTGTATCTTCATGCCCTGCATTGTGATCATATTTTACTAGCGGAAGCCCGCCACCATTATTGACCTGCGCAGAAAGCATAAAACGGATCTGTTTTTCCGCCATCGCCGGATCGAGATGGATAATGCCCTGGATATCCTGCACAGTATCGCGGTAGCCGTAGCCGTTGCGCTGCCCGCAGTAGGTGAACGAAGCCGCCCTCGACCAGGTGAAGGTGATAAAGCACTGGTAAGCATTCCAGGTATTTACCATGCTGTTAAATGCCGCGTCCGGCGTATTAACCTGGAAATTTGCAAGCTTAGCGTGCCAGTAATCAATCAGCTCCTGCTTCTCCCTCTCCACAACGCTAAGATCCTCATAGCCCTCCACAATCCTTTTTGCTGCGGACGGAGTATTCTGACCCAGAATAAATGCGATCTCCTTCGTTTCTCCAGGCGCAAGAGTCAGCGCGGTATGCAGCGCGCCGCAGCCGTTCGTGTTGTAATTAAGGACATTATCGCATTCGCCGTTCTCCACTGCTACCGGGTTGCCATAAGTGTGATAATTTCCGATAAATGCTGCCTTGTCCCCATTGTAGGAGGTTACAGGCGCACCTGCCAACGCGAAGAATCTCTCCCTCCAATTGCTCCCCTCCTTGTTCTTCCCGCAATTCTCATTAATCGTTTGGACAATCATATTATTATTTTTAAAATAGGTTCTTGTGATAAATAGCGTGTACTGCAAATTTACCTGATCCTGCTCATAATTGCTGTCGTTTGTAAATTCTGCATAACCGAACGCAGAAATTTTGCGCACTCTGTCCGTTGTGTTTGTAATTTTCGCGCGCCATACCTCGTAGGTCTTATCAAGCGGTACATAGTAAAGCACTTCCGAATGGATGCCCGCATAATCTGCTGCCATATTTGTATAGGCGGTTCCGTGACGGCACTCGCTTACATATGTATCAAGCGGCTTTGCCACTGGTTGCCAGGAAGCCGACCAAAAATCCTTCGACTCGTCGTCCCGCAGATAGACATAGCGTCCCGGTGTATCATCACTGTTGAAATGATAGCGGATAATGCGCCCGTTCGCGCCGCTTTTTACAAAGCTGTAGCCCCCCGCATTGTTTGAGATGATCGCGCCGTAAGCCGGGGAACCCAGATAGTTCGCCCATGGTGCCGGAGTGTTCGGCTTTGTGATTACATACTCTTTGCTCACCTCATCAAAATACCCATAATTCATACCTTTGTCTCCTTTTCGAAATCGTTTTCGTTACCTGCTGAAATAATCCCCTATGGGCGGTTGGTTATCTGGCACTGTGCTAGGCCTTCACTTTCTGCTGATCCTTGCTGCTATCCTGACCGCCGCCGTAAAAGCTTAGCAAGCATTCCGATACTCTTATTGTATATGTTTTTTTTAAAATATGCAATGGTTTTTTTTATTTTCTTAAAGGTTTTCGTAAAAGCAAGTTCTCTATTGTGCCACCATATGTATCCGCCGCTGTGGGAAATCCTATCTCCTTTTTCATCTGTTTAAAAACCATCTTTTAGAAAATAATGTAGCGAAAGACCATATTATTGAGATTGCCTTCGACAGCTATGAAAACAAACAGTACCGTAATCCGGAAATCCTGTACCCATTTTTAAAATCCCAAATTAAGGATAATGCAATGTACTATATCCTTTTAGATGAAATTCAGCTTTTGGATGAATTTGAATCTGTTCTAAATGGGCTAATCCGCATCCCAAATATTGATGTTTATGTGACCGGAAGCAACGCGCTTCCTCTCCCGTGATATTGTTACGGAATTTCGTGGGCGGGGCGATGAATTATTGATGCAGCCGCTTTCCTTTGCGGAATTTATGTCTGTCTACAATAGCCGCCAATACGATGCCTGGAATGAATATATTCTGTATGGTGGTTTGCCGCTGATCCTCCTTCTGCCCACCCCGAAACAAAAAACGGAATTTCTCAAGAACCTTTTTCGTGAAACCTATATCAACGCCCTGATTGGCAGGCACAATATTAAAAACAAAAACGAATTTGAGGAATTAATCGATATTTTATCCTCCAGAATTGGTTCTCTGACCAACCCGAAAAAACTCGCAGATACCTTCCGGAGCAAAAAGCAAAAAAGCATCGCTGTGAATACAATCAAAAACTATCTGGAGTACCTTTGTGATGCATTTATTGTAAACCGAGCAATTCGCTATAATATCAAAGAGCATAAATATATTGACACCCCACAAAAATATTATTTTAAGGGCGGACAGCCCTGATATATGATACAAGCAAACTGCTCCCCGCCTCTATAGGCGGGGAATTTCCTGCTGCAAAAGATTAATCTCCCTTTACGCCCAATCCTTCCGCCGATACAAAACAGCCCCTATAAGTGTGCAAACCACCGCCACGCCTCCGAGAACCAATATTTCCATTTTGTGCGCGCCAAGCCGCTCGCCGGAGAAAATCCCCTGCATCAGGTCAACCGCATAGGTCATCGGCAAAAATTTTGCGATTTTTTTCATCGTTTCCGGAAACATTATATCCGGTATTGTCGCGCCGGATAAAAACAGCATAACAAAATAAAAAAGATAGCAGAGCAGACTCGCACTTTTTAAATCGCGCCCAATTGCCGTAAAGAGAAATCCCATGGAAAACATTGCTGCCACGGAAAATAATATACTTACCAAAATTTGGAAAAAACCTCCGAAAATTTGGATATGATAAAAAAGTTTTCCGGCAATTAGCAAAATGAAGATGCCAATCAACGTCATGATAAAATTCACTAACACCTGTGCTGATATAATCTTTTTCTTTCCGGCGGGCGTAGCATCAAACCTTTTGTAAATTTTCTTCTCTTTATAACCCGAAAGGGTTAGTGGGAGTGACATTAATCCTGTGACCCCCGTCACCATAACCGCATATGCGGGCACGGAAACATCCATCATCCCAACTGCTGCTCCCGCATAAACTGGTTTATTTCCATAAATCCCGCCGAATAAAAGAAGCATCAGAAATGGAAACACAAGGGTAAAGAAAAAACTAAAAAAATCCCGTGCAAACAAACGCAATTCTATTTTTAAAATCACAGCAAACTGTTTCATAATATCCCCTCCATTGTAAGCCCCGTTGTTTTTGGTGCGATCATAAAATAAAGTTTTTCCAGTGTACAGTCTTCCTCCCATTCTTCCTGCGGAACGGATTCCTTTACATATACACGAAATTCCTGCTGTGTTCCGAAAAATCGCTGCCTGCCTTTTTCGAGATAAAGGATTTTATCGGCAAGTGCCTGCACTTCATCCAGATAATGGGAAACCATAAGCATAGTCACGCCGCCCTCACGGATCTTTTCAAAGCTAATCCACATATTTTGCCTTACTTCGGGGTCAAGTCCAGTGGTCAATTCATCCAGAATCAAAAGCTTTGGACGACCTATCAGGGAGAGCAAGATGGACAATCGCTGTTTTTCCCCGCCGGACAATTTATGGATCGGTCTTTTTCTTTTTTCTGCAAGTCCCAACTGCGTCAGCAACAAATTCCAGTCCGCTGGTCTTTCGTAAAAACCCGCAAATAATTCGCATATTTCCCCAACCTTGATTTTTAAAGGATATTCCGCCTCCTGTAACTGAATCCCCATTGCTTTGTAAATTTCACTGCGCTGCATCCACGGATCTTTTTCAAATACCCGGATACGCCCGCCATCCGGTTTCCGCAAGCCCTCGATGCACTCCACCGTTGAGGTTTTCCCGGAGCCGTTCGATCCGATCACGGCTATAATTTCACCGGGGAATACTGAAAATGAAACGTCCTGTACCGCACGTATGCTTTTATATGACAGGTTTAAATTTTCTACTTGTATAATGGGTTGTAACATATTAATCCTCCTATTTTAAGTTCCGCATATCCCCTCCCAGCACCTAATACCTAAGAAGGAAATTTCTGTCCGCATAGCTCCCAGAAATTTCCTTATGGCACTGTCCGAGATTTTACTGTTTTTTAGTTTCTTGGTTATTGGCATTTTATAATAATTTTTTGACGACAACAACCCGTTTGGGGGAAGTGGCAGACTAGGGTGCGCAAGAGGTCGGATTTCGTGTTTAAAATGCACGCAATTTTCTTTTCGACGTGTTATAATTGAAGGGAAGGAGGAAGAAAGTTCTATGAAAGTGGACTGCAAGATTAGTGCGGAGTATAAAGAACCCTATGCGGTTCTTCATATCAATAAAATGACCCCGAAGGTTGCACAGATTATTTCCATACTGGAAAAGGAAGGGAGGGATTCCCTGACGCTGACTGCGACGAAGGAGCGGAAAACGTATTTTATCAAATCGGAGGATCTTTCGCTTGTGCGAACAGAGGGCAGGGATATTATCTGTTATGATAAACTAAAAAACCGGTATTTGTTGGATAAGCCATTGTATGAGTTGGAAAATACCCTCGATTTCCATTTTGTGCGCATCTCGAAATCCGCAATTGTAAATATTCTCCAAATTGACCATGTGGAGGCAAGCCTGAACGGAACCATGGAGTTGGTAATGAAAAATGGGATCACGGATTATATTTCCAGAAGTTTTCGCAAAGTTTTCAAGGAAAGGTTAGGATTGAAATGAAGAATAACATAAAATTATCCAGCATAAAGCTTATAATTCGATATATTTTCTACGGAATTTCATGGGGCTGCACCTGTCTTGTGGGCATATGCCTGTTTTTTTACATGAATGGCAACCGGGATTTACTGGCTCTGATATTTGAGGATTTTGGGCGGCAGGCGGTCGGCGCGATGGCGGTCGGGATTGGCTGCGGCGGAACAGCCATTATTTATCAATGGAAGCGAAGTTCCATGTTTATAAAGTCAATAATTCATTTTTGTGTTGGAATGGGCGTTTTTTATCCTGTCGCAATCTCTTTGGGGTGGATTCCATTCCATCCAGAGAAAGTTTTTCATACAATTCTGCAATTTTTATTTTCCTGTGGTATTTTTATGGCAATCTGGTTTTGTTTTTATCTGTTTAACCGAAATGAGGCGAAAAAGATCAATAAAAGGCTGCGGGAGCTTGAGAAGGAAAATACCAGCCAGGGAAGGTAAAATCCCAGCATCCATAAGGGACTGTTGCACAAAAACATGGCTAAAGCAGCAGCCCCTTTTTATCCCCCATTAAGGTTCCATTGGCATTAGATATTCCTATAGCCCCGGCAAGCATCCTCCACGCTTTTAAGGTTCCATCATTATAATTTCCGTCAAACTGATAAAAAGTTCTTCATATTCTTTATGGTACGCTTTGCAGACTTCCTGCACATAGCCTTCCGGAAATTTTCTCAAAAATTCCTGCTCCTTTTCGATATAACATAAATACTGATAAACCCGGTCTATTCCACCAGTTTTCCCAAGCGGTTCTGTTATGGGGTATGCCAGAAGCAAATGATCTTTATGCGGGGCAAAACGGGCATCATAGTGCAGGAAAAATTTTGGCATTTCTTCAACCATTGTATCATGTAATGCCAGACTCCCGTAATCGGAAAAATTTTCCATAATCTTGTTATATAGCTGATTTGCCGCTTTTGCCTTTTGTACCACAAGCTCATAACCGCGCTGATAGGCATTGGAGGCGGGGATTTTTTCGGTTTTTTGTATTTTGGTGTCCGTTTTTGAAAAACTGTCCAAAATCTCACCATCCATTTCTACGGAATCTTCATATTCCCGAATGCAATAGAGGATCGCTTCCATCAATGTCTGCGCGCATTCGTTTGTGATGGAACTGCTCTCAAAACTTGTATATTTTTCTGCAAGCCTAGAAAGCAGTGGGAGCAATTCTTCCAAAGGATAATCGGGTTCTGTTTTTTCTGCAAATTCTTTCCCCATTTTTTCTATTTCTCCTTCCGATAATGTCAAGCCCCAAATCATCGATTTTTCAGGCTTTTTTAATCGCTGCCTTTTTTATCGACTATACTGTTTATTTCTCTGGTAAAATAATTAATGAGGATAATCAAAATTTGTATACCCACACTACTAACACAATTTAATTAAAATTTGTACACTCGCACTACTGGCACAATTCATTTAATGCCACAAGAAATTCCCCGTGGCTCCAATGTGGCAAAAAATCAAACTGCCCGCATTCCCGGTAACCGCCGCTTTCCTGATATCCTCTGTAACCCGCACGAATTGCCTGAGCAAATAAATCAAGGCAGGTTCCCTCCAGATAATCCAAATCTCCACAGCATACTTCATCATATTGTTGCCGCATAAATGCAATTAGTTCATCGTCCGTAATCTCATCATTCATCTCATTTTTATACAGATAAAAAATCTCTGTGAGCCTGCCCAAGATCTCATCCCATTCCCCTGCATTCACATAGTCAGAATCACAGAATGCATAGATAAGTTTCGTTAGTATCCCCGCGCCAAATTCTACCCGTCCCTCATTTCTCAACGCTTCATTTCGCCTCTCCATCAATTTCAATGCCCCGTCCTTTGTCAGTGAAAGTCCGAATTTTTCGGTGTACTCGTTCGCCTCGTACAGTTTTATCCAGCCCTCCTGCCCATTAAGATATCCCAACCAATCTTTCATAAGCTTTTCCCCCTTAGAGTTTCCTGATTTAACTAAGTTCAAGAACGCCTCTGGTATTCTTGCGGGGCGCACGTCGTGCTTTACACGACAACCTTCTTATGCGCGCCCCTGTAATCCGCCAAAGACTATCAGATGGGGGAAACAGTCCCGCCACTGATACAGGTAAGCTGCTCAACGCCTATAGAGGCGGGAACCCTCCCCATCTGATAGGTATATTTTAGCCCCACCCCTAAAAAACAACAAGTCTTGAAAAAATTTACTCTTTATGGTATAATTATAGTGGAAAAAAACCGTGCCCAGTCTGTCAGAATTATAAAAACGTGAGGATTTAAAATGAAAAAGCTGAACCGAATAAGCAAACTGCTTACTGCACTAATCATTGTTATGCTGTTGAATATCATTCTTCTGCTGCTTCCCTCAGTATTAAAACCACAATTAAAATCTGTGGAAGGGCAGACTTCCTCACCGGATATAGAATCTAATATCTTCCAAAATATTCCATTTCCTTCCAAATCCTCCACAAATGATGCCAATATAAATTCAGGCTCGCGCACGGATCAAGATTTCGCTGATAAAGAAGACAAGGAAGAATCATTGGAGGAGTCAAATACCCTCACTCTCTGCCTGATGGGAGATTTAATGTGCCTTGCTGGGCAGCAGTACAGTGCAGAGCGATCGGATGGTTCCCACGACTACACTGGCAGTTTCTATCTGCTACGAAATACCTTTTCCACTTTTGATTTTGTGATTGGCAATCTGGAAACTACACTCTCCGAGAGCAATCCCTACTCCACAAAGGAGCGGGAAGTAAATGAACAGCCAAATTGCAACGCGCCCGCGGATTATCTTGCCTCCTTAAAATGGGCGGGCATCACCCATCTTGTAACGGCAAACAATCACAGCTTGGACGGCGGAGTTATCGGAATAGAGGAAACCATCGCGCATCTTGACGAGTATGGCATCCCGCACACTGGCACCTACAGCGAAGATGAGGATGGTGTACATTATATGATAATGGAAAAAAATGGTATTCGCATTGCTGTGCTTTCCTTTACTGAGTTAATCAATCAGCGCGCACTTGTCACAAAGACACAGCTCTCAAAAATTATCGACAGCTACTCAAAAACAAAAGTCAGAGAGAATATTGAGAAGGCGCGGGAGGATGGAGCGGATTTTGTGATTGTCTATGAACACTGGGGAAGTGAGAATGTCCACGATGTGCGCGACTATCAAAAAAGCCACGCAAAGGAGATTGCCGAGGCGGGGGCGGATCTGATTATTGGTTCCCATCCTCACTGCTTGCAGGAAATGGAATATATTTCCACTTCCGACGGGCGCGATGTTCCCTGCTTTTATTCCCTTGGCAATGTGGTATCCAGCATGACCAGAGAGATCAACCATGATACCGTATTTGTACAAATATACCTCGAGCGAAATACGGAAAAAAGGGGTGAGTCCACGAAAAAAACGGATGCGTCATCCTCTGCAAAATCCGTGACAATCTCTTCTCTCACCTGGCTTCCCTGCCATGTGCTGACCACCTTTGACGGGCATTCCCGCGTGATCACGCCCGTCGATTACAAAGTATCGGATAAAAAGATAAAAAAAGAACTTGCCGAGGCAAAGACAAGGATCGAAAAAATCCTCCCTCCTCCGCAAAATCTAAACAAAACAACACCGCAAAAACATTGACAATTTGAGATATTTATTGTACCATATCTTTCAGATATGTTCCCTCCGGGGGATGCGCATGATTCGCAGAAGAATTTTTCTCCCTGCGGTCGAAGCGAATCAGCGCAGGTACAATGTCTAAAGACATTGCACCATATTAATCTTTCAGATATGTTCCCTCCGGGGATGGGCAATCCGCCTTCAATCATAAAAAGAATGGAGCGTGATCATCAATGGCTAAGATGGATTGGGAGGATGTGCGTCAGTTTATTTTAAACGACAGAGAAATCAGAGAATATTTTCTTTCCCTTGCCGAAAAGGGAACCATGCGCAGCACAAATTATTCGCTGTCTTCAGAGCCTGCGTCAGAGATGTCCGTCCCATCAGCAAAAACGCAGAATGCCATGCTGGAAAAGACTATTCGGGTATTAAAAGCCGAAAATGATGCACTGCGCAGAGAAATTTCCACCGCGCGCACTCGTATATCAGAACTTGAGACAGAAGCTGAAAAATTCCGTCGCGCTGCTGTGGCAGCACAGTCAGAACTAAAGTCTGCCGCCGGAAAGCTCACCACATTTCAGCCAATCTGCAACGCGATGGAAACCTATCAATCCTTAGGGGAAAAGACAAGGGATGCGATGAGAAATATTTTTCGCACGGCTTCCCCCGACGGTTTTATCTCCTGCGGAACGCAAAAGAACAGCCTGGCAAATCTCTGGGATTACGGCAGGACACTGGCAGCGAATGGTTCGGCGGACTGCATAAAAATCGACAGTCTTTTCGAATATTTTATTTCCCTGTACAATCTGACATTCGAACAGCCTGTCTACACACTGATTGAACCAAAGATAGGGGATCGATTTGACGAAGACCTCCATGTATGCCTGGCACGGGGGCAGCGAATATCAAACATTTCAGGCATATTACTCAGGGGATACCGCGTAAACGGCAAAACTGTAAACAAAGCACTGGTAAAGTGAGGTAAGAGGTATGGAATATACAAAGCTGGTTGATAAACTGCCGCTGTGCGAAGGCAGTTTATGTGAGATGGTTCGGGCAAAAGTTACCAAGACCATGCAGGAGAGAGAACTGGAACAATTTCAGATTGGTGAGACGGGCGGGGAGGACGATTCGATTATCATTGACGAACTTGACGCGGAAGAGGTTTCAAAACTATTGTTGGAAGTCGATCATGAGCGCGCAGATATCGATCCGTATGATGAAAAAATTCTCACTGATCCAAACCGGGGTCATTGGGATCTCTGGTATGATGGCGAGGGTGGCGATTTCCCGGTTCTTGATTTATCCTACCAAGGGTATGTAGCGCGCAATCCGCGCGCCGACATTAACCGCAACCGCATTGTCGCCATCGATTTTGGCACAAAAAGCACGGTGGTTGTCTATCAAAATGAGGACAGCCGAATTCTTCCGGTGCGCGTTGGTACAGGGAATGTCAGCAAGAGCATCCGCGCAGAGCATTATGAAAACCCTACGATTATCGAGTTTAACGACCTCGACTCTTTTTTAGATGCCTATGTCGCCACACTAGGTCGTCCTGCTACACGCTGGGATGATGTATATATTTCTCACCGGGCAGTGGATGATCTGCAGACATCGCTCAGCACGGACTACAGCGCGTTCTTTTCCGAACTCAAGCAGTGGGCTGGCGATGCGGGGGTGAAAAAGGCGATCCGCATCCGCGACCGGAAAAATAATGATTATCTGCTCAAGGCATTTCGTGAACTTACCAATGAGGACTTAAACCCAATTGAACTCTACGCATATTATCTGGGTCTTTATATCAACAATATGCGCAATGGTATTTTCCTCAACTACTATCTTTCCTTTCCCGTTACATACGAGTTCGCAGTGCGGGAAAAAATCGCGGAAAGCTTTGAGCGCGGGATTAAAAAAGCACTGCCGGAACCGCTGCTGCAGGATGAGGAGATCATGAAAAATTTTAAGATCAACGGCAGTATTAGCGAGCCAGCCGCATATGCGGTGTGCGCCTTGCAGGAATATGGCTTTGAGCCGGAGGGAGATGAACAGGTCTTCTACTCCGTATTCGATTTTGGGGGCGGCACAACGGATTTTGATTTCGGTGTATGGCGGGAATCCTTCGCTCCAAAATACGACTATACCATAGAACATTTTGGGGCAAGCGGAGATCGCTATCTGGGCGGTGAAAATATCTTAGCAGAACTCGCCTTCTATGTTTTCCGGACAAATGAGGAGAAACTTCGCGAGGAAAATATCTCATTTAACCGTCCGGCGATGTGTCCGGATTTTGCCGGGAGTGAAGCACTGATCTCCGACTCGCGCGAAGCAAATATCAATATGCGCAATCTGACAGATAAACTGCGTCCGCTCTGGGAGAATACCGGGGAGGAAACCGTGGACGAGAGTGGCTCCATCAAGGTAAATCTTTTCCGCAATGACGGCTCCCAGGTGGTGGGGATGGCACTCTCCGCAAGCGAGGATGAACTGAACGAACTGATTTACTACCGCATTGAGAAAGGGATCGAAAGCTTTTTTACCTCATTAATCACTGCTTTCGGACAGACAAACTTAGATGCCATTGATAATATTTATATCATCCTGGCAGGTAACTCCTCAAAATCCAGATATGTAGAGGAGATATTTTCCAAAAAGATCCTTTTTTATACAACTCAGATCAAAAGGCGGGACAATGCTTCCCCGATGTTTGAACTGCTGCCACCGATCGGCACGGAGGCCTTCTACAAAAAGCGCGCGCAGATCAATCCGGAAGCGGCAGAGCGGCCGGATGACCGGGGAGAATTTGAGCGTCCATCCGGGAAGACCGGCGTGGCGTTTGGACTGATCGAATGCCGCAAGGGTGGACGGGTCGAGATTATTGAAAATGATGAAGCTGGCGGTGAAATTCCATTCAAATACTATATCGGCACCTGTAAGAAACGCTGCTTCAAGACACTCGATGTGGACGAAGCACCATCAAGGATTCCCGGCAGAGTGGACTATGGCAGATGGTATGAGGTATTTGAATCCGATGACTACACGGTTGAAATTTATTATACCACTGAGCCGGACGCTGTCACAAACCGAATGCCGATCGAGAACGCAAGGAAACTTATGTTGAACACCGACGCGGAAAATGAACTTGTATTTATCCGCGCGGCCGATCCACATACCCTGGAATATGTTTCTGCAAGATGTATAGAAGATGCATATCGCGGAGATTACATTGGTATGGTTCATCAAGTATCCCTGGAATAAGTAACGCTGAAGTGAGGTAAGAGAAATGGAATATACAAAGTTTGTTGACAGGCTCCCGCTTAGCACCGACAATTTATATCAGATGTTCAAATCAAAGATTTTCGACAGCATACTGGAATCGGAGCTTGGCGGATTCCGCAAGGAGATCGAGCAGCATATCGGTTTAATACGTAATTATTTGGCAAAATATGAGTGGCTTCCCATGAGGATTGGCAGCACCTCCAAACTGGTATTATACAACACCAAGTCCTCCGTTCTCATCCCTGATCTGCTTACTTTCCGGTTTGATACCCACAGGAAAATGCCGGACGATTATGACCTGGGATTTTACAATTTCCCGGCCAAACTGTTCGAGAGAGAGCTTTTGGAAACCATCTCCTTTTCCGCGATCGAGAACGTATATATGTTAAATGTCGAATACAGTAAGAAAAAGAAGGCGGGGGGAAATTTTGTTGATCTCGTACATGAAACAAACCCTACCTTCCACAATTACCTGGCTTACTCCGATGAGTCCTCCGCCACTACCTCCACATTTGGATCGGGGATTATGGTCTATGATATCCGAAACAAAAATTTTGTATCCGGAAGAATTCGAGCGGATTTTACTGTTATGCCTATCGCGGTGATCTCCGCGGCAACTCCCGCGGCAAAACTGCGCAGTTTCCGCGACCTAAAACTTTCGGTAAACCCTTATGGGGGAGAATTTGAAGACTTAAAAACTGCATTTGACCGTATGGGCGAATTCCTTGCCGCCGATCTTATCACGGATGATTTTCATATCAATTTTGATAAAATATCCACGGATTTAAGGGAGAAGGGCAGCTTATCCGAGTTCAATATCAGCTACAGCACTATTACCAAACAGGGAACTCGCGCAAGTGTGATCAATACATTGGATGCCGAGGCGACCTCAAAACCGCTGCTTGAGGTGGAGCATATTCGGGCGGATATTGATCCTTACGACCAGAATATTCTCACCGATCCAAACAGAGGTCACTGGGATCTGTGGAATACGGACGAAGCAAAAGATTGCCCCGTGCTTGAATTATCCTCGATGGGCTTTGTCGCGCGCAATCCAAAAGCGGATATCAACCGCAACCGCGTAGTTGCCATTGATTTTGGCACAAAAAGTACGGTTGTTGTCTTTCAGGATGAGGACAGCAAAATCCTGCCGATGCGCGTAGGTACAGGGAATATCAGCAAGAGCATTCAGGCGAAACATTATGAAAATCCTACGGTAATTGAATTTCACGATCTGAAACAATTTATGGATGCCTATGCCGCCTCAAAGGGTCGCCCTGCCACACACTGGGAGGATGTATGTATCTCTCACAAGGCGGTGGATGATCTTCAGTCCTCCTGCAGCACAGACTACGGTGCCTTCCTCTCCGGACTCAAGCAGTGGGCCGGGGACACGGGTGTAAAGCGCGCGATCCGGATGAGAGACCGGACAAACCGCGATTTTCTGCTTCAGCAGTACCGCGAACTCTCAGAAAGTGACCTCGATCCAATTGAGCTTTACGCTTACTATTTAGGACTTTATATCAACAATATGCGCAATGGAATTTTCCTTAATTACTATCTCTCCTTCCCTGTTACTTACGAGATTGCAGTGCGGGACAGAATTATTCAAAGCTTTCAGCGGGGAATTAAAAAATCTCTGCCACGCCCGATCTTAGATGACGAGGAGATTATGGGTAAATTCCGGATTAACGGCGGCATCAGCGAGCCGGCTGCATATGCGGTATGCGCCTTGCAGGAATACGGCTTTGACCCGGAGGAAAGCGGTCAGGTATTTTACTCGGTATTTGATTTTGGCGGTGGAACCACGGACTTTGATTTTGGTGTGTGGCGGGAATCAAAATCTGCAAAATACGACTATACTATCGAGCATTTTGGCGCGAGCGGCGACCGCTATTTAGGCGGAGAAAACATCTTAGCAGAACTTGCTTTTTATGTTTTTAGAGCCAATGAGGAAAAACTGCGCGAGGAGCGGATCTCTTTTACCCGCCCTCCAATGTGTCCGGATTTTGCAGGCAGCGAAACCCTGATCTCCGACTCGCGCGAGGGCAGGGTAAATATGCGCAATCTTACCGAGCGGCTTCGCCCAATCTGGGAAAATACGGATGAGGAAGTGATCGATCAGAGTGGGGCGGTCAAAGTGAATCTTTTCCGCAACGACGGCACGGAAGCAGTTGGGCTTTCCCTTAACGCAGATAAAGAAAAATTAAACCAGCTGATCTATCAGCGAATTGAAAAAGGGATTGAAAGCTTTTTCACCTCATTAAAGACTGCTTATGGGAATCATAGTTTGGATAAAATTGAAAAGATTTATATTATTTTAGCAGGAAATTCCTCAAAATCCCAGTATGTGGAAAGTATTTTCAGAGAAAAAATTTCTTATTATACAAAAGAAATCAAGGGGGAGGAGGACAATCCATCCATGTTTGAACTGCTCCCTCCAATCGGCACAGAGGAATTCTTTGAGCGCAGGGCGCAGATCAACCCGGCAGCCGCCAACCGAATAGATAAGCGCGGCGAATTTGAACGACCAACCGGAAAGACCGGTGTCGCCTTCGGTCTAATCGAATGCCGCAGAGGTGGGCGCATTGAGATTATTGCAAACGACGAGGCGGACGGCGAGATTCCCTTCAAATATTATATCGGCACCCGCAAAAGACGCTTTTTCCGGATTCTTAACGAGGGGGAAAACCCATCAAAAATTCCGGGCAGACTGGACTATGAACGCTGGTACGAAGTATTTGAATCCGATGACTATACCATTGAAATTTACTGTACTACCAAGCCGGAAGCCGTGACCAATACCATGCCGATCGAAAGCGCGAAGAAACTTATGCTAAGTACGGATGCCAAAAATGATCCTGTATTTATCCGCGCCATCGATCCGCACACATTGGAATATGTCTCGGCACTAAGTCTTGAGGATGCAGAAGAAGGAAATTATATCGGGACAATTCATCAGGTTTCGCTGGAGTAATGGATTTCTTTATTAACACAAAAATATTTCCCCTGCAATTTTTTTAGCAGGGGAAATATTTATAAGGAGGTAAATTATAATATGGAAAAAGTAATTGAAAGTATTGGACTGACACTTCATGGTGTGGATGGAAAGATAAAAGAAATTCCCCTTGAATTATGGCAGGTTGATATTATTTGTCAAATACTTGGTCTTACAGTAAAAATTCCTGATTTAGATAACTATGAAATGTCCCCGAAAGACAGGGTAATGGAACGAATGGAATTATATAAAAAATCAATCAAAAACATACCTAGGGACTAACAATAATAAAACGGATTCAGATATTTATAACTGGCTTTGATGTATTCTCTTACTCGATTACTCCGCACAAATTGTATCTGTACAGAATAATCGAGCAAGAGAAAATGCCATCCTCCCCATCTCAGGCACCAGGGTCTTCAATTTCTCTTCCCTTACGACTCATCCTTAAACCGGAAGAAATATCCATACTCTTCACTTGCATCAAATTCTTCTAATTCTTCCTTTGTCGCATAAAGCATATAATAATGTCGCTTTTCCTCTCCGCTATCATCACTCTCCCATTTTATCGTATATCCAAATTCTTCCCGTCTGCTCCACTCTAATTTTGCCTCCTCACTCTCCGGCATCACCATAGATCCATCACAGAAAAGTTCGGCAACTACGCAATACAAAACTTTATCTCCATATTTTTCAATTGCATGGGTAAGCGGAACCGAACAGTGGGCTTCTCCATTCTCCGGCGCAGCATAACAATAGATCGCTTTCTCCGGGTAAGAGGAAATCTTTTTTTTCGGTTTTGTCTTACCCTTGCTATCCGTTTCTCCATCAGAGAAAGAGTTGTCGCTCCCTGATATTTGATCCAACATATCCGCCCTATCCATCTCCGTAAGTCTAAAACTTTCTGGATCATTTTCTCCTTCCTCCATCTCGTCTGCCCTTTCGGTCTTTCCCCCTGGCACCGGATTATAGCCGGATGGATCTCCATCCACTCCATTCCTTAAGACTTCTCCACTTCCACTATCCATATCCGCAATAAATCCGGAATCAAAATGATTTGTGTCCGAATTATCTTGTGCCGCATTTTTGTTCCTCTCTCCCAAATCTCTTTCTCCACGAAATCCCAAGCTAATCAAAGCAATAACCCCCAATGTCGCCGTTATAGCCACACCGCCATAGCGCAAGCCTTTTTGCTTTCTTTGTTGCGCTCTTTTTCTCTCTTCCTCTCCCCGCCGCAATACCTCCCGCGCAACCTCATTATAATCCTTCATGACAAAAGCCCTCCTTATCCAGTTCTGATCTGAGTGACATTTTTGCGCGATAGATAAGGTTTTCCACCTGACGCTTACTCTTTTTCATTACGGCTGCAATCTGCCCGTTATCAAAATCCTCAAAAAAGGACAGATAAAGTACCTGCTGATAATCGGAATTTAATTTTCCCATCGCCCTGTGCAGCATAATTTTCTGCTCTTCTTTCAGATAGGATATTTCTAATCCCTCCTCCTCACTCTCTATCCTCTGCAAATCCTCATAAGAAACAGGAATCATTTTCGTATTATGCCGCAGATAATCAATCGCCACATTGCGCCCGATGGTATACAGCCATGTCTTAAAAGAATATCTGGCAGAAAATTTTGGTTTTTTTGCCACTAACCGGACAAAAGTATCCTCCATCAAATCCTCCGCCGTGTAAATATTCTGCACAAAACCGTTGAGATACAGAATCAAGCCGTCCTTGTAATCCCTTATAATCTCTACAATGCCGCCCTCATCACCATCAAGGAAACGGCGGTAGCTACTTGCACCGTTATCCATTGATCTTACTCCTTTCCAAAAGGATGTAAAATATATTTTCTAGCTCCTTTCACTACTTAAACGAAGTATCCCGTATATTCTCTCACAAAAACTTTTATAAGACTCTCTTTTTTGCAAGACTCTTTTTCAAGATTCACGGTATTTCTTTGGCGATACTCCAACATATTTCCGGAAAAGTCTGCAAAAATAACTGGTATTCTCATATCCAACACAGTCCGCAATATTTGAGATTTTATCTGAAGTTTCCTTCAGTAATTTACAGGAAATTCCAATTCGATATTTAATTAAATAATCCACTGGGGAAACTCCGATATTTGTACCAAAATATCGCATCGCTGTATTCTTGCTGATATTTGCCGAAGCTGCAATATCCTCCAAGCTGATCTCCTCCATATAATGCGCTCTGATATACTGGATCATAAGCTTCACTCTATTGCTGGAAGAGTTATTATCATTTCGATATTTATTTTCTTCCAAACTATGCTGTATATGTTCTATTATCATCAGCCATGCCTCTGAGAGAAGATTTCTCACCTGTAATTCATTAAATTCCTCCGCAGACATACAGTAAAATAATGCATTCAGAAGTTCTAATATCCCCCTCTGCCATTCATCCTCCTTATGAAAAACAAGATACTCCATCATAGATTTTTCGATGGGCGCGATAAATTTTTCATAGATCACCGTATGCGGCGGCGCGATAAATTCAGGCGAAAATACAATATTTGGCATAACCCCATAATCCTCTGAGGTAAACTGATGAAGTATTTTACTGTTAATAAAAACGGCCTCCCCCGTCTTCAATATGAGCCTTTCCTGACCTATATGGCAGATAACTTCCCCCTCCGATACCGAGACAATCTCGAACTCATTGTGCCAATGCCAATCCACCTGATTATTATAAAAATCCCTTGTATCGTCCAGATAATACTGTAGTGGGAAATCCGGCTGACCATGCTGTTTTGTCTCCCTTAAATCATCTGTTGTCAAAATCTTCTGCATAATATCCCCCCAAAACTTGAAATTTTATTTTTAACATACACTGGTGATATAGTACTATAAAAACGTGAGAAAATCAATTGTATTACGTTTTTACTATGGTATAATCAGACAAAGCAACCGAAAGGAGTTTCTACCATGAATAACAAATATCAAAGAACAATATACGCCTGTTTTCTCGGCTATATTGTTCAGGCAATTGTAAACAATTTTGTTCCACTGCTGTTTTTAACCTTTGAGAGTACTTACCAGATCCCGCTTAGCAAAATCACCTTGCTAATCACCTTTAACTTTGGCATTCAGCTTCTAGTTGATCTGTTATCAGCGAGCTTTGTTGATAAGATCGGCTACCGTGTCTGTACCATAGCCGCACATATTTTCACCGCACTTGGACTATTGGGACTTGCCATACTCCCAGAACTTTTGCCAAATTCCTACATTGGACTTTTAATTTCCGTTACCATCTACGCCCTCGGCGGCGGGCTGCTCGAAGTGTTGGTCAGTCCGATTGTGGAAAGCTGTCCTACCAAAAATAAGGAAAAGACAATGAGTTTGCTCCACTCCTTCTACTGCTGGGGTCATGTGGGTGTGGTGCTTCTCTCCACATTATTTTTTAAAATTTTTGGGATCGATAACTGGAAAATACTGACCTGTATCTGGATTAGCATACCGATCGCAAACGCATTCCTTTTCTCCAAAGTACCGATCGCGCCCCTTGTAAAAGATGGGGAAACCGGATTATCAATGTCCGCTCTGTTTAAAAACAAAGTTTTCTGGCTGCTGATGCTTATGATGCTCTGTGCGGGGGCAAGTGAACAGGCGGTAAGCCAGTGGACTTCCACATTTGCAGAGCGGGGGCTGGGCGTAAGCAAAACTGTTGGCGATCTGGCTGGTTCTATGACCTTTGCTATTTTGATGGGCAGCGCGAGAGCCTTTTATGGAAAATTTGGGGACAAAATCAATCTGGATAAATTTATGATCGGCAGCGGAGTACTTTGCACCATGTCCTACTTATGTATTTCCCTCTCGCCCTCCCCATTTTTGTCCCTGGTAGGATGCGGGATCTGCGGATTATCCGTCGGGATTATGTGGCCGGGAAGCTTTAGCAAAGCATCCGCAGCAATAAAAAATGGAGGAACAGCCATGTTCGCGCTGCTTGCACTGGCTGGAGATCTTGGATGTTCCGGCGGTCCTTCGCTGGTGGGATATATTTCAAGTCTGGCATCGGATAATCTGAAAAAAGGAATTTTTTGCGCAATTATTTTTCCAATCTTATTGATCGCGGGAATTCTTTTGCTGAAAAAACCGGATACATCAATGAAAAAACAAAAATTAAAGGAGGTATAATAATGAAAGAAACAATGAATTTCCTACAGATGAACCCAGAGTGGACGCGCAAACCTGCAAAGGCAGAAATTATGGATGATCAAGTTGTGATCACAACCGAAAAGGGAACGGATCTTTGGCAGCGCACCTATTATGGATTTCGCAATGACAATGCACCCGTATTGCAGGCGAGAACTTCCGAAAAATATTTTTCCTTTATTGTCAAAACACATTTCGAGAGTAATGAACGTTTTGACCAGTGTGGCGTAGCAATGTATTTGGACAGCGATAACTGGTTTAAAGCATCCATCGAATATGAAAATGACAAATTTCAACGGCTGGGAAGTGTGGTTACCAATCACGGATATTCCGACTGGGCAACCACGGATATTTCATCGGATATCAAGGAGATGTGGTATCGATTCAGTCGTAGGGAAAGTGACTACTGCATTGAATGCAGCACGGATGGGGTAAATTTCAAGCAGATGCGAATTTTCCATATGTGGGAAGGTGCGGGCGAAATTACATTTGGTATCTATGCTTGCAGCCCGACAATAGGTTCATACGATGCAACGTTCTCCGATATGCGGGTAATGGAATGTCAATGGGCTTCGGATGGGGAGTGGCGCGCAGAAGAATAATATTTTTCCGAATTATACTTGAAATTATTATAAATTCTCGGCGAATGTAAATACTGGCGGGAACAAGAAACGATCTGCTCTTGTTCGATGATCTGGAATGCGAGTAGGGAAAACCTTCCCTACTCGATTTTTTACCATACCATCTTTTTACATTTTCCAAAACTCGACTTCGTCATACACTAATTCCTGTTTCATCGAATCAGTAAATTTTTCCACAGGATAATTTGCAGGAACTAACTCCACCCGGCGAACGGCATATTCATCACTGCCATTTTCATAATAGGTTCCTCTTGAAAAGCGGAAAGTATTTTTAATCATATAATCCCTATTACTTTCACTGTCAAATTCTCCCCCATTGTAGGATGCATTCGGATTTGGAAAAATTGGCTGATCCGCAATAAGTATTTTTCTTAATCGCTCAAGCGAAATATATTCACCTTCCGAATCTTTATAAAACAGCCGAAATGTAGGGTCAAGCATAATTCTTTTTCCCGATGGCATCAGACAGTCCACAACAACATGACAGTCTTCAAAAGGATGTTCATATGGCATACAGGTGATATGCCTCGCTTTTACCGAAACTAAGCGCAAAAGGGAAGCAAGTAAAATGGCAAGTCCTCGACAATTTGTTTTCCCGTCCTTTTTCTCACAAAATTTAATAATATCCTCAATTTTACGCCCGGAACACACCCCGCCGCTCCCGTTATGTCCAAAATGATCACATACGAAATCCAAAATTTTAAAAACCACGGCATCCGCAGTAATATCAATTTCCCCTATGTATTCTGAAAACCCATATTTCGAAAGGATTTTCGGAATTTTGCCGCCTAATACATACTCCGTTGTATAGGGTTTTGTTGGAACTTTGCTGTACATGACATATTTTTTGAGCAGATCAATTCTTTTTTCTTTTGTTTCAGGTATATATTTTACTGTTGGGATAAATTCATATGGCTCATCCTTCGGCTCACCTGAAACAAGGACATAGCGAACCGGAGTATCCTTTCCATGCTGTGTATAATACCCTTCCAGATGATCTTTTACAAATTTTATATGGTAGACCATGCGATATATTTCATCGTTGATCTCAAAACAAAGATAATCGTCCTTTTCATAAACACAGTTCGGTTCAAAATTATAGTATCCGGAAGAGGTGAATGACATTTTCATTCGCAGCGGGGTCTCATCAAAAATATTTAACGTTTCTCCCATCTCTTCCTTATACCATTGTCCAACCAGATGTTTATCCATAATATTTTCTTCCTTTCTCTTCCTTATGATCTCTATCTCTTCGCCCGAATTGCCTCTAATGCGTCAAATGCCCCTAAAACTGCCTCATCCCTTGTCCGGTATTTGTTCTTGCAGAATTCATTATCGATCGAATACTTCCAATTATTTATATTATTTGTATCATGATAAAGCACAATTACATGATCATCTATCTTCAGGTACTCATTCCCCTTTTTTGATTGGTTCCACTTGCGTTTTAAAAAATTTATGCGTCTTGCCTTACGGCTTTTAAACTCTGCCTCGCGCTGTTTTGCCCCCGCAATATTTCCCTCCATCTTTCCCGCACATACACAGCCCGCAATTAAACTTCGATATCGCGGATGCTCCATATGATGAGCATAGCGAATTATCTGATAGCCGCACATTTCACAGATACCAACCGGCGCGCCTAAATCCGATATGCCAACACAGATCCACCCTGTTTTTGGCACATTTTCCTCTTTCCAGAGATTTGGGCTGTTTTCCTTCAAGGCTTTTAGGCGTGCATCCTGCGCAACGGTAGTATTTTTATTTTCTGTTCCCCTTGGCTTATTTTGATCCTCCGCCAACTTAACTGTATTTTCTTTTTCCCATGCTTTCGCCATTTCTGCTGCCTTTTTCAGTTCCTGCTCCACTTTTGCCTCTACTTCCGCCGCTGCAGTTTTTGCCGTTTTTATCAATTCCGACCAAGCCTTAGACTTTTCTGGTGATCTTTCCCTTCCTGGTTTCTCTTTTTCTTCCTCCATCCTTTTTTGCGTTTCTGATGATTTTTCGTCTTTAAATTTATCTTTTCTTTTCTCTAATTTTACATTATTTTCCATATTCTTTTTGTCTTCAGGCTTTTCTTTTCCTTCCTCTTCCCCGTAAATTCTTGCTGGTCTTATTGGCTTCTCCTTATCTTCTCCATAAATTTCCATCTGGCTTATTGGTTCCTTCTTAAATTCCTCCCCCTTAGTATTTTCTGTTCTTCTTATTGTCTGCATATCCCTTTTTTTGTCCATTACTTGGAGAGTTTCTTTCTCTGTAAAAACTTCCGAAAATTCTTCTTTCTCTTCATATTTATTCTGTCTTGCATCCTTATGTTCTTTGTCAAAATAGCTTGCAAAAATATTTCGCACCTGTCCCAGACGTTCAAATAAAACCGCATAACTTCCACGTTTTTCGTCAATTTTCTCGATCGTTCCCCTGCCGAAAATATGATGTTCCACAATATCACCAACTCTTTTTCCACCCGTATCCTGCACATATAATTCACTGTTTAATTTTGCTGTATATCCCTTGCTTTCCTGCTGTAAATCCTCCGAAATCTGCCCGACGCGAACATAATTTTTCTCCCCGATCTCAAAGAGAAAGCGCGAAACTAATTTTTTGATCCCGTTCGGCGAAGTTCCCTCCGAATCCATTAAAAATAAATATTTTTCTGCACGCGTTATCGCTACATAGCAGAGTCTGCGCTCCTCCTCAAGCCCAAGCTTTTTTCGCTCTCCAATCGTTTTTGATGACGGAAATATTCCCTCGGTAAATCCCAAGATAAACACTGCCGGGAATTCCAGTCCCTTTGAGGAATGTATGGTCATTAACTTTACCGTATCTTTCGCCTCTCCCGCATCCTCCCCGGACTGTAAGGCAATCTGCTGCAAAAATTGATCAAGACTTAGATTTTCGCCAAACTCCCGCTCAAATTCATTGGCAATCCGCTTAAATTCTGTCAGATTATCAAGCCTTTCCTCATCGCCTAACGATCGGATATACTCCTCATATCCGGAATTCATTGTCACCTCATTGACAATATCCGAAATTCTTTTTGTCCCACAATCCTCGCGCATAGTCTTAATAAACCGGACAAAAGAAGCCATATCACTGTTTAGAAATTCCCGCTCATTTAAATGCAGGGAAAGAGTGAAAAATAAAGAATGTTTTTTTTCCTCCCCCCTTTGAAGCTGATCCAAATAATTCATCTTTGCCCGTCCAAATCGTCTGCGCGGCGTATTTACAATTCTTCGAAACGAAGTATTATCATCATAGGCAATCAATTTTAAATAGGCTAAGATATCAAGGATCTCCATTCTCTGATAAAAGCGCACTCCGCCGAAAATTTCATAGGGAATATTCTTTTCCATTAGCTTTTTTTCCGCCACACGCGATAAGAAACCCGAACGGTAAATTACAGCAAAATCCGAATATTTTAATCCTTCCTTCTCATGTAGCCGTTTGATATTGTCGATCACACAGTCCATCTCCTCAAAATCATTTTTTGAGTGATAGTGTATAACGGCAGCTCCCGGCGCGTTTTTTGTAAAGAGATCCTTTTTTAGCCGCAATTCATTTTTTTCAATCAGAGAATTGGCACATTGTAAAATCTGCGGCGTGGAGCGGTAATTCCGATTTAAAATAATCGTTTTTGTCGGCTGATGTTCCCTGTCAAAATCCACTAAAAGCTTTACATCCGAACCGCGCCACTCATAGATATTCTGGTCAGGATCGCCGACAATCATCAGATTTTTAAATATTCCGGACAGGATCTCAACCAGGCGCATCTCAATTGCGGAGCTGTCCTGAAACTCGTCCACCATAATATAGTTCAGACGGCTCTGCCATTTTTCCCGCACATCCGGATCCGTTTCCAAAAGATGGATGGCAAAGGAGAGCAGATCGTGAAAATCTAGGGAATATGTCGCTTTTTGCCGCTGTAAAAAATCCTCGATAATTTTGTCGTCCTGATCTTTTATTTCCTCTAAAATCTGACCGGGATCGGGGCGGCAAAGTCTTGTCACATAGCTGATATCCTTCTTTACCGCACCGATCTTTTTTAAAATGGATTCAAAACTTGCATAGTCCAATTTCAACTCATATTTCTGATAAATTTCGCCCAAGATCTCCTTTTGCTGCTGCGCGTCAATAATCTGAAACTGCTGGTTTAAAAAAAGTTTTTCCGGATTTTCGCGCAGCAGACGATTACAAAATCCATGGTACGTACAAATTAAACTTGTATCATTATGATCACCGATCAGTGCGCGTATCCTCTTTTTCATTTCCCCCGCCGCCTTGTTGGTAAAGGTCACACAGAGAATATTGGAGGAATCAATGCCGTAATCCTGCACCAGATAGGCGTAACGACTTACTAAAAGCTTTGTTTTCCCACTACCCGCGCCGGCAATCACCCGGACATACCCTTCCGTTTCCAGCACCGCCTCCCGCTGCCTTTCATTTAAATTTTCCAGTATATCCGCCATAAATTCCTCCCTGTGAAACTGGCAAATTTTTACTCTGCCAAAATCTCCTGCTTTTTCATCTTACCTGCTATCCCCACTATTTTTTATGAAGCAATATAATGTGCAAGTGCTAGAGCAATATCAAAATGCCCCACATCGTGCTGCGTCCCTTTCACTTCGTCCTTCTTGTGGCGCGCATCCCACTCAGGCGCGTCAAGCAAGTCACCACTGGTAAAAAATGTGTAAAAATTTAAATTTCTAAAATCACACATTGCCTGAAGCGCGGCGCATTCCATCTCAACAGAAATACAGCCATCCTCTTTATGTTTGTTAAAATTATTGACGGTTTCCCGGTAGAAGGCATCCGTGGTCCATGTCTTTCCTTTCACATAGGGAATCCCATTTTCTTCCATAAACTTCGCAACAATCTCCGCATTTTTTATTGGGATATAATCCGATGCGGGTGCGTAGTGATAGGAAGTCCCCTCATCGCGATAGGCCTTTGTCGGCACCATAACTTTGCCGTGTGCAATCTCTTTATTCAGACAGCCCGCACCGCCAAATACAATATATTTGTCCGTCCTTATTTCGGATAAAGTATCCTCCACTGTACCCACGCAGGCGGGTGCGCCCACATAGGTCTTGTAAAACGCAAAGGATTTTCCCCCATGCTCAATCTGATAAATTGGAGTATTTCCGGTTGCAAACCAGAAAGAGGCAATTTGTTTATATTTATAGTGGCTTAAAACAAAAGATTCAATCATATGAGAAAAGGTTAAAATACACGCATCAACCCTAGGTGCGTTTTCATTGATGCGCGGATTGATAATCGCATTCGATTGATTGTCAAAACTATCCGTTATCATTTTATCTCTCCCCGATAAAAATTATTTGAGCCATTTTCTCGCCTCATAATACTGTTTCCAGAGTCCGCCTTCCTTGCCGCTCTTATCCCGGATAACCGTATTAAAATATCCTTTTATCTTGTCGAGATCATCCTTGTTTTCCTTGGAAACCGCCCCTACAAGATTCTGAACAAGACAATCCACATCCATATGCCCGTCCCCGTAATAATAACCGGTCAGCATGGTCTGGTAGTAGACGGAAACCGCTTCAGCCGTACTCATCACCGCCGCAGGCTTATCAATCCGGTGTCCGTAAGAAGAAATACCCTCCCGCAGCTCATGGTAGGTGGAGGCAAGCAATTCTGCCACATCCTCGTCCGCATCCATCTTTACACCGCCCTCCCCCGCAAGCTTTGTGACCTCATTTAAGATAATCTGCTTTTCCAGCGCGACTTCACGCACTGGCATTACTGTCTCAAAATTAAAACGCCTCTTTAGCGCGCTACTCATCTCATTTACACCCTTATCCCGCGTATTTGCTGTGCCAATCACATTAAAGCCTGGACGCGCGAACAAAAAGCCATCATCGCCAAGCTCCGGCACATTGAGTACCTTATCACTTAGGACGCTGATCAAGCTGTCCTGGATTTCCGCCGGAGTTCTTGTAATTTCCTCAAAGCGTGTCAAAATTCCCTTTTCCATCCCGACATAGAGCGGAGCGGGCACCAACGCCTCACGACTCGGTCCTTTTGCAAGTAAGAGCGCGTAATTCCACGAATATTTAATCATATCCTCGGTGGTTCCCGCCGTCCCCTGAATGGTGTTTGTGCTGACCCCACTGATCGCCGCGGAGAGAAGTTCGGAGAGCATGGTTTTTGCTGTTCCCGGCTCCCCGACAAGCATCAGACCACGGTTACCCGCCAGCGTGACAATACAACGCTCCACTAACGCGTTGTTGCCAAAATATTTTTTTTCAATATGGTATTCTTTCCCTTCATATTGTACTGGCTGTGTGCTGCCCAAAATAAAAGTGCGCACCGCCGTCGGCGACATACGCCAATTTTCCGGTCTGCGCCCGGTATCAATATTTCGAAGAACTTCAAGTTCTTCCTTATACCGAACCTCAACCGGCGGTTTAATACTTTCCTGCATGATTCCCGTCCTTTCTGCTTCTCTAAATATCTGCTCCGGCTTTCCCTCTGTTAAAATTCCTTCACCGCTTTAATTTTAAAAATATCAGGTATGCCCCAATTTCATCCGCACAAGAATCTGCTTGTCATTAAATACCGGGTTGTCGCTACCCACACCGATAAAATCCCTGCCAAACATATCAAACATATTGCTGACCAGCGTAAATTCCGGCAGTCTGCCAAGGAATTTCTCGCCATCACAAAGATACGCCATCTGCACGGGCATCACATACTCGCCCTTCTCGTTAAACCCGCCGCCACTGTAGCGAACTGGCACAATGGAGAGCCTCTTATCAAGCAGCTCTTTTACCGTTTTTTCACTGCGGGTAATCCGGAAATTCACATTCCCATTTGACGGGATATCCGCATAATTTCTCCACGCGCTCCCCGTATGTTCCACACCGTATTTTTGGGCAATCCTCTTATCCGAATACCCCCTAAGTACCACACCGTTTTCAATATAGGCAAGCTTGTCGCCAGGAAGGACAACCCCCTCGCCGTCAAAGAAATTGTTATGCCAGCATTCCGCATCCGTCACATCATGACAGAGCGTAAATTTGTCGGAAAAAACCTTCTCCCCAATTTTTCCCGATAAAAGAGAAGTGCCAAGAGAGAGTTTCTCCGCATCCAGACTTTCCGAAAGTTTTCCAAGAAAACCATAATATTGTATCTGAACAATAATTTCCTCCGGAAGTTCTGCTTCTCTTTCAAAATTTGAGAGATAATTGTCCGCCATCGCGTAAAGTTTATCCACATCAAAATTTCTTAGTCCGATACCAAACCAGCCGTCACTAATATCCTTGCTGTCCTTGTGCTTAAAGGAAAAATCCGCGTGTACCGAGCAGTCTTTTTGTGAATAATTTAATCCCCGCTCATTTTGCTGTCCAGACTCTGTTTTTCTCTGTCTGACATTTCCATTTAACCGGAAATCCGGATATTTGGAATGGAGATGAGAAAGTGCCTCCTCTGCCAAATCAAAAATTTCCTTGTCTGTAAGCTCCCTCTCCGTCTTGTCGCGATGCCTTTCCCCGGTTTCTAACTCAAACGGATATGGTCTTTTAAGTTCCAGATTTTTCCTGGCTCTCGCATATCCCTCCTCGTCCGACATCTCTCCCTCCTGGTAATGTACACCCAGAAGACCGTCCTCCCCCACACGGAAAGAGTAAGTACTTAAATTACTTTTATCAAATGAAATAATCTTATTCTCTTCAATATTTACCTGGGAATTCGTATTGATCGATATAAATTTTTCCTTCATTACCTAACCTCCATAACCTATACTAATTTACCGTCAATTTCTTTACTCTTATTGTCGGTCCGCCCGCTGAAACCGGCGCGCTCTGCCCGTTTTTCCCGCAAGTGTAGGTATCGAACAAAATAAAATCATTCCCGACCGCATCAATATCAAACAGGGTTTTAAACACATTTCCGGTAATTACATTGGCGCGGACGGGCTCACAGAGCTTGCCTTTGCGGATGCGGTAACAGAGATTCGGCTGCATCGTAAATGTGGCGGAACCCGTGCCGTAATTGACTCCGTACACATAGATACCATCCTCCACTCCGCTGATAATCTCCTCCGGTGTATCTTCCCCTTTTTTTAGATAAGTATTGGTCATTCTGACCATCGGAGAAAAGTAATAGTCCTGCGCACGGGCATTTCCCGTAATCTCTTCGTTCAAAACGGAGGCGGATTTCGCATCGTGCAGTCTGCCAGTTAAAACGCCATCTTTGATTAGCCAGGTTTCTTTTGCCGGATTGCCCTCATCGTCAAACGGCGTATACCCATTATTTTCCATATCTCCGCTGTCGCAGATGGATACTTTTTCATTTCCAACCTTTTTGCCTATCACCCACTCATCCTGCAAAGTCTTATCGTTAAGCATAAAATCCGACTCGCTCTTATGCCCGAAACTCTCATGGGTAAACATCGCTGTGACGAGAGGTGCTAAGATACAGGTGTAATCCCCCGCCTCCACATCGACCGCATTCCTCGCATAATCAAGATAGCGGTCACGCTCCGCGATAATCTCATCCTCCCTGTTTTTTAATGCATCAAATTTAAGCTCCTGATAATATTTTCCCGCACTTGTCGTCACCCCGTGCACGACAAAATCGAAATAAACACTTAGATAGCAACGCTGCATATCCTGACGGATCACCGCTCCCTTACTGGAATAATATTCTTTGATCTTATGGTTGCTTCCACAGCTTGCATAATAAGTTTTCATCTCCTCAATCGAAGGATCGACACAGGCGGCAATATAATGATCTACGAGTTTATCCCTCTCGCTATTTGTAATTTTCCGGACATCATTCTCCCCCTCATATTTCAGGATATCCGCTTTTGCATCGCCAAAATTTTTAATGATAGGATCGTTGTAGATCTCCTTGTTCGGCTTGGCAAGAGAGGCGAGATTATCGATCTCTGCCTGGATTTTATCGAGATCATTTGTCACACTCGTGTACCACATCTCCCCATCGTAAACCCGGATTCTCGCACCAACTACCGCTGCTTTTCCATTTCCTTCCACTTCCCCGTTTTTTACAAAATAATAGTTGTTTTCCGTCTTCTCAATTCGAACTTCGGTAAAAAGATCGTCTGGAAATTTGTACATTTGCTACCTCCTACTTTTTTTGAAAATTGATAATATCCATGCCAAAAAACCATCCTCCCTTCGGTCGAATGCGAATCAGCGCAGGTATAATATCTGTCGATATTATACCATATTCTCCGAACATGGTGCCTCCGGCGGATGCGCATGATTCGCAGAAGAAATTATTCTCCCTTCGGTCGAATGCGAATCAGCGCAGGTATAATATCTGTCGATATTATACCATAATTTTTTCCTTCTCTCAATAGATTTCTCCATCAATTTTATCCACGGCTTTTTAAATTTTCCCTACTTTTATCCACGATATATCCACATAAAAAAATGCCTGGATACTTCGTTTTATGGTGATAAGGAAATATTCACAACAACTTATGATCAACGCTGACAAACTGAAGGCTCTACAATGACGGTTGACCGCTGCTTGGCTTTGTGCTATACTTTAGGTGGGTTAATCTGACAAATCAGGATTTGTGGAGGCAATATGAAAAAGACGGATATTTTTGTCAATATGTTTGCTTCGGATATCGAAAACAAAGATATTCTTGAAGTTGCTTGTGGAACAGCAGATTTTTCTATTTCAGCGATACGAATTGCAAATAGTGTTTCCTGTATCGACCTTGACGATAACAGGCTGAATAATCTTGCTGAACAGAATAATGTAACCTTTCAAATCATGGATGCTGCTAAAATGTCTTATCCAGATAATACGTTTGACGTGGTAGTTATATATAATTCTTTTTTTCATATCCACACCCAATGGAATGAAATAGAAAAAGAATGTAAACGAGTTTTGAAAAGCAAAGGGACGATCTATGTTGTCGGAACATGGAAATTGGATACAAACTTGATGGTAGAAATTTTTGGTGATAATGCTTTCTGGCAAGATGATTTTCTGGTTGTCAAAATAGTAAACATATAATTTGTGTCTAACCGCAGGGAAAATAATTTTTACGAGGGGAGAGTTCAGGCAATATGCGCAAATTTTGGAGTTATATTTCAAACGGAAAATACTTTGTTGGCTGTACCGGAGAAACGGTCTATATATATGATGCAAACGGGGGAGAACTGGCAAGATTTAAGGATATAAAATATGCTTACCATCCGATCTTTTCCCCGGAGGGCAATACTTTGCTTGTAAAATCTACCGGTGCATATTTTGCAGTCTATTCGCTCGACACTTTAAGTCTGAAACATAAAATCCGCTATTCAAATGTAGATGGTAGTCAGGATGACGGTTACACGTTCTCTCTGGATGGTGCCCACTTTTACAATATAGAGCGTCAAAATAATTCCTGCAATTCTGCCATCTCCGTCTATGATACCTCGAATTTTTCACGCATCAATATATATCTGGCAGAGGATGAGGATATAAATCCGGATTTTATCGAATATGACAAGACGGGAAATCTTTTTGTCCTTGGTTTTTGCCGTGGGGAAAATGGCGTTTTTTGCCACGGATTTATCGCAAAATTTTCCGAAGCACAGGGACTTACCGATACATATAAACTCTCATATGATGACTACCGGTTTTATCACAATTTTAAAAATCTGGAGCGAAGCGGATTTACGGATAAAGCGAAACAATGGTCGGGATTTTTTTATGACGGGGTGGATATGACAGGAATGGAAAATCAAAAATATCCGCTCTTTGAATTGTGGGAAAAGTGTAAAGCGAATCAAAATAAAGAGATTTAAGATACCTGTAAATGAATAAAAAAGAAAATAATCTTCTAATAGATTCTGTATGAAAATTTTGGAGGAAAATATTATGACACAGGAAAAGAAAAAAAATTCATTTTTTTTGCATTGGCCCTGGAATGTAATTGTCTACATTGTTTTAGCCGTTGCTCTAAGACTTTTTGCCATCCCAGTTATTCTGGTGATTATGGGAATTCAGAAAAAAAACAATCCACACGGAGTGGAGGAGGGATACTGTCTATCCCGCACAAGAAAACGACTGCCCGAATTTTTAATCGCACTGCTGCTCTTGTTTGTAAGCGTGGCATTGGGCGCGCTTTTCTTCTACGAGATCCGCCAGCCGAAAGATGACTGGGAAATGATGGATTATGTGACGTTGATTATCGCGGGCGGCGGAGCACTCCTTGTGGGACTTGGTGCGATCTATGAGGGTGTTGTTTCCGTGCGGGATTCATTTTTCCCCGCAAAGAGCAGCCTTGCAAAATCTATTCGAAATCAACTTCCCCACCCCGAAGAAGCACCGCCAGTTACGGAATTATTTGCCATGGTGGACAATGATCTAAAGGAGAATGGGGAGTGGTTTGATACCATCTGCATTGGAAAAGAGTGGGTGCTTGGCGATTCAGCCAGTCGTATTGACCGCATCCGCGCTATTTTTACTGTGGATAAATTTCACCAGCACCGTACTCAGACAGGGATAAAGACAAACCGCACCCTGCAGCTTGTGCTGGTGGACGATTGCTTTCAAGCGGCGATCACCACATTTCGCAGACCAAAAGAATTGCAGGCAGCGGCGGACTGCCTTTCTTTCCGGGTACCGAGCGCGTTTAGAGGAATCAACGGCGATTACACAAATTTCCTTTTAAAGGACGAGGTGGAACGCGAGACATTTGAGAGGGAATTTCAGCGAAAAGAAGCTCTGCGCGCATCAAAAAGAACAATGAGAAATCAATAGGAGGGGAATTAAAAATTATGGGAAGAACATTGAGTGGTGAAGTCAAACAGGCACTTAACGATATTTATTATAATGAGCGTGTCAGAAAGGGCAAGGAGGCACTTGCTCTGCTGCAAAAGACTTCCGATGCGGGGGATGGTGATGCCTCCTGTGTCCTGGCCAGATGTTATTGCGGCCGCCAGTATGTATGGATTGGACATCAGTTTCCGGAAGACGATAATCTCGCAACTAAATATCTGCACAGATCGGTGGAACAGGGCAGCGCGCTGGGTGTGTTGGTCGCTATGCGATGCGGGGAGCTCACTCCCGATCTAGAAGATAAAATGCCTTTTTCCAGTTTGCAGGAAGCATTTGATGCCGCAGTGGAATTAGCTGATACGGGGGATGCATTTTGTCAATACGTGGTTGCCAACACTTATTTTTGGTGGGATTTTGTGGAGATTCAAGGCAAGGATGAAAATTCTTTCCCAAATCAGAAAGCATATAAGGCATATTTAAAGGAAAATATTTCCAAATGCGAAGATTTATTTTGGAAGGCACTTAAGGGCGGAATGTATCTTGCTGCGGGCAATTTGGAACGCTATTACACAAAGGGGGATGCGGATATCATCGCGCCCCAGCCACAGAAAGCACTGGATTTATGGCGGATTGGCGCGGAATACGGTCATCCACTCCACCAGGCGATCTATGCGGATGACCTTTCCAAACTCGGCTTACATACAGACGCGCTGCGCTGGTACAAGCTTGCAGCGGAAGGCGGTCATCCGGGGGCATGGAGCGATGTGGGGCGATACTATTTTAAAGGGGAAATAGTGGAGAAGGATGAAGCATATGCCGCACAATGTTTTGAGAAGGATCTTCCCTTTGGCACAATGCGGGCGTATGCGTATCTGGGATGGCAGTCCTTTTATGGCAGGGGCGTACCTCAAGACTATAACAGAGCGTTTGAACTTCTCTCCTACGCTTACCAACAAGGCAACACTGGCAATTTTTATCTGCTTGGCAAATCCTATTTTTCAGGGCTTGGGACAAGTAAAGATTACAAAAAGGCGAGGGAATTTCTCGAAAAGGTAGACCCAGCAGACAGTGATACCCTCTATATGTTGGGATATATTTATGGCAGGGGATTGGGCGTTACAGAAGATATTCAAAAAGCAGTTACCCTCCTTAAAAAGGCCACAAAAAGTCCGGAGGCAAAGGAGGAACTTTTACATTATAAAAAATCATTGTTTGGGAAATGGAGCCGGAGGTGAAAATTTAAAATTTTTCTTGACAAACTATTTTTATCGCGTTATACTGGTTTCCAACATAGTTTCATAAGTAAATTGCTATGAGAAGAAGAAGTAGGGATCATGAAGCTTCACAGAAAGCAGCCGGCAGATGAGAGGCGCGAAGACAAAGATTCTGAATACATCTTTGAGCATCGCACCGAACAAAATTTTTTTTCAAGTAGGCTGCGACGGTTCCTGTGCCCGTTAGCGCGCTAGAGTATCACCGGAGATCGCACCGGTTCGGTCTGGCCAGCGGACTGGAATTTTTAGCGATTTTCTGAGTACTTAAAGAGGTTAGCTGTGTGAGCAGTCAATAAATTGAGGTGGTAACGCGAAATTTTCGCCCTCTGCATTTTTGCAGGGGGCTTTTTTTATGCGCACGGACGCGGAGAGGAATTATGTCGCTAAAGCGGCACATGGAGCGCGAAGGGAAACTATGTTACAAAAATAACCAAATAAAAACAAAATATAAATTGCTGTTAAGACCAGCAGAAGGTGAGGATTATATGGGACAGACAAACTGCGAAACTGCAATCCCAGAAATAGAAGCGCGGATTAAAGAGCAGTTTAAAATCATTAAAAAGGGAACCTTAGAGATAATACAGGAAGATGAACTCGCCGCAAAATTGCGCCGTTCCATCACAAACCATCAGCCTCTTACCATTAAACTTGGACTTGATCCGAGCGCGCCGGACATCCATATAGGGCATACAGTCGTACTGCGAAAGGTGCGCCAAATGCAGAAATTTGGACATCGCGCCGTAATTATTATCGGGGATTTCACGGGAAAAATCGGTGATCCTACCGGGCGTTCAAAAACAAGAAAACAGCTTACAAAAGAACAGGTGCAGGAAAACGCTGCAACCTATATGGAGCAGATTTTTAAGGTACTTGACCGCGAAAAAACACAGGTTCTCTTTAACAGTGAATGGCTGGCAAAACTAAATTTTGAGGAAGTTATCCATCTGGCGGCAAACACCACAGTGGCAAGACTTTTGGAGCGGGAAGATTTTTCAAACCGCTACAAAAAGAAAGAGCCGATCGGTCTGCACGAATTTTTTTACCCGCTGATGCAGGCATACGATTCTGTACAAATTCATGCAGATATCGAACTTGGCGGAACGGATCAGACATTCAATATCCTGATGGGGCGCACACTGCAAAAATCCGTGGGGCAGGAGGCACAGATCGCTATATTCATGCCTCTTTTAGAAGGGCTTGACGGTGTGGAAAAAATGAGCAAGAGTCTTGGAAATTATATTGGTGTGGATGAATCCCCCGAAGTAATGTTTAAAAAGACAATGGAAGTGCCGGACAATCTGATTTTGCGTTACTTTGAACTTGTCACCGATATGCACCCGGATGAAATTGACGCGCTTTCAGATCGGCTTTCTGCAGGGGAAAATCCGCGTGATATCAAGCTCTTGCTGGCAGAAAACATCACATCGCTCTACCATGGCGCAAAGCAAGCTAAAAAGGCAAAAGAATACTTTCTATCGGTTTTTTCCGCCGGAAAATTGCCGGAAGATATGCCGCATATTGCCTGTCTAAATGGGGAGAGGACATTGCTTCAACTCGTGCCGCATCTGATTGCAAGGGGAATTATTTCTTCGGGAAGTGAATTCCGCAGACTAATAAAGCAGGGCGGCGTGACAATGAACGAAGAGCGGATAACAGATGCAGATGCGCCGCTTACTGCACCGGAAACAGTGCTTAAAGTCGGAAAGAAGAATTTTATCTGTTTTGAATTGCCGGAAAATTAATGGAAAAAGACAACTAACCATAGTTTTTATCAATTATATGGTCAAATTCAACCACAACTTGTGGACAAAAATAATTGAGTAGGAGGCATTTTTGCCCTCCTACTCGCCACGCAGCGCGTTGCATCGCGACTATTTTTCATTTCATCGTTCAAACAAAAACCATATTTTATCACAATATTCCTATGATCGCACTTTTCGCTTCTGCTGCATTCCCGCTATCTTTACTGCGACATTTACTGGCAACAGGCGCGCACCCACCACTGCAAACTTCATTAACAGTGTGGGCACAATCACGGTCTTTTTCTTTTTTAACATCATATCAAGTGCATAGCCCGCGCAGTATCCAGGGCGAATTCCCTTTAGGGCAAATTCCACATTTGCCACCGCATTAAATTCGGTATCCACCGGTCCCGGACAAAGACAGCCGATATAGACTCTACTGCCCTCCTCTTTCAGCTCCTGCGCTACTGCGCGCGTCAGGCTTGTAACATAGGCTTTTGTCGCATAGTAAGTCGCCATATAAGGACCCGCCGGAAGCAGACCGGCCGCAGAAGCCACATTGAGCAAATATCCGTCACCGCGCTCCCTAAAACGTCTTACCACGCGCTTTGTCAAAAGATGCAGTGCCGTAACATTTAATCGGATCATATCCAGGTCTTTATCCAATTCGGTCTTTGCAAATTCCCCATAATCCCCGAACCCTGCATTGTTGATAAATACTTCTACATCCTTGTCTGCCAGCCATTCGCACAATTTCTCACATTCCGTGCGCTGCGTCAAATCCGCCGCGCAGATCTCACATTCTGTCTTTTTTTTCAGCTGCTTTGCCAGCGCGTTAAGACGATCCTCCCTTCGCGCCACCAACACAAGTGCGTAACCCTTCGCCGCAAGACGCTTTGCAAATTCTGTCCCGATCCCGGAACTCGCACCGGTGATCACCGCATATTTCTTCATAAATAAACTCCTTTCGATCGTAGTAGGAGGAAACCCACTGCCCCCATACGGGGGGAGGAGCCTTATAAATTCCCGCAAATTTCAAAGCCGCGCACAAATTTTACGCTGCATAATCAATATTTTTTCCGCGCATCCGGATCTCTTCCTGCGTTTTTCTTGCCTTCTCGTAAGGATTTTGTTCTTCCTCTGCATAGCGGATCGTTGTGCTTGTCGTACCTCCTGAAACATAGGTGCGTCCGCACTCCGGACAGATTGCAGTATGGATGGTAACGGAGGCATTGACTACCTCGCCGCCATTTTCCGCCGCCTCCTTGTAGGCATTTGACACATGCTCACCCTCATGTGCCCGCACTGCTGCGCCCGCTGCCTCCGGCGAAATATGTGCTGCCGATTTAAAGGAAACATTCTCGTCAGAACCATCCTGATATTTGCGCTCCTTGCAGGTCTGGCACTCTTCCGGTGAAGATTTGCGCCCCGCCTTTTTATGCGCATCCGGATTTAGGGCTTCCTCCGGCGAAAGCTCTTCCCCTTTAGGATCTTTTGGCAGGAATCGCCCACCAATCTGAAATGGGATGGACACTCTTCTATTATCCGTTGAATTCGTCCCATTTGCTGCATTCGCCGCGTCCGCATTCTCTAAATTCCTTCCCTGTGTCACATTTCCTACCCGTTCCACTGGCCTTATGGGCTCCACTTTTTCCCCTGCTGACACTCGTCTGCTGCCCGGATAATATAGATAGTATCCTGACTGATAATAATTTCTAATTCCAGTTATTTCCATATTTATTCTCCTTTCTCTTGATCTCTTTCCAGATTTTTTTATTATCCCTATCATAACATAGTTGAAAATTTAAGTCAAATATTTCATATATAAATTAGGGGAAAATTATTTTTTAAGCTCCTTTTTTTCGCATTATCCCCGATTGAAAAAATTTCTAATTTTCTCTTGCACTTTTTATCAAACTATCTTACAATGTTCCTGTTTCCTATCTCGGTTAAAAGCTTTCGGTCACTAAAACGTGCAAGATACCAAAATATTTTATCCTTTTGTTTCCATGAAAGCCAACCGGGAAAATTTTTTGTTAGAAAGGCTTTTTATTCCATGAAAAACAAACTTTCCACCAACGAATTATGGCGTTTTTTGATGGTCGCTGTCGGGACAGTTATCTTTTCCGCCGCCATCAACCTCTTCCTCACCCCATTAAAACTCTATAACGGCGGCGCGCTCGGCATTTCCCAGTTAGCGCGAACTATCCTAGTTGACCGACTCCATCTTTTAAATGCGCCGAACATTGATATCTCAGGTATTATTTATTTCCTGCTCAATGTCCCGCTGTTTTTGCTTGCCTACAAAGGGGTCAGCCGTCTTTTCTTTTTAAAAACGGCAATGTCCGTAGCACTTACTACTTTTATTGTCACAGTGATTCCCGTTCCTAACCCGCTAATTATTGAAGATCCACTGACCTCCTGCATTATCGGTGGTCTGATGTACGGCGTGGGCGTGGGTCTCTGCTTGTACGCCGGAGGTTCGGGCGGCGGCACGGATATCTTAGGAATTTATTTTAGCAAGAATTACCGCAATTTCAGCGTTGGCAAGGTGAATATTATTATCAACGGAGTAATCTATTTAGTCTGCGCACTGATGTTTGATTTACAGACCGCGATTTACTGTATCATCTATGCGGCACTCTCCTCCTATGCGGTGGATCGCGCACACTCACAAAATATTATGATCCAGGTGACGATCTTTACCAAAAAAACTGGTGTGGCAGAAGCAATTATGAAAGAGATCTATCGCGGTGTGACCGAGTGGAAGGGCGATGGTGCCTATACACACGAATCAACCAATATCCTAGTTACTGCGGTTTCCAAATATGAGATCAATTTAGTGCGCCGAACAGTGCAGGAAATTGACCCGAATGCATTTATTATTTACAATAAAATCCTGAACATTGACGGAAATTATTTAAAGAAACTGTAGCCCTGTAAAAATTTACCCCTCAAATTCCCGGCACTCCCCCCGGTAAAACAAAAGGGAAAGTCCCGTTGCAATACACCAGCCAATCGGCCAGGAACACCATATGCCGATAGCTGAACCGACTAACCTGGAGAGAACAAAAGACAAGATCACGCGCAAAATCAAATCGGTGAATGTGGCTGCCATAAATTTTAACATTGCCCCCTTCCCGCGCAGAATGCCATCCGCCACAAGCTTTGTGGAGACAACAAAATAAAACGGGGAGAGAATCCATAAAAACTGCCTTCCAGTGAGCAGTGCTGTGGCAGAACTCTGATCCATAAAAAGTAAAAGTAAATATTTTCCAAATAAGACATAAGCGAGGCAGAAGGGAATGCAGAGACACCAGACCAGTTTCAGTCCCGCAGAAAATCCCTCCTTTATCCTGTCGTAACGGTTCGCACCAAGGTTTTGGGCGGAAAAATTCGAAATCCCATTGCCGATGGTGGTAAAGGATGTGATTACCAAATTATTTAGTTTCACCGCAGCGGAATACCCGGCGGCTACGCTTACACCGAAATCATTGATACAGCCTTGAATCATCATATTTCCAACGGAGATAAAGGACTGCTGCAAGATGCTTGGCACGGCGATCACCGCTATTTTTCCAAGGAGCTGTCCCGAAAATAAAGGGATAGCTCCCTCTGTTTTCAGGGTTTGCAGCCGCCTTAATACCAGAAGAACGGAGAAAATACAGCTTATTCCCTGGCAGAGAAAAGTCGCCCACGCAACTCCGGCAATCCCCATGGAAAATCCCTTTACAAACAAAATATCGACAAGGATATTCGCACTTGATGAAAAGGCAAGAAAAAGAAAGGGGGTTTTGGAGTCCCCCAGTGCTGAGAAAATTCCTGTGGCAATATTATAAAAAAACAGAAACGGCAGGCCAAAAAGATAGATTCTCAAATAGAGAAGAGAATCCGCAAGGACTTCTGGCTGAGTTCTCATCAGATTAAGAAGTGTTTCTGCCGATAACAGACCAACCACCATCAAAACAGCACAGAGAACCCCGCTTGCAATCAGCGAGGTATGGACAGCGGTCTTCATCCTGCGAAAATCCCTTGCCCCAAAAAGTTGTGATACAATCACCGAACAGCCGATATTGCAGCCAAAAGCGAACGCGATAAAAATAAGCGTAATATTGTAGCTGTTCCCCACTGCCGCGAGTGCATTTTCCCCAATAAATTTGCCCGCCACCAAGGAGTCCGCAATATTGTAGAGCTGCTGGAACACAATGCTGCCAAACATCGGCAGACAAAATGCCCACAGAACTTTTTTGGGCTCCCCGGTTGTCAAATCCTTATTCATCTAAAATCATCCCTTCCATTTTTTTCGGCTACCTATTATAAGCTTGAAAGGACGAAAAAACAAGCAACAAATATTCACTATTTTAGATTTATTCCTGTTTTTGTGTTCCATTGAAGAATTTTACCAGCACAATAACCGCCACTGCGGATAATACCATCTCCGCGACACACTGTGCGTAGGCAATGCCGTAGAGTGGAACGAGTGCGTTTAACAGATACAGCGCAGGGATCTCCAACACAATCTTACGAAGGATCGCAAAGATAAATGATTTCATTCCCATTCCACACGCCTGAAACACGCCCACTGCCAAAAAGTCCATACATAAAAACGGCATTCCCAGCGCGAAACCGCGCAAAAACTGTGTGCCGTAATCCACCACTGCCCCATCCTTCATAAATAGTTTTACCACATTTCCGGAGGCAAAACAAAGCCCCGCTGTCACCACTGCCATAAAAATCAGCGATATTCTTGCCGTGTACCAGAAACTTTTCTTCATGCGCGTATAATTTCTGCTTGCATAATTGTAGCTGACTAGCGGCATAATGCCCTGTGACAGACCGAATGCTATCTGCATCGGCACCATACTGATCTTGTGGGAAATTCCCATTGCCGCCACTGCGTCTGCGCCGAAAGAAGCGGTCATATTGTTTAGGATTGTCATTCCTGTTACATTTAACAAATTTTGGATCGAGGCAGGTATGCCGACGGCACAGATCCCGGATAATATGCGTTTTTCCGGCTTTGCCATCTTTGGATTGACACATACATAGGTTGTCCGACGCTTTGCGTAGAGAAGGATAAAAAAATACATACACGCTACACAATTGGAGAGGAAGGTCGCTAACCCTGCGCCCGCCGCTCCCATATGAAAGCCCCAGGGCAGAATAAAGATCGGGTCGAGTACGATATTGAGAAGACAGCCGCTCATTGTTCCAAGACTCGCGTGCAGCGAGGCTCCCTCGGCGCGCACAAGATAGGCAAGTACCACATTTAAGATAGCCGGGGCAGCACCAAAACTAACTGTCCATTTTAAGTACTCTGCCGTGACGGCGGCGGTTGCCTCATCCGCTCCCAACAACGTAAGAAATGGATTTTTTAACAGCGTGTAGATGGCGGAAAAAATCAGACCGCTCAGCAAGGCATAATAAAACCCGGCAGCGGAACTTTTCCTTACTGTCTCGATTTCCTTTTTTCCAAGTGCCCGGCTCATCATACTGGACGCGCCCACGCCAAACAGATTGTTGACCGCATTGAATGCGAGCAGCAGCGGAGCGGCTAAAGTGACAGCTGCCGTCTCCCCCGATTCGTTTAACAATCCTACAAAATAAGTATCCGCAAGGTTGTATAACACCATAACAAGTGAACTTAATATGGTCGGCACAGCAAGTTTGCGCACCGCCTTTGGAATTGACATCTGCTCAAATAAATATACTTTATCCCCCTTCGCACTATGATCCATTTGCTTTATCCTCCTATTAAAGTTCCGCATCCGTCCTTCTCGCGCACACTTCCCAGGAAGAATTTATCTTCGCTTCGCGCTTATAAATTCTTCCGTGCGCGCTCCGGACTCCTGCTGATTTAAAGTTCTGATTTTTAGTTCCGCATATGCCCTTCCAGTACCCAATACGGAGGAATAAATTTTTATTCACTTCGTTCCCATAAATTTATTCCGGGTACTGTCCGGGCATATGCTGATTTTTAGTCTATTTTCCAATTATGTCGATAACTACATACTCTGACTTACATCCTGTTTTAAATAAAAGTGCCCAGTCTGAAATTCCTGAAGTTACAATAAAATCCACTTTGTCCCGGTGTTCCAAACCATAAGTTTTGTCATTAACTTTTGTCCATTCTCCAACGTAATTGATCGGAAAAAACTGCCCGCCATGTGTGTGCCCGGAAAGTACTAAATTCACACCCGCAGCGGCTAATTCCTCATATTCCCCCGGTTGATGGTCAAGTACAATCATATATTTATCCTGGTCAAGTTCCCTTACAAGTTCTTCCGCTGAGGCTCTCCCGCTTCCCATTCTATCCTCAGAGCGATCTTTTCTTCCAATAACGTAAAAGCGGTTATCTAATAGTACTGTTTCATCCTCCAATACGATAACACCGTTTTTCTCCAGTTCATTTACCAGATCGTCCCCATTGTAACCGCGATACTCCGCGCCATAATACCCCCGATCATGGTTGCCAAATACATAGTAGACTCCGTAAGTTGTTTTAAGTGTCCCCAGGGCTTTGCACGCATCCACCATATCCTGTTTTGATGTGTCATCGTCCACGTAATCCCCGGTGATTACCACTATATCCGGATTTTCCTTCTGCATCCGCGCTACATATTCTGCAAAGCCCACACCATCAAATGTCGTCCCGATATGCGAGTCCGCAATATGTACAATCCGAAATGTTCCAACTTCCTTTTCCGTATTTACAGTGTAAGCTGTCCGCCAGACATGATTGGCAAGTACAAAACCAATGCTTAGATAAACCACCGTAAAAGCCAGCGCACACGCTCCCGCATAGTAGTGCTTAAATTTTCCCCGATACTTCTTAATGATTAAGAAAATCAGATCGCTAAGCAGCCAAAAAACCACCAGATGCAGTATGCAGACAATCGCATTCATCCCTCCCATGGTAAGCCAAAGCAGCGCGACAATAATCAAAAGCATTATTGCGGAAACTGATATTCTCACCCATTTTTTCCCGTTTGAAACGCGCTGTGCCCATTCAAATTGATAAAAGCGGCTGATCAGATAAATAAGTCCCGCTATTCCGCCTGTCATCAGTCCAACAAAAATCAATCCCCACATTTTGGCTCCTTTCCACACAACAATAAAATATCAAAACAAATTTTCAGTCACTGCGTATAATCCACTCTCATATTGATATGCTGGCTGTAATTTCCGAAATGTTCCCCAAACAAATTTAGACCGCCGACATATTTTGCATCCCCTTTGATACCGATACAAAAAGTCAGATAATTGTTCTGGCAAAATGGCAGGGAATCAAGAGTTTCCCTTGATGTTTTTATTCCGTCAATATAGCATCCCCCATGATCGATAAATAATCGGTGCAAAATGCCGTACTGGGTCAAAGTGTCCGACCACCAGACCGGATTCTGCTGCCCGCGCGTTCCCCCAAAATCGCCCTCGCTCGTAAATGTACCAACTTCCCTTTTCCCCACCCAGAGTGTAATATCGGAAGGCCATTCGTTATTATACCCCTGCGCCTCGGAACAGACCTCAAACGAAAATTCAATTCCCTCGACGGTCTTTGCCGCTTTTAATAGCTGATTGTTAAAACGATATTCTAGATACCCTTGTGTAAACCAGATCAGCTGCGCCATACTATGTTCCGGCAGGAAAAAAGCAGAAGTGTCGTCCGCCGCGCCCAGATAACGGCTCTCCGAAACAATACCGCAGGGCGGTGTAATCTCAAAATCAAAATAATTCCCGATCGGCATGGAAAAATATGCTGTCTGAAACGGCGAGTCCGTATGGTAGGATGGCTTTAAATCGATGGAGAGATGATCTACCTTGATCCCGCTTAATTTCTGTGAACCGCGAATGCCCGGAACTGGCTGCGTGATCACAAGCCCCGACTCTTCGAGTATTTTAATATGCAGTGCCGCCGAGGACATCGGCATCTGAAGTCTCGCGGCAATCTCACTGATATTAAGCACATTATCATCCAAAAGCTTCAATATTTTAAGACGCTGCTCGGATGAGAGTGCTTTTGCGATATTTGATATATGTTCCGTGTCATAAATACTTAAATGTATGGTGTTTTTCAAACCTATTTCCTCCTGTCTTTCTCCCTGCGGTCGGAAGCAAATCAGTGCAGGTATAATCTCTATCAAGATTATATCATGTTCTCCGAACATGATGCCTCCGGCGGATGCACATGATTTGCTTTGGAAGTTTTCCTCCCTGCGGTCGGAAGCAAATCAGCGCAGGTATAATCTCTATCAAGATTATACCATATCCTTTTCAATTTTGTAACCTAAAATTCCCATAAACATCCATAATCTCTGGAATGGAAAAGTTCTCCCTTTTAAATATTACAAGATTTTTGTAATAAAATTCATTATTACTTGCAAAATCAATGGATAGTATTTATGCAAAATGCTAGTTTATTTAAAATTATAGAATATTATATTGACAAAATCATCAAAAATGAGTAGGATAAGAACAAGTCAATTCCAATAGATACAAAAATATTGCACAAAATAAATTGCAAGTTTGCCTTATAATTCCAATAATTTTGTATCTTTTGGGCAAAATTTAAAAATTTAAGCAAATAGGAGGAACGAGGTATGAAGCTTAAAAAAATCGTGGCACTGGTTGTGTCCGCCGTTATGGTAACGTCACTTGCTGCCTGCGGGAATGATTCCGGCAAGGAAAAAGGCGGGGATGGCAACAAGACCATTACGTTCTGGTCTGTCTTTACCGGGGGGGATGGAACAGCGATGCAAAAGATTATTGATGCTTACAATGCGACAAACCCGGAATACACTGTGGAACATATTATGACGGAGCAGGGCGAATTATACACGAAGCTTCCGCTTGTGGTCAATTCCCAGAGCGGCGTTCCTGATCTCTGCATTCAGCATGTGGATCGCCTGCCAAGCAACGCAAAGAGCAATATGTATCTGCCGCTTGACAACTATATCTCCTCAAATGGCAAGATCAAGGCTGACCAGTATGTGGATTCCGCATGGAATATGGGGGCGGTGGATGGTTCCCGCTACGGTATTCCATTAGATCTCCACAGCTATGTAACCTATTACAACAAGGATCTGGTTGAAAAATATTGTTCGAATGTGCTGGATGATGGGATGATCACCTTCGATGAGATCGCGGGATTTGCAGATCAGGCCGCTGCGGACGGAGTTTATACCTACGCCATCACCTGGCCGAGATACGAACTTTTGTCCTGGTACTACCAGCTTGGTGGCAAGCTTACCGAGGACGGAAAAATGCCTTCCTTTAACAATGATCTCTTCCAGAAAGTATTTCAGGATTTCGCCAATGCGATTGCAAAGAAAGCAAGCTTACCGAGGACGGAAAAATGCCTTCCTTTAACAATGATCTCTTCCAGAAAGTATTTCGGGATTTCGCCAATGCGATTGCAAAGAAATGGTGTACGCAGGACAGCGACCAGCCAAACAATCTGTTTGCACAGGGCAAACTGATGTTCTTGCCAGAGGGTACATGGACATTGTCCACTGTCGAGTATACGGGGATCAATTTCGGAGAGACCTACATGATTACATATGATACAAACAATATGTTACAGTGGGCTTCCTCGCACCAGTTTGTTATCCCGCGCAATGACAAGATGACGGACGAGAAGGCAAATGCCATTATGGACTTTATCGCGTTTGTTGGCGAAAATTGCTACGAGTGGGCGGATTACGGTCAGATTCCTGCCAGCAAAGCAGTACTGAGCGATTCAAGAGTAAATGACCTGCCACAGAAATTTTTGATCGACAATCCAGATGCGTTAGTAATCTCCGACTATATTTACTATGGCGCAGTTGTGGAGGCATTAGATACCGTCGCTTACGAGATCCCGTTTGGCAGGGTAAAACCGGCGGACGGCTTGCAGAGTGCGCAGCAGTTAGTAGAAGACAATATCAAGAACCAGTAAATCAGTCTGTGTCCGCGCTGCCCTCGCAGACCTAAACGAACTGGGTAGGGAAAAGTTTAAAAAAGCAGCGCAGAAAAGGGGAATAATGATGAGGAAAAAGCGAAAATGGAGCATTACTCCATACCTTTTTATTGCACCGCAGCTTATCCTATTTGCGATTTTCTTCCTGATTCCCGCCGTGGTGGGCATTTTCGTGGCATTTTCAAAATGGAACATCTATGTTGATGCCGCGCCCATCTTTAACGGGCTGGAGAATTTCCGCCAGATCTTAACGGATTCGGCCACTTCCTATTACACTATGTTTCGCAACGGTATGTCAAACACCGTACATTTCGTGTTGATCAGCGTGCCTTTTTGTATTCTGGTTCCGCTGTTTATGGCAGTAATTCTAAGCCTAAAGCCATGGGGACATAAATTTTTTCAGGCACTGTTTTATCTGCCGAATATTTTCTCCATCTCGACTGTGGTCTTAGTCTGGTACTATGTCTACAATCGGAATGAGGGTCTGATCAACAATTTTCTGACCGGACTTTTAGGAAAAGTGGTCGATATCAACTGGCTCAGCGAACAGCCATTTGCATGGACGGCAATCGTGATCATTACGGTATGGTGGTGTCTTGGCGGAAATCTCGTGATCTATCTGGCGGCGATCAACGGCATCTCAAAAGATGTTATGGAAGCGGCGGATATCGACGGCGCAGGGACCTTTAAGAGATTTATGAAAATCACACTTCCGGGAATTATGCCGCAGATTTCCTACACTTTGATTTCGACCACCATCGGGCAGTTCAATCTCTACGGACAATCCCTGATGTTAACTGTGGGTGGACCAAACAATTCCACTTACACGATGATGATGTACATTAGAGAACTGGCGTTCGGCTCCAGCTCTGTAGCGGGCATTGCAGCTTCGATGGCACTTATGGTCGGCGCGGTTATGATTGTGGTATCCCTTGTCCTAAATAAACTAACGGCGCAGAAAGACTAAATCAGATTGCAAGAACGCCAGAGGTGTTCTTGAATCTAGATCACAGAATGGAGGCTTAATATGGAAAAATTAAAAAAATACTGCGTCCGCATTATCGCCCTGATCCTCTGTGTGCTGCTGACCATTATCTGCGTGGCACCGATGCTGTTCTCCTTCTTTACTTCGGTAAAATCGGAGCTTGAGATTATGACTGGCGGGTTTTCCTTCCTTCCGGATAAATTCACCTTTGAGAACTATAAGGAACTGTTCGGTGCGGAATACTCTGCCAGCTATCCGATTATGAAATGGTTCGGGAATTCCCTTTTTGTGGCGGTAGCCCAGACGGTCTTAGTGGTGCTTATCTCCTCCACATCCGCCTATGCCTACGCAAGGCTTGAATTTCCAGGAAAAAATATAATTTTCTGGTTTTTGATGGCAACCATGACCTTCCCGGCAGTGATCAATATTATTCCACTTTACAAAATTTGCCAGACGCTTGGCATTGTGGACACATTGTGGGCATTGATCCTGCCAAATATTGCGGGAGTATTTAATATCTTCCTGATAAGACAGTTTATGTCCGGCATCCCGAAAGAACTAGATGAGGCAGCAATGATTGACGGGGCAAACAAGTTTCAGATTTATTACAAACTGATTCTTCCGCTGTGCCTGCCGGTGTTAATTGTGGTAGCAATGTTCGCATTTACTGGCGCGTGGAATGATTATCTCTGGCCTTCGATTGTAATGAACAGTGTGGATAAACTGACCATCACACCGGGAATGCAGAGAATCAAGAGCAGTTTTAACACCATGCACGGTCATGCCATTGCAGGCGGCTTTATCTCTGTAATCCCAACCTTTATCGTCTACCTGTTTGCGCAGAAGCATTTTATGAAAGGAATGCAGATGCAGGCGGGGGTAAAGGGCTAAATAATTTCTGTAAAACAAAAATTTACAAATAAAAAAATAAAGGAGGCGGCATATGCAGACCGGAAACATACCAAGACCGGAATATCCGAGACCAGATTTTCAAAGGGAATCTTTTCAGAATTTAAACGGGGAATGGGAATTTGCCTTTGACGATAAGAACCTTGGCATTACAGAAAAATGGTATGACGCAAAACCCCTCGCGCGCCGGATCACGGTACCCTATGTATACCAGTGTGAAATGTCAGGGATTGGGGAGCGCGATTTCCACAATATCGTATGGTATAAAAGACAGGTCATCATCCCAAAAGAAGAGGGCAAAGACCGGCTGATCCTGCACTTTGGTGCGGCGGACTACAAAGCGATGGTGTGGGTCAATGGAAATTTTATCGGAGAACATTTTGGAGGGAACACGCCGTTTTCCTTTGATATCACAAAAGATGTAGCTTTCGGGGAAGAAAATATCATTGCGGTGCGTGTTATCGACGATGCACTTGACCTTGAACTGCCCCGCGGAAAACAGTACTGGAAGGGGAATTCAGAAGGGATTTTCTACACCGGTACCACGGGGATCTGGCAGACGGTCTGGTTAGAACAGATCGCAGAAAATTCACTTTCCCGCCTCTTTATCACGCCAGATGTTGACCGGAAAACTATTTCAATAAAAATGGAATTTTATGAAAATTCAGAAAAACAGGTGCGGGTGCAAATGTTCCTTCGTGGGAATGAATATGTGGACGATCTGATCCGTGTACATAACAACCGCGCTGAGCGCACATTCCGTCTTGACCAGAGCATCACCTTAGACTGGAATCATCAGGAATCCCTTGTCTGGTCGCCAGAAAATCCGGTACTGTTCGATCTGGAATTTACGGTAATTTCTGATGGGAAAGCAACCGACCAGGTAAAAAGCTACTGCGCACTGCGCAAGGTTTCTGTGGCAAATGGCAAATTTATGTTAAATAACCGCCCTTATTACCAAAAAATGCTGCTTGACCAGGGCTACTGGAAACTGTCACTGATGACCGCGCCGACGGACGAAGATTTTATCAAGGATATCAAGGCCTGCAAGGCGATGGGATTTAACGGTGTGCGCAAACATCAAAAGGCCGAAGATCCGCGCTACCTCTATCATGCAGATCACCTCGGACTGATTGTGTGGGGAGAATACTCCTCCGCCTATGTCTACTCCCGCGATTTTGCCTGCAATATGACAAGGGAGTGGATGGAGATCATCCAGCGCGATTACAATCATCCTTGCATTGTGTGCTGGGTTCCACTCAATGAATCTTGGGGTGTGGACTGCATTATGAATAATGCTGAGGAACAGGATTTCTCCAAAGCCATGTATTATCTGACAAAATCCCTTGACCGAACCAGACTGGTTATCTCCAATGACGGCTGGGATCACACGGTTTCGGACCTGCTTACCATCCACGATTACGAAGGGGCCTACCCCGTACTAAAGGAGCGTTACGGTGGGGAGATCAACCGGATTTTAGACAGTACACCGGGAAGCCGCACATTGTATGCGCAGGGAAGCAGCTACGGCGGCGAACCTATTATTGTATCAGAATTTGGCGGGATTTCCTATCAGAAAACAAAGGAGGTAAATGGCTGGGGCTACACTGCGGCAAACTCGGACGAAGATTTCTTAAAACGCTATCAAAGTGTGGTTGGCGCGCTGCTTGAATCCCCCCATGTTCAGGGCTTCGTCTACACGCAGCTCTGCGATGTGGAACAGGAGACAAACGGTCTTTTAACCTACGGCAGGGAATTTAAAGTTGACCCGGAAATTATTCGGCGCATCAACTGTTCGGGCAGGGAGGCTTTTCTTGGAAAGGAAGGGGAAGATGAAGCTTAACAAAGTATCTTTGGCTGCATCAGCACTGATTACGGCAATTTCGATGAGTGCCTGCGGCAAGCAGGTGGAATTAAAGGATAATTCCGAACTCAGGCAGTACACCTACACCAATGGGAACCAGATCACCAATATTGGCGATCCGTATCTGTTCACCCACAACGAAAAATATTATTGTACTGCCACGGAGTCCGGCACATACTATGGGCTTTACGAATCGGAAGATTTAAATTCGTGGAACCGGCTGACCAATATCTTTTATTGTAGCGGCACGGAAGGCTGGGTGCGGGGAAGCCTGTGGCAGCCGCAGATTGTAGTTGGATCAGATGGAAAATTTTACCTGTACTACTGCGGTCAGAATGACGATAAAAGTCTGCGCATTGGCGTGGCGATTTCCGATGTGCTGACCGGTCCATACACGGATGTACATGGCGCACCGCTCTTTGATCTGGGCTATGCAAATATTGATCCGAATTTCTACACGGACGATGACGGAAAAATGTACTTATATTATTCAAGGGACTGCTCAGAAAATATAGTGGACGGACACCATGTCAGTCAGATTTATGTGGTGGAGATGGAGGATTACACCCATGTCAAGGAGGGTGCAGAACATATTTTATGTATTACGCCTCAGCAACAGTGGGAACTCTTAAACAATGCGGATTATCAGTGGAATGAAGGACCAGATATCCTGAAAAAAGACGGGACATATTATCTGTTTTACTCCGGAGGTTTTTATGGGGATCACTCCTATTCCATGGGATATGCAACCGCTTCCTCCCCGCTTGGACCGTTTACCAAATATGAGGGGAACCCGATTATCTCCTCAACCGAAAATGCGTCCGGTCCCGGCAACAACAGCTTTTTCTATACGCTTGACGGCAGGGAACTGTTCAACGCGTACCACACCCACACGGTTGTGGCGATGGCGGGCGGAAACCGAAAGCTGACGATTGACCGGTGTGGTTTTCGCGAGGACGGCACATTCTATATGAATGGTCCGACCACCACAATGCAGCCGGCAGCTTCCGGGGAGAGCGCGCTTACCAGGGTAGAAGGAAATTTTTCGGTAACCGCTTCCTCCACGGCATCAGGAAAGCCGGAGGCAGTAATCGACGGAGAATTTTCCGCAACGGCAAGTGGCAAGGAGAGAGAGTGGTGTGCTGAGGATGGGAAAAAAGCCTCGCTGACCATTGATTTTGGCGAGGAGAAGGAGATCGACTGCCTCTTTTTATACCGCTCCTACGAGGATGCAGCAACGCCAAAGGAAGTAAAGATCACGTTCAGCGACGGCGGCGTGATCGACCATGTGGAATTTTCGAGCGACAGCGCGGAGGCAACCGCCCTGTACTTTGATACCGTAACCACAAAGAGCGTGAAGATCGAAGCGTGTGATATGGGGGGTGCAAAGCGTTTTGCACTTGCAGAGGTGGGAATTTATCGTATTCCGTAATTTTGTAGGGGGAACAGGCGAAACCTAGAGTATGAGAAATATCCCAAATGGTATATACAACATTTATCCGGCGATTTACGCGATTATGTTGCATATATAAATTCAATATCAAGAATGGAGGAAATTGATATGAAAAAGAAGATTTTAGCACTGGCAACCACCACAACCGCATATGCTGCACCTTCGGTTAAACCAGTGGAGAGTTTCGGCTTTGAGAAGGAAGGCGAAATGGAAATTTCAGGGGCTTCCATCACCAAAGATTCCGAGCGCGGCAGCGTGCTGACGCTAAACGGCGGCGCGAAGGGGGCAAGTTTTGCCAAGGTGGACTCCGATGTCTACAAAAACACAGACTGGACGGACGGCATGACCATCACATTCTGGGTAAAAGCCAAGGACTCCACACCGGGTATTTCCCCGCTGTACTCCTTTAGTATTGCCGACCATGGAAGCGAGGGATATATTGCAACAACGGACTCCCTTGAGATCGCGATCAACAGCGACGGAAATTCCGGGATGGCAGAATATCCGAGAGTATGGGCGGATCCATCCGTTGTGGACGGGACAGCGCAGCCTGTTTTAACCGCAGGAAAATGGCAGCATATAGCGGTTACTCTCTCCGCATCCGGCATGACCATCTATTTGGACGGACAAAAATATAGTGATCCTGTATTAGGTCCATCCTCCGCAAATTTTAAACTTTTTACCTTACAGATCCAGTATTGCTATGGTTTGCAACTCGGTAACTGGAACTGCGGCTGGTGGGATGAGATCGGCTCTTTCGCCGGTTCCTACGATGATGTATATATATTCAACAAATCTTTAAGCCAGAGCGAGGTAAAAGAGGTGATGAATGCAAAATACAGTGATATGACCTCCTCCGGAAGCAGCCAGGCAGTGATTATTGTCGTAGTTGTCGCAGTGGTAGTTGCAGTAGTAGTGGCGGCAGCAGTTGTTGCGATGAAGAAGAAAAAAGGTACAAAATAATAAAGAACTAATTCTCTCTAAACAGGCGGCGGTAAAATTGCGATTTTTACGGAATTTTACCGCCGCCCCATTTTTATTTTGGAAAATTAAGAAGAAAGATTGATTACCATAGTGAGCGACTTTCTGATAATCTTACCGACTGATAAAGGTACAAAAGATTATTGCGCAAAAATTTCTTAAATGTCCATCCCACTTCCAGAAATACTTTCCGGCAACTAATCCATGTGGCAACAGATGTAATTTCCATTAGCAGCACCCGAATCCATCTGATATAAAACCTATGTTTAAAATGTGAAAGTGTATAGGATTGAAATATAATATGCGAGATCTCATCGTGGAGCATCCGCTGACATATTGTCCTTAACGCATGGGATTTTGTAGCATCCTGTAAGGCATCGTAGTAGGACAATGCTATGATCTCGGCGGTCACTAACATGATAACCTCACATTGAAGTCCAACAAGTTTTCTTAACTTCCGAAAGATACGATCCAAAATTACATTTTTCTTTACACGGACATGATAGTGATCCATATAAGATTTCAAATATCCCGAATGTGCATTTTCTTCCCTGATAAACCATCGGATACAATTCTTATAATCTTTATTTTTGGTTTCCTCCGCAAAACGATCCGCCGCCTTTTTCAAATGCTTTCCGTCCGAATATTCCCCCTGCTGAAATTGACCGATGGACGGAAAAACAAGTTTCTTCTCCCTCTCGGTCAGTATATCATTTTCAAACGGAATAACCAGGAAGTGTGCATTCTTTACAAAATATCTATTCCAATCGGCATAGGAAAAATAATTCATCTTCGATTGCACTAAATTAAACATAGAAATCCCCACTATCTCAAATCAAACACTATGAATTTCCTAATTATATCTTATCTCCTCCTAAAAATCAAGTATTTTCAGTATAATATTTCACTTTTTTCTGTTTATTTTTTTATAGAATGTAATACCCACTATAACGACAAGACATTCCGTGATCGGAAAGGACAGCCACACTCCTGTTATATCAAATAAAAATGCCATGGGAATTATAATTAAAAATCCCCTTAAAAATGCGATAATCTGTGCGGGCAGCGGTTTTTCTGTTGATGCAAAATATAGTTTTAACCCTCTCACCGCAATTTGCGGCAATTATATATTTCGCTTACTATTAAATATACTTACTATTATATTGGCAGAAAATAAAAAAATCAAATAGATACCACATGATATAATCCATATTATTTTTACGGCATATTTTAAAATCTGTTTCTGTCCTGTGCGATCCCCATATTTATATACTCTGCTTAAAATTAGTTGTGTTCCCTGTGCAATTCCAGTATAAATAGAAATTATTTTTCTTCCCATTAGATTGGTTAAATCTCAATATAAAATACATCCTTATCGCAGGAAAATACATTTACTTTTCCTTCTTACTACTATAAAATTAGCTTCAATAATGGCAAGCAACCGGGTAGGGGCAACTTTTCTTCTACTCGCATAAAAAGGGGGAAAAGATGGAAATAAAAGGATACACTTATGGATATTGTGGCGGGCGAGGAATGTACCGCACACCGGAGGCAATCGCTTCACAGGATCTATTATTTGATACCGGAGTAAACTGGATCTGTTTGGCAGTGGCAGTGGATCAGGAAAGCTATGCCTCCACAAAAATCTTTTTTGATTATGAAAGAAATGCTTCGGACAAGGATATTGCCTTTGCCATTCACCGCGCACATGAGCGGGGAATTAAAGTCTGCCTGAAACCGATGATCAATTGTAAAGATGGTGCATGGCGAGCCTTAATTGATTTTCCCGATACGGATATGGCAGGGCGGGATGCTTACTGGAGCAAATGGTTTGCAAGCTACACTGCATTTTTATTGCATTATGCGGAATTAGCAGAAGATACGGGGTGCGAAATGTTCTGCCTCGGCTGTGAGATGCTTGGCACAGAACGCAAGGTAGATTATTGGCGGGATCTGATTGGAAAGGTGAGAAAGGTTTATCACGGACCGCTGGTCTACAATACCAACCACGGCAAAGAAGATACCGTTTCCTGGTTTGACGCGCTGGATTATATTGGAACTTCGGCATATTTTCCGGTGGCAAAAGTTCCTGGTGAGAGCCTTGAACATATGGTATCCGCATGGGAGAAGGTGCGCGATAAACTAAAACCGCTTGCAGAGAAACTGGGAAAAAAAGTAATTTTTATGGAAATCGGATGCCGCAGTGCGAGAGGATGCGCGATGATGCCATGGGATTTTTCTCACGGGGAATTCCCTCCGGATGAGGAGGAACAGGCGCGCTTTTACGATTCTTGTCTGTCGGTTTTTTCGCGCGAAAATTGGTTTGCCGGATTTTTCTGGTGGGATTGGAGTACGCAAATTTACACAACGAAAGAGAAAGCTAAGAAAGATATCGGATTTAATATTCATTTAAAAAGAGCAGAGGATGTATTAAAGAAATGGTATGTAAAGGATTGACCACCATATTTGCCTAAATACCAAAAATGCACAAAGATATATAAAAAGGAAAGCTTACAAAATTATACCCTATTTTTGCGATATTTCCCTTGCATTCGAACATAGATTCGTGTTATAATGGGAAACGCATCTCACAAAAATGTTACTGAAAACCACTGAAATAAGTACACTATCAAGGGGGTTATTTCGTCATGGAAAAGGTAAAATTACCCAAATCCGTCCTTGAACTGCTCTCACAAAATGGTATCACCTCTGACGGGCTGATCTGTGCGTCCGCGACGGACATGAATACAAACTGCGAGTATGCAGACGGATATGTGATCCTGACTGCGGACAAACTCTGTCTGCTCACTTCCCCGCCCGACCCTGACCGCGTTCGCTCTTTTAAGGGCTACAGCAAAAAGGGAGATCTGGAAATGGATTACGGACAAAACTGGGCGTTTCGTTTTTATGCGATCGCTGATTTAGAATCCGTAAAGATTGAACGTCAGGTGGCTTGCGGTCTGTTGATTGCAAACGATGGCGAGGCTCTCGCCGCGTTTTCCAATCTGCATATGAAAAATATGCACCAGCTGGTGCGCGCTTTCGACCGCATCAAAAATCCACAGCCGGATTTTATGCAGGAGGAGGAGGACGACGACGAGTACTGTCCAAAATGCGGTACGATGTATCCGAACCGCAACCGCAAAATCTGCCCAAAATGTATGGAGCGCGGCACAATCTTTATGAGGGTTTTGCGCTACTTTAAGCCGTATTGGGGAAAACTTGTGGTTATGTTGGTCTGCTTTCTTGGCATTGCAGCACTTAATCTTGTCTGGCCGTATCTAAACGGTACAGTACTCTATGACCATATACTGGAGAAGGATTCTGCATTCCTTGCAAAATTGGGAATTGAAGACGGGCGTTTTGTCACGGCACTTTTGCTTATCGTTCTGACCATGTTCCTCGCCAAATTATCCTTGCAGCTCCTCTCAGTTTTGCAGGGTGTTTTCACGGCACAGATTGTTACCAGCGTTGTGCGCGACCTGAAAAAGGATATTTTTGGCGCGATGGGCAAACTCTCCATCAGTTTTTACAAGAGTCGCCAGACCGGAAGCTTGATGACCCGCGTGCTGCGGGATGCCGAGCGCGTGACGGGCTTCTTTATCGATGGCGCACCATACATACTAATTAACACATTTGTGATTATTTCCACGTTAACAGTGATGTTCTCCATCCGCTGGGAACTGGCCATTATCGCCTGCATCCTGCTGCCGATCTCCGTAATTGTCGGCATGAAGCTGCGCCCGCATCTCTGGAGCCTATTCGGCAGAAGACACCGCGCGGAACGCTCCTTAAACAGCCAGGTCAACGATAACTTAACCGGCGCGCGTGTAGTCAAGGCATTCGGGCAGGAACAGCGGGAACTGACACGTTTTTCCACAAATAATTCGCGCATGAAGGATGCAGAACTTGCGATTGTGCGCTTTGACAATAAGTTTACCTTTCTGTACTCGACCACACAGGAACTGACCAGCATGATTGTCTGGTTTATCGGCGTTGCCCTTGTGCTTTCCGGAACAAATTTTGATCTCGGTGTGCTGATTACTTTTGTTGGCTATGTCGGGCAGCTCTCCGGACCGATGAATTTCTTCTCGCATATTTTTCACTGGTGGTCGGACAGCATCAACAGCGCGCAGCGTATGTTCGAGATCCTCGATGCGATCCCGGAAGTGCAGGAGAAGGAAACTCCGGTCGCAATGCCCGAACCAAAGGGGGAGATCGCTCTTGACCATGTAACTTTTGGCTACGAGATCAACAAGCCAGTGCTAAAAAATATTAATCTGCATATTAAAGAGGGTGAGATGCTCGGTATTGTCGGGCGTTCCGGCGCGGGCAAGACCACACTTGTCAATTTGATCTCACGTATGTACGATCCGCAGGAGGGCGTGATTTATTTTGACGGGGTAAATGTGCGGGACTTAGCATTCCATGATTTGCGGCGCAATGTCGCGATGGTTTCGCAGGAAACTTATATCTTTATGGGTACTGTTGAGCAGAATATCGCCTACGCAAATCCGAATGCAACCAAAGCGGAGATTATTCGCGCCGCCGTACTCGCAAGCGCGCACGATTTCATTTTGCGGATGCCGGACGGATATGATACGATTATTGGCTCTGCCGGACGGGAATTATCCGGCGGCGAACGCCAGCGCATCTCGATTGCACGTGCAATCCTAGCCAACCCGAAGATTTTAATTTTAGACGAGGCAACCGCCTCCGTGGATACGGAAACGGAAAAGGCCATCCAGGAATCCATCAACTACTTAATCAAAGGGCGCACAACAATCTCCATCGCCCACCGCCTCTCAACCCTGCGCGATGCTGATCGGCTTGTCGTAATTGACAACGGCGAGATCACTGAGGAGGGCACACAGACCGAACTGACCGAGCTTCGCGGAACATATTATAAATTGATGGAACTTCAGACCAAGGCATTGGCACTAAAAGGAATTGAATAAATCAACAAAAGGGCAGCAGAACTAAAAATCAATAAGGGCATTGTTTCGGAGAACTGCGGAACTCTAAATCAGCAGATTTCCAAAACAATGCTGGAAGGAATTTTTCTGGAAGCCATACGGACAGAAAATTCCTTCCACGGTAAGGGCATTGTGCAGGAGAACTGCGGAACTCTAAATCAGCAGATTTCCAAAACAATGCTGGAAGGAATT
>CAJTLX010000002.1:153628-172528 GCA_910577165.1 uncultured Lachnospiraceae bacterium
AGAAAATTCCTTCCACGGTAAGGGCATTGTGCAGGAGAACTGCGGAACTCTAAATAGGAGGTTTTAGATATGGCATTTGGTAAGACACCGCCAGGTGGCGGGACTCACGAAGATTTCAATTTAGAACAGATGGAAAAGGAGACGGAGGAAATGCTCAAACTCCGCTATATCCACAAGGACAATGCGGAATTTAAGCGCACGGACGGAGGATTTGTCAGTGTGCGCATAGGGGAAGAATTCTATCCGCGTGTGCAAGTTGTCCGTATGTTCCCATTTTCTGACCCGGAAAAATATATTTCCATCCGCACCCCGGATGAACATTCCAAGGAGATCGGTATCATCGAGGATATGAAGGATGTTACAAAGGAAACTGCACAGATGCTGACCGAACAATTAAATCTGCGCTATTTCACTCCGATCATCAAAAAGATCGTGAATATTAAGGAAGAGTACGGCTACGCCTATTTTGAAGTAGTCACCGACCGGGGGGCCTGCCGCTTCACCATCAATATGGGGGGACACGCAGTTGTTCATCTCTCGGAAACACGCATCCTTATCTCAGATATTGACGAAAATCGTTTTGAGATTCCAGATATTATGAAACTCTCCGCAAAGGAATTGAAAAAACTGGATTTGTTCCTGTAAAATTAATGTGCAGATAAGATCTATACCACTGCACAATTTCCCAAATATTAGGTCGCAGATAAGCGGCAGAATGTGAGGAACTATGATACTAAAATACGATTTATCCCAAGAAAATATAGCACTTCTGGCACTACCCTCAGGAGAGGAAATCTGCTACTGTGTTCCTTTCGATATTGATGAACATGGAAATTTTCTCAATAATTCCTATGTCGTCGCGACAAAAAAGCGGATTATTGTGTTAAGCTGTGGAGCGCGCAAAGAGCAATATTTATTATCCGACTGTGAGAAAGTCGCCAGTGAGCCGCAGATCGACTGTGGGCTTTTTATCGTAAAGACGGACGGCGAAGAATGTATCCTCGCACGCTTTTCCGGCAAACATCTCGCGCGATTTTCCTATGTGGCGCGCGGGCTGATGATGTTTCTTTCCGGAAATATGAGCCTTGTATCAAGCGATGAGTACGAGCGTACTTGTCCAAAATGTCACCGCGCACTTCCGGGGACAAGAGAATGCCCTCATTGTAGCAGACAGGGCGGCGGAACAGCAAAACAATTTCTGTCCATGCTGACCCCGTACAAAAAACAGCTCGCCGTGATCTTTAGCGTGATGGCACTTGCCGCAGTAGTGACATTGCTCAATCCGGAAATCCAGAAACATCTGATTGACGATGTACTTCATGACCGCAGGGGAACACTGCCACAGGCTTATTTTTTCCTTAGCATTATTTTTGGTCTAAGCATTGGCATGGTGGTACTCAACATCACCAAATCCTACCTGTGCGCAAAACTTGGCTCAACGCTGAGCAAGGATCTGCGGGCGAAACTCTACCATAAGATCCAGGTGCTTTCGCTCTCCTTTATCAACGACCGCCGTCCCGGCGAGCTGATGAACCGCGTTGTCCACGATACAAACCGCGTTAAAATGTTTATGGAAGATGTATTCTGTAATATGTTTACAGTTATTATCATCTTTGTTTTTGATATTATCTATATGCTGATCCTCGATGCCAGATTGGCATTGATCTCCTTTATTTTTATTCCGTTTGGACTTGTTTTATCCACGGCATTTAAGAAGAATATCCACCGCCGCTTCCATCGGCAATGGCAGAAGGATGATGATGTCAACAGCTCACTTCAGGATGTGATCTCCGGGATGAGTGTGGTAAAATCCTACGGAAAAGAGGCGGCGGAAGCAAAACATTTTAATGAGCTTGCGGATTCCTTCGCCAAGATCAACCGGAAAAATGAGGTATTCTGGGCAATTTTCTTCCCGATGCTCTCCTTTGTGATGGGAGCCGGAGTATACCTGATCACCTATTTTGGGGGGGTTCGCGTCTTGGACGGAAGAAAGACACCGGGCGAATTATTACAGTTTATCAATTATACTTCCATGCTATATATGTATTTGAACTGGCTGACCAACCTTCCGCGCCAGCTAATGAACCTTGTCAACAGTGTGGAGCGTATCAATGATGTTATGTCACAGGAACCGCGCATTATCGACCGTGACCGAGCAACAGAACTTGCAATCCACGGCGCAGTTGAATTTAAGCATGCAACTTTCGGCTACAAATCCTACAAGCCAGTGCTTGAGGATATCAACCTTTCCATCAAGCCGGGGGAGATGATTGGATTAGTCGGCGCGTCCGGCACCGGAAAATCTACAATGATCAATCTGATCATGCATCTGTACGAACTGGACGACGGCAAACTGCTGATTGACGGCAGGGATATCCGGGATATTCGGCTGGAAAATTACCACTCACAGATTGGGGTTGTGCTTCAGGAAACTTTCCTGTTCTCCGGAACGATATTGAACAATATCAAGTTTGCAAAGCCGGATGCGACCTACGAGGAAGTGATCCATGCTGCAAAGATGGCAAATGCACATGATTTTATCTGCCGCACACCGGACGGGTACAATACCTATGTCGGAGAGCGCGGTTTCACCCTTTCGGGCGGGGAGCGTCAGCGTATTGCCATCGCACGCGCAATCTTAAATGAGCCGAAACTTTTAATTTTGGATGAGGCAACAGCAAGCCTTGATACCGAGAGCGAATACTTGATCCAGAAAGCTCTTGAACGTCTGACCAACGGGCGGACGACATTCGCGATCGCACACCGCCTCTCAACACTCAAAGATGCGGATCGGCTTGTGGTGATCGATGGACATAGCATTGCGGAGATCGGAACGCATAATGAACTGATGGAACAGCAGGGAATTTATTACAAGCTGGTAACAGCGCAGCTTGAGATGCAGAAAGTGTGAAAGAAACGTAGGGAATGACCGCAAGATCACCACTGTAAAAGCGGAAAAACTCCCCTTCCCGGAAATAGCTCCAATAAATTTCCAGAAAGGGGAGTTTTTATTTTATAATACTTCTTTTACTGCTGCCACAACATTCTCCGTTGTAAAGCCAAATTTCTTAAACAATGTTGCCGCCGGTGCAGAAGCACCAAAGCCCTTCATCGTGATGGTCTTGCCGTCAAGTCCAACGTATTTGCCCCAGCCGAAATCGCCAAGTGCTTCCACTGCTACTCTTGCGCGGACATTCTTCGGAAGTACGGACTCTTTGTACTCATCGGACTGCTCCTCGAAAATATCCATACATGGCATGGACACTACACGCACATCAACGCCGTCCTTAGCAAGCTCCGCCTTTGCCTCCACCGCAAGGGAAACCTCCGAACCTGTCGCGATAATAATTGCATCCGGAACTTCCTTCTTGGAATCCTCAAGCACATACGCACCCTTTAACGCTTCCTTTGATGAGCCAGAAAGCTGCGGCAGATTCTGTCTTGAAAGTACCAGTGCAGTTGGTGTCTCAAGCGAGGTCACTGCAGAATACCATGCCGCGATCGTCTCGGTCGCATCCGCCGGGCGGAATACATGGAAATTCGGCATGGAGCGCAGCATTGCAAGCTGCTCGATCGGCTCGTGGGTCGGACCGTCCTCGCCAACTCCGATACTGTCATGTGTCAGTACGTAGGTGGTCGGAATCTTCATAATCGAGGAAAGTCTTGCCATTGGCTTTACATAGTCACTAAATACAAAGAAGGTCGAAACAAATGCGCGCAGACCGTGCAGAGTCATTCCATTGCCGATTGCTGCCATCGCAAGTTCGCGAACACCAAAATGCATATTTCTGCCCGCGTAATCCGCCTTCGAGAAATCGCCCATATCCTTCATATAGGTCTTGGTGGACGGGGAAAGATCCGCCGCGCCGCCAATCAGATTCGGGATCTTGTCTTTTAAGCGGTTGATCACCTGACCGGAAAGATTTCTTGTCGCCTCCGGCTTGTCATCGTATGCCCAGAATGCCTCATCGTCAATCAATTTCTTTGCGATCTCAAGGTCAAATTCCTCATCCCAAGCCTTCTTCATCTCCGGATACTTCGCGCAGTACTCTGCGAACATCTTGTTCCAGGCATCCTCAACTTCCGCCTTTGCCGAAGCAATATTTCTGTAATTTTCATATACCTCATCCGGCACAAAGAATGGCTCATCGCTCAGCCATCCAAGATTTTCCTTGAGTGCCTTTACATTGTCATCTCCAAGAGGCTCGCCATGCGCACTAGCCTTGCCCTGTTTTGCCGGGCAGCCAAAACCGATCTGTGTCTTTACCGTGATCATGGTCGGGCGGGTCTTGTCCGCTTTTGCCTCCTCGATGGCTTTTCCAATCTCTTCCAAATTATTGCCGTCTTCCACGACAAGTGTCTGGAAGCCAAATGCCTCAAAACGCTTCTTTACATCCTCAGTAAATGCGATATCGGTGCTGCCCTCAATAGAGATCTGATTGGAATCATACAATACAATCAGTTTGCCAAGCCCCAAAGTACCTGCAAGGGAGAATGCCTCCGAGGAAATCCCTTCCATCATACAGCCGTCGCCGCCAAGCACATAGGTGTAATGATCAACAACCGGGAAGCCTTCCTTATTAAATTTTGCTGCCAGATGCGCTTCCGCTGCTGCCATGCCGACTGCCATTCCCATACCTGCGCCAAGAGGACCTGTCGTCGCCTCAACCCCTCTTGTATGGCGGTACTCCGGATGTCCCGGTGTCAGAGAATCAAGCTGACGGAACTGCATCAAATCTTCCTTTGTCAAACCATAGCCAAACAGGTGAAGAAGCGAATACAATAAGGTGGAACCATGTCCGCCGGAAAGAATGAAACGATCTCTGTTTGGCCAGTCCGGATTTGCCGGGTTGTGGTTCATATGCTTTGCCCAAAGCTCATATGCCATCGCCGCGCTGCCAAGTGGAAGCCCCGGGTGACCGGATTTTGCTTTCTGTACAGCATCAGCTGCCAGTACGCGGATCGCGTTCACTGACATTGTATCAATATTGCTCATAACTTAGAGTCCTCCTATTTTTAGTTCCGCAAGTGCCCTCCCAGTACCCACTACTTGGGAGAGATTTTTGTTCGCTTCGCTCTTAAAAATCCCTCCTAAGTACTATCAAGCACTTGCTGTTTTAGAGTTCTGCATACTAAATTTTACTTGCCGAAAACCGCCTCATAGTCCTTCTTGAATTTCTCAATTCCCTGATCGGTCAGCGGATGCTTTGTACACTGAACAATAACGCTGTATGGAACAGTGGCAATATGCGCACCTGCAAGTGCGCAGTCTGTAATATGGATCGGATTGCGCACACTCGCTGCAATAATCTCAGTTTCCAGACCATAAATATTAAAAATATCAGCGATATTGCGAATCAGATCGATTCCTGGTGTGGAGATATCGTCCAGACGACCAAGGAACGGGGAAACGTAGGTCGCACCCGCTCTTGCTGCAAGAAGTGCCTGGTTCGCAGAGAAGATCAAAGTTACATTGGTTCTGATGCCCTCAGCAGAAAGCACCTTTACCGCCTTTAAGCCCTCAACAGTCATCGGGATCTTCACCACCATATTCGGATGGATCGCAGCGATCTCGCGGCCTTCCTTGATCATCCCCTCAGCGTCAACGGTTGTCGCCTTTACTTCGCCGCTAATAGGCCCGTCCACAATAGAGGTAATCTCTTTGATCACCTCGTTAAAATCGCGGCCTTCCTTCGCGATAAGAGATGGATTCGTTGTAACTCCGCAGATTACACCCATATCATTTGCCTTCCTGATGTCCTCCACGTTGGCTGTGTCGATAAAAAACTTCATTTTATAAATCCTCCTTTTAAATTAGTATCAAAACTTTAAAAAAATGTAAAATAATTTTACTTTTTCTAAATTATACTACAATTTGCTGAAAATGGCAAGTAAAATATAGCTATCCTTCGTGCAAATTGTGCTTTTTTTCGTCAAGGTTCCACTTATCACCTTTCTAAAGCCTCCAAAGCGTCCACGCTCTCCCTCATTACTTTCGCAATATCCTCATTGATCACTAGCTCCGCTCTGCTATCCGCCGCAGTCGTACTCTTATTGATCAGCACCAGATGCCTTCCACTAAAATAATCAATCAGCCCCGCCGCCGGATAGACCACCAGCGAAGTACCACCAATCACCAGCATATCCGCCGCCTTGATCGCGCGTACCGCACCCGAAATAATTTTCTGGTCAAGTCCCTCCTCATAAAGCACTACATCCGGCTTAATGGTTCCACCACAATCACAGTGCGGAACACCGTCCACATCATGCATATACTCCATCGGGTAAAACTTCCCGCACTTAGTGCAATAATTGCGAAGCACCGAGCCATGCAGTTCGTAAACTACCTTGCTTCCCGCCGCCTGATGCAGACCATCAATATTTTGTGTCACTACCGCCTTTAATTTTCCCATCCTCTCCAATTTCGCCAATGCGATATGACAATCATTCGGTTTTGCCTGCGGATAAAGCAAATTTTCTTTGTAAAATTGGTAAAATTCCTCCGGATAACGCGCATAAAAAGTATGCGATACAAGCAGTTCCGGTGTCAACTGCGCTTTTAGTTTTTTTGAAAAAATCCCCTCTGAGCTGCGAAAATCCGGAATATTGCTTGCGGTAGAAACACCCGCTCCCCCAAAAAATACAATATTCTCGCTCTCGTGAAACATTCTGGCAAGACGCGCTATCTTCTCGTCCATCAAATTCCCCTCCTTTCCTTTTATTACTGCAGCAATCAAAGTTAATTTCCACAATTTAGCATCTTAAAAAGATTGACTTTAAATCGCCAGAGTAATATTATGCCCCATTCTAAAGGGACATACTCCATTTTACAATCGCAGACTCAAGAACCCTACCCCCTTATTATACCAAAATTAATCGGAAAAGCAATCATTTTATAGGGATAAACTGCCTATTGAATCTCCATTAAAAATCGTATATAATGGCAGCAAGTTCCAACTCAAATTTACACATGGAGTAAAAAATATGAGATTACGCAATATCAAGGGGGCAAAAGAGGCGATTGCTGCCAGTCCCTACGTTGTACAGGAGCCGGAAAAATACCGTGGACGCTGGAATGAATTCTTTGGCAACCATCATCCGCTTCATATTGAGATTGGTATGGGCAAGGGAAAATTTATTACCGCGCTGGCACAACAGCATCCCGAAATCAACTATATCGGCATTGAGCTGTATGAGAGCGTACTGATCCGCGCAGTCAAAAAACGCGAGAGCATCGATGAATGCAAAAATCTTACCTTCCTGTGCTATGGCGCGGAACATCTCGAAGCGGTGTTTGCCTCCCTGGAAGTGGCAAGAATCTACCTGAATTTTTCCGATCCGTGGCCAAAAGAACGCCATGCAAGAAGGCGGCTGACCTCATCGGAATTCCTTGCGCGGTACCGACAATTTTTACGGTCGGACGGACAACTCGAATTTAAAACGGACAATCAGGCACTCTTTGATTTTTCCATCGAACAGGCAAGGCAGATGGGCTGGCAGCTTGCACAGATTACCAGGGACTTGCATCATAGCCCTTATATGGAGGGCAATCTGATGACCGAGTATGAGGAACGCTTCTCCGCTATGGGCAATCCGATCTATCGGCTTGTGGCATTTCCTCCAAAAAAAGAATAGTCAAAGATAAATGTTCCAGGCATCCGGACAATCAGACAGACCAGCTAAAACACAAATGCATACCAAAGGAAAATCCCTGCATATACTATAGGAAAACACTGCATAATATTCCCGTGCAGTATGGGAAGTGAGGTATATGCATGGCTTCTTCCTTCAAACGTTTCCTCATTCGTTTTTTCGATGCACAGCCCAGCCTAAACCGCCAGGCCGTCACTCTGAAACGAAATTTTGACGAGATAAACCGGACATTACAATCGTTCGGCAAACCCTCAAAAAAACGCAAACATGGGCATTGATTTCCGCATCGGCGCTGTGGACGGAAAATAATTGCCCAAAATTACCATCCCAGCGCAGAAAGAAGGTACTCATGCAGTATGTAAATGACAGCAATTTTGAATCGGAAGTGTTAAAGGCAGAACTCCCTGTTTTAGTGGACTTTTTTGCAGACTGGTGTGGTCCGTGCAAAAGAGTTGCTCCGGTTGTCGAGGGGCTTTCCGAGGAATTAAAAGGGCGCGCCAAAGTCGTAAAACTCAATGTCGAGGAGGCACCAGCAACTACAGAAAAATACAATGTCATGTCCATCCCAACCTTTATTGTATTTAAAAATGGAGTGGCAGTAAATCAGCATATCGGCGAACTTTCAAAAGATGGGCTGATCCGCCTTATCGAACTCTAAGCTTTGTCTGTGTCCATTCACACATTATTTTGTGCATACAGAGCGGGATCGAATAAGGAAGACTTTCCCTACTCGATTCCGCTCTGTATCATATTATGAATAAGAAAAAAGAGAGCAGTCAAAAATAAACCGCTCTCTTTTTTTCGCGGGAGCCCGCCACAATTCTATGAAACATCAATTCGTTTTTTCTTTAATACCCCGCTGACCGCCTGATTCAAAAGATAGGCGGCTACCGCAACCATCGGCACGCCCAAAAACATTCCAACTACGCCGCCGTAAGCACCTCCCACAGTGATTCCAAAAATAACCCAGAGCGGTGAAAGCCCCGTCGAATCCCCGAGAATCTTTGGTCCAAGTACCCAGCCGTCAAACTGCTGCAGGACGAAAATCATAATCACAAACACCACTGCATCCACCGGCTTGATACAAAGGTAGAGTACAACACCCGGAACCGCTCCGATAAACGGACCAAAATATGGAATCATATTGGTGATACCAACAATTACGCTGATCAGCACCGCATATTCTAAATCAAGCAATGAAGTTGCAATAAAACAGATAATCCCAATAATCAGGGAATCTAACGCCTTCCCGCTGACAAACCCGGAAAAGATCCGGCTGCACTCACGCATTCTTACACAGAACAACTTTGCCCGCGCGGTTGGCAGTGCCGCATAGACCACCTGCGTCCCCATCTTTAACAGCTTGCGCCGGTCAAACAACATATAAACCGAGATCGCGATGGAAAGCAGGATATTGATCGCTAATTTAGCGACGGACACCGTCATCCCGATCACCTTCGGCACCAAATCCTTGGTCAAATTTGTCATCGCAGACAAAAGTGTCGGCCACATCTCCTCGATCTTATCCGCAATAAACTTTAAATCAATCTCCGGAAAATATTCCTGCAGCATACTCCCATAAGTAAAACGCTTTTCATAGATCTCGTTGAGCTGCACTGTCACATCACCCGCCACACTGACAATACTATCTGTGATCTGCGGAATAACATAGATCATCCCGACAATAATAATTCCCAATAGCAGAATATAAGTAGTGACAATGGACAATGCCACCCTCAATTTGGGCTTTTGCATATGCAGCAGCTTTTGAAAAAGATGAATCTCCAGCCAATTTACCAGCGGATTTAAAATAAACGCAATTAAGAATGCCGCCAAAAACGGCGATAAAATCCCAGCAAGACCTTTAAGCCAAAGCTTTACCTCCCCAAAATTTGCGATCAGACAGACAAAGAGTGCCGCCGCCATAATGGTGATAAGGGCATAAACACTGATTGTAAAATATTTTTTGTTTGACTCAAATTTATGCTCATCCCGCTCTTCCTCGCTTCCATTAAGTTCCTCAATCAGCGCATGGTCGGACTTTTCTTCCTCCCTGCTTACCTCCTCCTCCGAAAGCATACGAATTTCAATTGGTCCATATTCCAAAGACTCCTTCTTTTTTGCCGGAAGTTTTTGTCTTGCCGAATAGAAACGATCCTTCCACTTTACTTTTTTTAACATTTATTTCCTCTTTCTGGCTGCTAACCCCTGTTACTTCTTTTTATAGTAACTATTATAGACGCTTCGTTGGACGAATTCAACTAAAAATTTGCTTAGAAATTCTCAAAAAAAATTCTCTCAAAAAAAATTTAAAATTTTTTTAAAAAAAGCTTGCTTTTTTCTAAGACATGGTATATAATCTATCTTGCATTGAGGGAAAGCAGTTTCCCGATATCAAATAAGCGCGATTAGCTCAGTTGGTAGAGCACCTGACTCTTAATCAGGGTGTCCAGGGTTCGAGCCCCTGATCGCGCATTGAAAGTACCAGTTTTGGAGGATATCTCCGGGGCAGGTGCTTTTTTTTAAATCCCAATTCTCCCTTGTGTTGATTTGAAATAATGCTGAGTAAATATTAAACCAGTATGAAACTTACTTAACTGTTGGCCCAAAAAGGAGTAGAACATGAAATATACATTGGATTGTGGCATGCTGGATGGATTAGTTTTCATAGATGAAAGCTATCTGGCAGAATTGAATGATGCCGACCTGTTATATGCGATGGATATTTTACTTGATTCATCCGGGACATCCGAATTGATTTGTGATTTTCCAAATGAGGACTGGGACATCGTAAGACAGCGGGAAACAGAACGAATTCGAGAATTTTGCGGACAGGGAAAAATGATTGTCTGGCTTTTAGATTGTGTTGTCAAGGAATGTGAGCTTACAAAAAGCACCAAAGTTACAGACCCATGCAAGTGGCTGCATCTTCCTGCGGGCAAATTGTTAGCGGTTACAGCAAGTGAGTTGATTCAATGTCTTGCCTATCCGAAATTGGAAATGGAAAAAGTTTTTGAATTGTCGCTTGAGCCCGGGTGGTATGCAATCCAAAATAAAGGGATCGATAACATTATGTATTGCAAAAAGCAACCGCCTAAGTCTATTCTCTCAAACATCCAAAAAATATGTTAGTATTCAATATGCAGGCCGCACACCGCTCAAGTACGCCATGAATCAATCAAATTCAATAAACTGAATGAGTATATACTTAGATTTTAGGAATACGCGTAATAAACACAAATGGAAATTGGGATTTTTTTAATTAAAAATTAGAAAAAGACTCCAAAAGGTTGCGCCTTCTGGAGTCTTTCTGTCCTGAACTATCAAGAATATAGCAGAAGCCTTCCAAACAAAAAGAATATTAAGAAAGAACAGCTTTAGTTTTCCCAGAGAAAAACTATACAAGATAAGTTTCTACAACGCAATCCTCAATTACATACTTCGCCTGTTCGATATCAAGTTTATTTCTGTTTAACAATTGACAAATCCGCTCCGCCTCTTCCCGCGAAAGCGCGACATCATGCTGTACCAGAGTTTGTTCTCCATCCTTGTTCAGAAAAATCCCATATGTAGCATAACTCACCCCATAGTTTTCCAACTGTTCCAACTCAGATTCATAGAAAAATTTTTCTTTATCTGCCATAAGCTCATCTTCCCTTCCAAAGCGATTTTTGCTCCAAACAATACTATAACATAATGCTTTGGAACTCAAATGGAATCGAAATGGAATTCTAATCCGAAAACTCAGTTTTTCTTATCCGAAATACTCTCTGCTCTCTTTTTAAGTGCCTCAACTCTTCCTTCTGCCCAACTGTACTCTAACATATAATCTCCAAAAAACTGTTCCTTCGCCTTTGCACTTCCTCTCATCAACTCGTACATATCGCACTCTATCTGACTCACATCAATGCTTCGAACACCGCGCTTATGAATCAGTATACTCCCTATCTTATACTCATCCAGTTCTCTTTTTAATTTTTTCACTACCTTGCTGCACAAGCTCTGTGTAGCCTCATCATTCGGTCGATTCTCCCACAATACAGTAATAATCTGATCTGTTGTCACTGTTCCTCCTTGGCGATCAATCAAAAACGCCAAAAGTTCTTTTGCTTTCGCACTCTTAAACATAATTGGTCTTCCGTCTACAAAAAGATCAAAATATCCAAAAGTGCGCGCATAAATATGCTTTTGGCCGCTTTTTTCTAACTGTTTTAATGATTGCATCACATCCTGAATTTCCTTGCTGTTCAGTGATTTTAAAGACAAATCTATATTTCTTTGATAGCACTCGCCCATCTCAAAAATTTTCTCCCGCGTCATATAAATCAGGTTCAACCCGGGATTTATCTCCAGCAATTTTTTGCTGAATACAAACTTATCCATTTCCAGCGTTTGGATATTCAAAATTACCAAGTCTGTGGGATTGTTTTTCACATATTCGATTGCCACATTGGGATTATTGAAAACGCCGACGATATTCAGCACATTGATTGTACCAACCAAGAATAACAGTGTTTTGCGCAATCTCTCATCACTGTCTATTATAATTGTTTTCATCCTGTTTCTTTACTCCAGTTTCTGAATTTTCCATGTTGTAAAACCACTTCTACTTTAACATATTATACTAAAAACTACCATCCCAAAAACCCGGAAATCCAGCCACTACAGTTAAATTCATTTCACTATGTATCTATATTCCTTTAATTTCTTATGGCAAGAAGTTTCTTATCTCTAATATGGAGAAGGAATTGCCCCTTGCTTTTTTTTTCTCGCTGTGCTATCATTATCATAATGGTTAGTACATTGATAACCGGATATATGGGATTGCACAGAGAAATTCTATGCCAAAACCACATACCGTACTTTCAATATAAATTGATAAAACTTGCTCGGAGGAAATAAAATGCCAAAATATCAGAAAGTCAAACAATGGCTGCAAGAAAAAATTGCAGACGGCACATTTGTTTCCGGAGATAAAATCCTGTCCGAACATGAACTTGCCGCGCAGTTTGGCTACAGCCGCCAAACTGTCCGGCAGGCAGTAAATGAACTGGTATCAGAAAAAATTCTCTCCCGCGCACAGGGAAGCGGAACTTATGTGACAGGCGCGACTTCCCGCACTGCGGCACTGCGGATCGGTGTGATTATCGCCTGGCTCGATCCCTATAATTTCCCCTCTATTCTTCAGGGAATACACGAGATTTTAAACGCCTGTCACTGTACCATATTACTTGGAATTACCTATAATCGTCAAATTGAAGAGGAAAATGCACTGCGTCAGATGCTTACCGATCATGTGGATGGACTGATTATCGAGAGTACAAAATCCGCTCTGCCCAATGTAAATAAACTGCTCTATCAAAAAATTAAAAATCAGGGGATTCCCATTGTTTTTTTCAATAGCTATTATCGCGATTTTAAGGAATCCTATGTGATTATGGATGAGAGCCATGCCGGCGCGCTTGCTGCCACTGCCCTGCTCCAGAAAGGGCACAAAAAAATTGGGGCGGTTCTCGCGTCCGATGATCTGCGGGGACTCAGACGTTATGAAGGGATTCAATCGATTTTAAAACAGCAGAATTTAAGCCTTGAACGTCGGGTTATCTGGTACACGACTGAAGACCTTCCCCGTCTCTTTTCAGAAAATGCCAACTCCGTACTTCCCGCGCAATTTTTTGACCTATCAGCAGTAATCTGTTACAATGATACCATTGCCACATTACTGTTTTCCCTGTTCTCGCGGCACAATTTCCGCGTCCCGCAGGATATCTCAATGATAAGCTTTAGCAACTTGCCTCTTACCGATATATCCGGCGGTTTAACCTCGATCTGCTGTCCATTTGCCGAGATGGGAAAACGCGCGGCAAACCTGATGTTAAAAAAAATTTCCGATCCCTCCTGTGAGGAATGTATTATACTAAAACCAACATTACAATACCGCTCTTCTATTCAGGATCTCATAAAAACAGAGCAAATATAAGAGTTTAAATCCCGTGCATTACTGCCCGCTCAAATATTTTGCGGCAGTTCAATAGCATATAGAAAAAGAAAGGATGTGTATTATGTTAGAACAATTAAAACAGGAAGTCTATGAAGCAAATATGCTGCTTCCAAAGCACGGTCTTATCACCTTTACCTGGGGCAATGTATCCGGTATCGACCGTGAAAAGGGGCTGATCGTAATCAAGCCGTCCGGCGTTGAATACGATATAATGAAACCGGAAGATATGGTAGTCGTCGATCTTGATGGCAACCGCGTGGAAGGCAGCCTAAATCCTTCCTCCGACACCCCAACGCATATTGAACTCTACAGGGCATTTCCAAATATCAGGGGCGTTGTACATACGCATTCCCGCTGGGCCACCACTATGGCGCAACAAGGCATGGGTGTTCCGGCACTTGGCACAACGCACGGCGACTATTTTTACGGCGAGATCCCTTGCACGCGCAAGATGACCCCGGAGGAAATTGCGGGCGCGTACGAGAAGGAAACTGGTGCCGTGATCATTGAACGCTTCCGCGAAGCAGGCATCAATCCAGACGACGTGCCGGCGGTTCTCGTTCACAGCCACGGCCCATTTACCTGGGGAACCGATCCGCACAATGCTGTTCACAATGCTGTAGTGCTTGAGGAAGTTTCCTTTATGGCATGGCATAATCTTGCACTCTCGAACAATACAATCAAGCCGATGCAGCAGGAACTGCTCGACAAGCACTATCTTAGAAAGCATGGCGCAAATGCCTATTATGGTCAGGCAAAGAAAAACTAAATAATATTTTTTCAAACCATAAACATTGGATAATCCTCCTACCATATTGTGGGCAGTTATAAAATGTAAATTTTTTACAATACTCTATTCTATATTGTAAAAGATCCAGATTCTGTAACTGCCCCATTTTTACATATTTTTGTGTTGCGTCCTCCTCTAAAATATTCTATAATAGTGGACATTAACATATTGCACATGAATTGAGGTTGACATAAACTATGAAAATTAAACTATTCCGCTGTATCACTTTTCTCTTTATCGCCATATATTGTTTTTCTTTCTTCCCTCCGACAAGTCGACAGACGGTTGTACGGGCAGAGGATGCCTCCCCCGAAGTTGATTTTATCTGGCCTTCTGGTCCATCCGTATATGCGGATGCCGCGATTGTTATGGAAGTAACTACGGGACTTATCTTATATGAAAAAGATATCCGCACCGCCTACTACCCTGCAAGTATCACAAAGGTACTCACCGCATTGATGGCACTGGAGAACTGTTCTTTAAATGAGATTGTCACAATGTCGGACGCTGCCGAACATAATGTTTATGGCAGTCGTATCGGTCTTGTTTCCGGAGAGCAGGTTACTCTGCGCGATGCCATGTACGGTATGCTTTTGGAGTCGGCGAACGAAGTTTCCTACGCGATCGGTGAACATATTGCCGCGCGCGTCAATGGCACATCCGGCTCAAACGAAGAATTTTCCGCACTGATGAATGCGCGCGTAAAAGAACTTGGCGGAGTGAACAGCAATTTTCTCAATCCAAACGGTCTGCATGAGTCTGAACATTATACCTGCGCCTACGATATGGCACTGATTGGAAGAGAGGCCATCCAATACCCGGAATTTCGCAAGATCGCTGGAACCCGCACCTACACCATCCCCGCAACAAATAAAAATGTAGCGCGCCCACTCGCAAACCATCATCGTTTTATCCGCAAAACGCTTTCCTATGACTACGCGATTGCAGGAAAGACCGGCGGCACAACGGAGGCTTTGACCACGCTTATCACATTTGCAGAAAAAGATGGTCTCACGCTAGTCGCTGTAGTTCTCCACGTAGATACTGCACTGCACGCCTATGAAGATACCATTAATATACTAAACTTTGCCTTTGAAAATTATTCCCTCTACAGTATTGAGGATACGGAATTGGATCTGGAACTTAGTTTCCCATCACTATTTTCTCAGACAGCGAATTTTTCCACTGCGGGCAACCCGCTGATCCATATCGGCAAAAACAGTAATGTTGTGCTTCCAAACTCCGCAAATTTCTCCGATGCAGTAAAGTCCATTTCCTATACCCCCGTCGAGGAATTTGTTCACGGTGATAATGTAATTGGACAGATCTCATATGAATTTGCCGGAAAACATATTGGATCTGCGGATATCATATACGATAATCCCGATTACCCGATCACGCGCGCCGCATTTGAGGCACTCTGGCCAAGTTATATGATTCCCCCGGATATTATATTTAAGGAGGAAGATGGCACCTATGTGCCGATTGATCCTGAAACTAAGGAAGATTCCAAAGAAAATCCACCAGAGAAGACGGGGGAAGAAAAAGAAGACGGAAAAAGCAGGAGTTTAATTCCCCTTGTACTTGCCATTATCGCTGCCATTATTATTCTGACGGCTGGATGGTATCTTATCCGCATTGAACTGCCGCATCGTAAAAAACGGCGCGCCTATCGAAAAAAACACGAAGCCAGACTCCGCTCCTACAATCAGACGGACGACGAGAAATTTAATTTGTAATTTTTCTCAGTGATAGACAAACCGCAAAAAGCATCTGGTTTTCATTTTCCGGATGCTTTTGATTTTCCAGATAATTTTTCATTTCAGGCGGAAGATAATTTCCTCTCAGTTCAATTTTCCGTTCAAAATATCTATAAATATTAGATAAAAAGGACGGATATCTTTGTTAAAATACCAGCAATTTTAACAAAAAGCAGACTTGCCCTTGTCTTATATACTTTTTTGTGCTAGTATTAAAAAATGATACTTTTACAACTCTTTTAAATTTATTGAAGAAAGCAGTGATAAAAAATGAAACGATTAAAATATAAAATAATCTCTGAATATAAAATAATCTCAATTTACCTCTGTGGCATTTTATTGACCTCCTGTGGAAACCCCCAGGATACTCCCGACTCAACCCCTCTGCCGCCATCCCAAACCCCGACAATCAGCCAGGAGTTAATTAATCCCACTACTCCCGCCACAGAGAGTACACCAAGCCCAACGACTTCGGAAAATAATTTCGAGGCAGCTCCCACTGTCTTAACCCCCACACTCGCACTAGATCCAATTTTTATTCCGGAGTCAAACCACATATGTACCTATGTCAACTATGCAAACTCCTTTCCTCTTGTTATCACAGATCATGCTATCGTCCAATTTTATTATGACGATACGGTATCTGTCGCGCACGAGAGCGGTCACCGTTACCGTCTTTCCCTCTCCGAGATAGTGACCTGTAGCGAGGCTGATTTATCCAATCCGGATCTATGGTATTTTTGTGGTGCATTTCAACTAGACAATACAGTCTATGCTCATTTTGATTACCTCAATGGGGAAACTAACACGCCTTCCCTGCTTATCCGGATACAGCCGGAAGTGGAAAATGCGGAGGTATCCTGCTGTATTTTTTCCTGGAATCCAAAAAAACATTTTCAGGACTGTTTTGCGTTTACCGATCAATATATCTATTATACCAGCACAGATAATGCAGATACTGCCACCACGGATATTCTGCGCACTGATCGGAACGGGGAGAATTTGACTACTTTTTATCAGGGGCTTCCCGGTGAAACGATTCGCTACATGACCTGCGATGGAAATTATCTTTCCTATATGATTACAGATAAAAAAGAAAACAATCGTCTAATTAGCATAGAGTTATCCACAGGCAACGAAATACTGCTTTCTGCACATATTTCATCGCCGGACTTTCTGATCGGTTGGAATGGATACCTCTTTACTTCTAACCAAAATGGAAAGTTTACTTATTTTGATTGTACTGCCGCCATACAAAAGACAATTACTTACACGAATAATCCCTCCATCTCGGCAGGTTATCCACTGACGGACGGCAAAATAATCTACCTTCCGCTGATCAACTATTCCAGTGAAATGGCAACGCTCCTTCTTCCGCTGGATCTTGCAGAAAATAATATGCTGGAGGAAATTTATCTGAACGATACGTACTATTACAGTGTCGGCATGATCAACAATAATCTATATACAGAAAATATGGAATCCTATATTATTTTTGATATTACAGGACAAAATTAACTCTTGACTTTATTGCAGTTTTTCTCTATAATGTAAATGTTATCTTTTGTTGTTCTGCATCAAAAGAAGCTGGTTTCATCCGATTTTAAGTCCTCGTAGCTCAGTTGGATAGAGCGACCGCCTCCTAAGCGGTAGGTCGGACGTTCAAGTCGTCTCGGGGACGCGAGAAAGAGATTGCTGTAAAGCAGTCACCACAGAAAACAGCATGAAAAGTAAAATACCTTTCATGCTGTCTTTTTTATGCGCAGGGAAAAACTTTTCTCCTACTCGATTCCCTTGTAATAAGAAGTCTCCCTCCTTCAGGGTGTAAAATAAATGCAATCAAAGATTTCCTATACCCTTGTAAAATCCACATAGCCCTGCATCCATACAATTCCCCGAAATCTCCTCCCAACAAGTGGTTCCCCAAACAAGTCCTTCCGGCTAATACATACCTCAAATTCCATCTGGTTGCAGCAAAGCTGCAAAATATAAACCTGCTCGTCCGTCCAAATATTTTTTTCCACCCTTACATTCTCAATTGTTCCCAGGACAATATAATTGTCGGACTCTGAACCATAAGGAATAAATGAAGTATTCACAATACTATAAATATCTTCCCTGCGCACCCGCCTAGAAACCATCGAATATAAATCAATATCATCGAGCGTAAGACTTTCAATCGCCTCCTGATTTCCCTTTTTTGCCTCGGAGAGCAGTTTGGATCGCTGTGTCAAATCCGCATCCATAATTTTTTCCGCACGAATATTCTGCTTAGTCGGAAGCAGTATCTTGCCCTCCTTTGCAAGCCCTGTCGCAATCACAGGATGAATCTGACTTTCGCTTAGTTTCCCCATCTTTAAATAATCCACCACATTCTGCAAATAGAAAATAAGAGAAACTCCCAGACGAAAATCATCACACATTCCCGTATAAGCATCCGTATCCACTCGCTTACTAATAAAAATTTCCTCCGCTGTGCTAACGATATTTCCCTTTAAATATGGGAAATAATGTTCCATGTGAAACTCTTCCTCCGCGTCATACTCTCCCCGCACAACAACTCCAATCCCCGGCGCAACCTCAAAAGAAAGCTCTGCAATTCGCATATTTTCATCCATATATATATGCTTTTTCTGCGCATTCTTGATTGCCTTCTGAATCAGTTCTTGTTCTTCCCTATGATTCGTTAAATTTCC
>CAJTLX010000003.1:0-84443 GCA_910577165.1 uncultured Lachnospiraceae bacterium
CTTATTTTGATGACGAATTGTAAACATTCTATTATAGTTAATAGTACTTATCATTGGTGGGGTGCCCGGATGAACTATTATCCGGGGAAGATTGTCGTTGCACCTAAAAAGTGGTTTTTTGACGATAAACCTATAGATATCATTCCACCAGAATGGAAGAAAATATAAATTATTTAAGGTTCGATCATAACAATATACCAATTGTTAGACATGGAATCAAAAAGAAAGGGAGAGAGCTATAGAATGAAAAAAGCTTTAATCACAGGTATTACAGGACAGGATGGATCATATTTGGCAGAGTTTTTACTTGATAAAAACTATGATGTCCATGGTATTATTAGAAGATCATCTACTGATTATAGAGAAAGAATAGCACATTTAGAAGGGAAAAAAAATTTTCATCTCCATTATGGGGATATGAGCGATTCCATGGGATTAGTTTCCATAATTAATTTTGTAAGACCAAATGAAATATATAATCTTGCTGCACAATCCCATGTACAAGTTTCTTTTGATTCTCCAGAGTATACAGCAGATGTTGATGCGACAGGCGTTTTACGTATTTTAGAGGCAGTGCGCCAATGCAATTTAATCGATATATGTAAAATTTATCAGGCATCAACTTCAGAACTTTTTGGAAGAGTCGAAGAAGTTCCACAACGTGAAACAACCCCTTTTCATCCATATTCTCCATATGCTGTAGCAAAACAATATGGATATTGGATTGTTAAAGAATATCGGGAAGCATATAAGATGTTTTGTTGTTCAGGCATTCTATTTAATCATGAATCCGAACGCAGAGGTGAAACATTTGTAACCAGAAAAATTACTCTTGCAGCGGCTCGTATCGCGCAGGGAAAACAGGACAAGCTTTACCTGGGAAATTTATCTTCTTTGCGAGACTGGGGATATGCTAAAGATTATGTTGAATGTATGTGGCTGATTCTTCAATACGATAAGCCAGAGGACTTTGTTATTGCAACTGGGGAACAGCATTCGGTTAGAGAATTTGCAACTCTTGCATTTCGATATGTAGGAATTGAACTTAGATGGGAAGGTGAGGGAATCAATGAAAAAGGCATAGATAAAAAAACAGGAAAGATAGTGGTTGAAGTAAGTCCCGATTTTTACAGACCTACAGATGTTGTTAATCTTATAGGAGATCCGACAAAAGCAAGACAGGAACTCGGATGGAATCCTACAAAAACAAGTTTTGATGATCTTGTAAGATTAATGGTAGAGAGTGATATGAAAAAGGTTGCAATTGAACGTTCAAATGAAAGAGTTCAATTTAACTTGGCTGAGTATTTAGAAAAAGGTATTGTAAAGTAATTAGAGTCGGAAGAAAGAATTAGTTGGAAAGGGGATCTAGCAATGCAGTACAAACTATGTGATGATACTTGGGATGAAAAAGAAATAAATGCGATTCAAAGGGTAATTATATCTAATCATTTTTCTATGTCAGACGAAGTAAAACAATATGAAATTGCCTTTGCAAAAAAAGTTGGTATAAAATATGCGATTATGGTAAATTCAGGTTCAAGTGCAAATTTACTAGCAATTTCCGCCCTTGTTTACTCAGGAAAGTTGCAGAGAGGAGATGAAATTTTAGTACCTGCGGTATCATGGAGTACAACCTATTTTCCACTATATCAAATGGGATTGAGATTACGATTTGTTGATATTGATCGCTATACTTTAAATATTGATGTACAAAAAGTGGAAAAAGCAATAACTTCATCGACAAGAATGCTTTTTGCAGTAAATTTATTGGGAAATCCTAATGATTTTGATAAATTGCAAGATATATGTACAAATCACAATATTTTACTTGCAGAAGATAATTGTGAGTCCCTTGGAGCGGTATATAAAGAAAAACAATGTGGGACAATTGGACTTTTTGGCACCTATTCCACGTTTTATTCTCATCATTTATGCACAATGGAGGGTGGAATGGTAGTAACAGATAACGAAGAATTGTATCATTATATGCTTGCAATTCGGGCTCACGGATGGACAAGAAATCTACCAAAAAACAGTAGTATTTATTTAAAAAGCGAAGATGTTTTTTATGAAAGTTATAATTTTATCCTTCCTGGTTTTAACTTACGTCCACTTGAAATGGAGGGAGCTCTTGGGAGTGAACAGTTAAAAAAGATGGATAAAATTATTTCTATAAGAAGAAAGAATGCAGCATATTTTCTTGAGAGAATCAGAGAAATAAATAATATATTCCCACAAACGGAAATAGAAAACAGTTCATGGTTTGGATTTTCGTTAGTATTGGATGGAAAGTTTGTTGGAAAGAGGGATCTGGTTGTTAATAAACTTTCGTCAGTTGGTGTGGAAGTGCGTCCAATTGTAGCGGGAAATTTTACAAGAAATAAAGCAGTCAAATATATGGATTATACCGTTTTCGGAATGCTGGACGATGCAGATTTTATTCATAAAAATGGCTTTTTTGTTGGCAACCATAGTAGGCAGGATTTTGATGGAATTGATTACTTTATTAATTGTCTTATGAGCATTTTAAAAACGGTTTAATATATTTAAGTTCGGAGGTGATGTAAGTGAAAAATCAAGATAAAATATATATATCTGGGCATAAGGGTATGGTTGGCTCTGCTCTTCATAGAAAATTACAAGAACATGGTTATCAAAATTTTGTATTGAAAACACATAAGGAATTGGATTTGACAGATCAGCGATCTGTAGAGGAATTTTTTCGACACGAGCAGCCAGAATATGTTTTTTTAGCAGCAGCAAAAGTTGGAGGAATTGGAGCAAATATGGCTGCACCGGTAGAATTTTTATTGGAAAATTTACAAATACAATGCAATGTAATTAGTAGTGCGTATCGGCACAAAGTGAAAAAGTTAATGTTTCTGGGTTCTTCTTGTATTTACCCAAAGGATGCCCTACAGCCATTGAAAGAAGAATACCTTATGACAGGCCCCTTGGAACCTACGAATGAAGGATATGCGGTGGCAAAAATTGCAGGATTGAAATTATGTGAATATTATAGAAGGCAATATGGAGCGGACTTTATTAGTGTTATGCCTTGCAACCTGTATGGATATCACGATAATTTTGATTTAGAAAACTCGCATATTGTGCCAGGACTAATTCGAAAATTTCACGAGGCAAAATTAAAAAAACAGGGAAGTGTGACAATTTGGGGAAGCGGAAAGGCATATCGTGAACTGCTTTTTGCGGACGAGATGGCAGATGCATGTGTGTATTTGATGGAAAATTATTCGGGGGAGGACTTTGTAAACATTGGCTATGGAAAAGATTATACGGTTATGGAAATTGCAGAGACAATTAAGAAAATAGTAGGGTATGAAGGAAAAATACTTATGGATTTTGACAAACCGGAAGGAATGCAGCGTAAAATTGTGGATTCTGAAAAATTAAGACGTTTGGGGTGGATGCCAAGGTATACGTTAGAAGAAGGACTAAGGCTAACTTATAAATGGTATATTGAGAATTGCAGTGTTCTTGTTTCTGAATGAAACTATCATTATATATTGATTAATAAATTTTTGTAAAGGTGAGAAGATGAATATTATTTTATTATCAGGAGGTTCAGGAAAAAGATTATGGCCTCTTTCAAATGATATAAGATCAAAACAGTTTATTAAAATTCTGAAAAAAGAAGATGGTACATACGAGTCTATGCTACAGCGTGTATATAGTCAAATTAAACAAGTTGATGAAATGGCAAATGTTCTCGTCGCTACTTCTGAAATGCAGGTGTCAGCAATTTATAATCAGTTAGGAACTGATATAAATGTTTCTATTGAACCTTGTAGAAAAGATACTTTCCCTGCAATTGCTTTGGCCAGTTCGTATCTTGTTGATATTATGAATATTGATCCTGAAGAGTCTGTAGTAGTTTGTCCAGTAGATCCATTTGTTGAAAAAGACTATTTTTTAGCTTTGAAAGAACTGTCTATTCAAGCGGATAAGGGGGAAGCGAACCTTGTTTTAATGGGTATTGAGCCAACATATCCGTCGGAAAAATATGGATATATCATTCCTGAAAGTGAAGAACATATTTCGGCAGTGAAAACTTTTAAAGAGAAGCCTACAACTTCTGCAGCTAAAAAATATATCTCTCAAGGAGCTTTATGGAATGGGGGAGTATTTGCTTACAAATTAAAATATGTTCTTAATATGGCTCATGAATTAATAGATTTTTGTAATTATAATGATCTTTTTACAAAATACGAAACACTGACTAAAATTTCTTTTGACTATGCTGTTGTAGAAAAAGAAAATAAAATTCAGGTTCAAAGATTTTCAGGACAATGGAAAGATATTGGCACATGGAATACTTTAACAGAAACTATAGAAGATACTATAATTGGTAAGGGAATTACTGACAACACTTGTGATGACGTTTACATTGTAAACGAACTGAATATTCCAATATTAGCTATGGGATTGCAGAATATAATCATCGCTGCATCACCTGATGGAATTTTGGTTACTGACAAAAATAAAAGTTCATTTATCAAACCCTATGTAGATAACCTTGAATAGCCAATGATGTTTGTTGAAAGGTCATGGGGAATCTATAAAGTTTTGGATATAGAAAGTGAAAACATATTAAAAAAAATTGTTCTTTATTCCGGAAAAAGTATTGATTTACATTGTTATAAATATAAGATGTGGGTAGTAATAGAGGGAGATGGAAATATACTTCACGATGGAATTGAACAAAAGATTAGAACTGGTGACGTTTTGACTATAAATGCTGACAATAAATATACTGTAATAGCAAACACAAAATTAGAACTGATTGAAGTTCAACTTAGAGAAAATTTGCCTGAAGATGGCAAATAGGAACTTTGGAGCTGATTGAATTATTTTTTTGTTATAAATAAGATATATAACCAAATAAAAAGATGACTATATATCAGTTAAATTTGTAATAAAATATCTGAATTTTAAAGGAGTTAAAATGGATAGAGTTGAGACACTAAAAAAAATACACCGACATGAAGGAATAGATGTACTCAGGGTAATAGCGATCTTTATGATTGTGATTTCACATTCACTTCCGAGATACGGAAACCATTCAAATCCTGGATATATTGATTTTGCACAAGCCCAAAGAAATCTTCCTTACTTTGTATGTGCTACTTTTTTCTATTTTGGACAGATAGGCAATTGTATTTTTATAATATGTTCCTCTTGGTTTTTAGCTGATGATGATGAAATAAAATATAAAAAAGTTGTTCATTTAATATCTGATACATTCTGTATATCTGTTTTATGGCTTCTTGTCATTTGGTTATGCAAATTTAATTTATCTATAACTGATTTGGTAAAAAGTTTTTTTCCTATAACATTTGGATATAATTGGTTTGTAGGGTGTTATATTCTGTTTTACTTGTTACATAAAGTAATCAATAAGTCTACAAAAAATATGCCAATGAAAAAGATATTATTATACAGAATTAACAGGATTTATTCTGTTATATTTGTGGATAAAGTATTTAAAAAAGTATAAAATAAAATATCATAAATATATATATATTTATGATATGCGTAATTATATTGATAAGCTTAGAGATAATAACTAATTTTATTGGATTAAAATATAGCTTCTTTTCTGATCAAGTTCTAAGATGGTGTGTATTTAATAATCCAATAATAATGGTAATGTCAGGCTGTATATTTTTTATATTTGAGAATCTAAATGTAAAAAATATTATAACCAAATTAATCGAGAAGATCTCCGGTTTATCTTTATTAATATATATATTAAGTGAAAATTTATTACTAAATAGTAAAGTTAAGCCCTTGATCTGGGATTATATTTTTATTAATTATTCATATCAATACTTGGTATTATGGGTATTATTACTTTCTGTACTGTTCTTTTTAGGAGCAATAATCATCAGTGTTTTATTTAAAAATATTATTCAAAGGATAACATATTTATGTTTTGATGTGATTTTTGATAAAATGCAATATAGTTACAATAAAATAATTTGCAAAATATGTGATAAAGATAACGATGATATTGTATAAAAGATGAATTGATACTAATATAATATTATATTTGAACTGATAATAGTTAAAATGGAGATAGAAAAATTATGAAAAAGCCTGTTTGGAAAGTCGAAGAATATCAATGCACAGAAGGAGGATGTAAAAAATTGAATAAAAAAGAAAATATTTCCTACAATATTGCCATTGCTGGCACTGGTTATGTAGGCATGAGTCTAGCAGTGCTTTTTGCACAGCATAATCATGTGACAGCGGTGGATATTATAGAAGAAAAGGTAATACAAATTAACAACAAAATATCGCCAATCCAGGATGAATACATAGAAAAATATTTGACAGAAAAAGAATTGGACTTAACTGCTACTTTAGATGCAATAGCGGCGTATTCTGTTGCAGATTTTGTAATTATTGCTGCGCCGACAAATTACGATCCGGAGAAAAATTTTTTCAATACCAGTGCAGTTGAAAATGTGATTGAACTGGTGCAAAAATCTGCAAAAAATCGAAAAGACAAGCCGCTTATCGTGATTAAATCAACAGTGCCTGTAGGATATACGAAATTTGTTAGAGAAAGATATCAAGCAGACAATATTATTTTCAGCCCAGAATTTTTGAGGGAATCAAAAGCTTTGTATGATAATCTTTATCCATCAAGAATTATTGTATCTACAGATGAGAAAAATATTGAAGTCAATCGAAAAGCACATATTTTTGCAGAGCTTTTACAACAGGGTGCGGAAAAGAAGAAAATAGAAACTCTTTTTATGGGTTTTACCGAAGCAGAAGCGGTAAAGCTCTTTGCAAATACATATCTAGCACTTCGAGTGTCTTACTTTAATGAGCTGGATACCTATGCAGAGATGAAAAACCTTGATACAGCTTCGATTATTCGGGGAGTTTGCCTTGACCCACGCATTGGCGATCAATATAATAATCCTTCATTCGGCTATGGTGGCTATTGTCTTCCAAAGGATTCTAAACAATTGTTGGCAAATTATGAAAATATCCCCGAAGAATTGATTCGCGCGATTGTACAGAGCAACCGCACCCGCAAGGATTTTATTGCAGATCGTGTTCTAGCGAGAGCAGGATATTATGATTATTCAAGGAATTCTGTATGGAGAGAAGCAGGAGAGTGCCAAATTATGATTGGAGTGTATCGTCTGGTGATGAAGTCAGATTCAGACAATTTCAGACAGAGTGCAATTCAGGGTGTGATGAAGCGGATAAAGGCAAAGGGAGCGACTGTAGTGATCTATGAGCCAACACTACTAGAGGGAAGTACATTTTTTGGAAGTCTTGTGATGAATGATCTGGAAGAATTTAAGAAAAAGACAGATATGATTATTGTGAATCGTTATGATCGTTGTCTGGATGATGTAAAAGAAAAGGTTTATACGAGGGATTTATTTGGTAGAGATTAATTGTGAAGTCCCACAAACGAAAGTTCCAGTTAAAAGAAATTTCACTTCTTTAATTAACTCCGTGGAGGGTAAGGATCAAATGTTATTATACAACATTGTTTCTTTTGATTTATTGTGCCTACACTTTAGCAAGAAAAGCTTCCTGCAATACCTGAGAAAAATTAAAACGTTCTTTTGTATACGCCTCCATATCTACCATAATCATATTAAAAAGTATAAGTGCAAAATCCCACAGAAAGGATCTCTTTTTACCTGAGATCCTTTCTGTGGGATTTTTTTATCCTAAAAATCTGCCCTATTTGGCATTTTCAAATACTTTTCATCTTCTAGGCTGCGATATACCTCCCGTCTATAGCTTACCACAAATCTATGCCATTTGTGAGCGAATATAGATTTTAGACCCTGATCTCAAAAATTCAGACATTGACTTCCGAAAAAAAATCAGGTATAATAAAAACTGAGAAAGATTTAACATTTTTATACTGCACGCGATAAGTGCAGCATTGAGTATGCGTATTGCATTTTTTGCGGCAGAATGGAAAGGAAGTTTACCCCATGGAAAAAAAATACAAATACTATATGCTTTGCAGGGACTTGTCAAAGGCAGTTCCGTTTTTGCGGGCGGATGGCTCACCACTAATTACGACCGCACTCAATGAGCGTGAGGCTTGGAACAAATTTCGTGGGCTTTTGGAGGCCCGCTTGGTTACGCAGGATTATCTGTGCGAGGTGGAGTTAGTGCCCGTCAAGGCGGTGGAGGATTCCGATACGCCCACACCTGCGCTTGATTCTAGTGTGGAACTTGACACGGCACTTGAGGGGTTGAAAAATGTTTTGAAGGAACAGGGAAGGCTTGCCAATAAAAATTTATAGCCGCAGCAGGGCGGCTTTTCATGCGTTTAAGCGCGGATTTTAAAATTTTTTAGGGGATTTTTATATGCCATACGTTATTGTTATCGCCATCGTCCTGGTGGCTTTATTTATCAAAAGTATTTGTGATGAAAAGAATTATACAAAGAAACTTTATGCAAAGATGGAGCGCGAGTGGGGAGAGGTGCCAAAAGAGGAGTACTCCGAAAATAAGTACCACTCACTGCAATATTATTACGAGCATCTGCCAAAGGAGCGTGGCGAGATTGATTCCATTACCTGGAATGATCTTGATATGGATCAGATCTTTATGACGATGAACAATACAGGGTCGGCAGCGGGTGAAGAATATCTGTTTGCGATGCTGCACCGCCTCTCTTTTTCAAAGGAAGAGCTTGCCGAAAGAAACCGCCTGATGGAGCATTTTGCAAAGAACAAGGCGAAAAGACAGGCACTTCAGGAACAGTTTATGCGCATGGGCAAGGAACGCAATATCTCGGTCTACGAGTATATTCATCTGCTGCATTTGTTAAAGAGAGAGAGCAATGTGCCGCACTATCTGTGTTTTACCTTTATGTTTGTGGCACTTGCTCTGATTTTGCTCTATCCTGTGGCGGGGGTAATGTCCGTGATTGTTGTTGGAATATACAATGCGTTTTCTTATTATAAACGCAAGAGTGAGATTGAGAAGTATTTCTGTGTTGTGTCCCATCTGATCCGAATGATGGATGGGATGAAAGCACTGACCACACTTGAGGATGAGGCGATCACTGCCTATACAGCGACAATCAAAAAAAATTTGAAAGCATTTGCCTCCTTTCGCAAGGGGGCGCGCATTGTGGCGGGCAAGAAGCCGACGGGGGACTTGCTTGAGGGGATGATCGACTATATCCGTATGCTGTTCCATATTGATCTGATCAAATTTAACAATATGCTACAGATCTTTGACAATAATGAAGCAGAGTTAACAGGACTGTTTGAAACAGCGGGATTTTTGGACTCCATGATTGCATCAGCATCCTACCGGACGCTGATGGGGGAGTGGTGTGTTCCGACTCTATCGGAGGGCGCGCCGTTTCTTGAAACCACCGATCTCTACCATCCGATGCTTGACGAGCCGGTGAAGGCATCGCTCTCGGAGCATCGCAGTGTACTGATTACCGGATCAAATGCCTCCGGAAAATCAACATTTATCAAGACCCTTGCCATCAATGCAATCTTAGCGCAGACTATCGATACTGTGATGGCTTCTTCCTGGAATGCAAGCTTTTTTGCTGTTGCCTCCTCCATGGCACTGCGGGATGATATTTTTAGCAAGGAGAGTTATTATATTGTCGAGATTAAATCCTTAAAGCGGATTATGGATATGGTAAATGAAAAAGTTCCGGTTCTCTGCTTTGTGGATGAGGTGTTGCGCGGGACAAATACCTTGGAGCGCATTGCGGCCTCAGCGGAGATTCTCTCCTGGTTAGCGGGGGCGAACGCAATGTGTTTTGCAGCGACGCACGATATTGAGTTGACGCATATTTTGGAGGAAAAATATTCCAACTACCATTTTCAGGAATATGTAAAGGAGAATGAAGTTCTGTTTGATTACAGACTTTATCCGGGGAGAGCAGTTTCAAAGAACGCGATCAAACTATTGCGAATGCTTGGCTATGACGAGGGGATGACCGCTCACGCCGAAGCGCGGGTAAAGCATTTCGAGGAGAGCGGGAGTTGGACGCTTTAACCTTATCGGGGAGGAAGGTTGATGAAGGTAACGATTTATACGGACGGCGCGGCAAGAGGAAATCCGGATGGACCGGGTGGTTATGGTACAATTATTTCTTATATTGACACAAAAGGAAGGGAGCATCTTAGGGAGTATTCAGGCGGGTATGTGCGCACGACAAATAACCGGATGGAATTGATGGCTGCTATTGTCGGATTGGAAGCACTAACAAAGCCGTGTGAGGTCACGCTTTACTCGGATTCCCAGTATCTGGTCAAAGCGTTTAATGAACACTGGATTGAGGCTTGGATAAAAAAGGCCTGGAAGCGCGGCGACAATGAGCCGGTGAAAAATGTGGATCTTTGGAAGCGTCTGCTCTCAGCAAAGGCTCCCCACACCGTAGTGTTTTGCTGGGTAAAAGGTCATGATGGACACCCACAAAATGAGCGTTGTGACAGACTTGCAACAGCGGCAGCGGACGGAGAAAACCTGATGATAGACTCCGGGGCAGAAGAAAAGACAAAGTAGGGAGGTCAAGAAAATGGCAGAAGAAGCATCGGTAAAGTCAACGAGAACGCAAGAGATCCTGGTACAGACAATGAATCCGGATGAGTTTGCCAATGTGACACCGATGATGCAGAGTTATCTGGAGACAAAAGAACAGTATAAGGATTGCATTTTATTTTATCGTCTCGGAGATTTTTACGAGATGTTTTTTGAGGACGCAGTGACGGCTTCAAGGGAGTTAGAACTTACCTTAACCGGAAAGTCCTGCGGAATTTCCGGTCGCGCGGCGATGTGCGGCGTGCCGCACCATGCCTTGGAAGGGTACCTGACCAAACTTGTGGAGAGGGGTTACCGTGTGGCGATCTGTGAGCAGGTGGAAGATCCGAAAATGTCCAAAGGTTTGGTAAAGCGCGAGGTAATTCGCGTTGTCACCCCCGGTACAAATATTGACAGTCAGTCTCAGGATGCAAAGCGCAACAATTACCTGATGGGGGTGGTGGAACAAAAAGGGGTATTTGGAATTTCCACTGTAGATGTCTCGACGGGGGATTATTATGTAACAGAAGTGGGCAGCGCAAGGGGGATTCTGGATGAAATATATAAATTTTCGCCGTCGGAAATTATCTGCAGTCCGGCGTTTTTCTCGTGTGGCATTCCGGTAGAAGAACTAAGAGAGCGATATCATATCGCGATCGCAGAGTTAGAAGAGTGGTATTATAATATGGAACTCTGCAAAAAAGCACTGATGGATCATTTTCATACGGGAACACTTACCGGGCTTGGGCTTTCCGACTATACTGCTGGTTGTGCTGCTGCCGGGGCAGTGTTACAGTACCTTTTGGAAACACAGAAAAATTCGCTGGAACAGTTAACGCATATTACGCCGTATGCGACAAACCGCTATATGGTTCTTGATACTTCTACAAGGCGCAATTTAGAGCTTGTGGAAACTTTGCGCGAAAAGACGAAGCGCGGATCGCTTTTGTGGGTATTAGATAAGACGAAGACGGCGATGGGCGCGAGGCTGATGCGCAATTTTATTGAGCAGCCCTTAATTGATCCGGAAGAGATCTGCGCGCGCTATGACGCGGTCGAAGAGCTGAATGCGCAGATAATCACGCGCGATGAACTGCGCGAATATTTAAACGCGGTCTACGATCTTGAACGTCTGATGGGAAAGGTGAGCTACCGCAGCGCGAATCCGCGCGATCTGCTCTCGTTCGCCTCCTCCTTAACCATGCTCCCCCCGATCAAATGTCTGCTTGAGGAGATGAGATCTGCAGAACTTTTCGCGATCTTTTCCGATCTTGACCCACTTGGCGATCTCTGCGATCTGATCGGACGCGCGATCGAGCCGGAAGCACCGATCTCTCTGACAGATGGCGGAATTATCCGCGCCGGGTACAGCGAGGAAGTGGATGTGTTAAAAAGTGCGAAGACGGAGGGCAAAAACTGGATCGCTGAGATTGAGCAGAGAGAAAGGGAAAAAACAGGAATTAAAAATTTACGCATCAAATACAACAAAGTATTTGGGTACTATCTTGAAGTGACGAATTCATTTAAGGAACTTGTGCCGGCGGACTGGACAAGAAAGGCGACGACCACCGGCGCGGAGCGTTATATCACCACGGAGTTAAAGGAATTAGAAGACAAGATTTTAAATGCAGAGGAGAAACTTACTGCACTTGAATATGAACTGTTTTCACAGATTCGGGAGAAGATTGCGGGGGAGGTTGAGCGAATTCAGCGCACGGCAAAAGCGGTAGCCAAACTTGATGTGTACGCCTCGCTCGCGTTTGTGGCGGAGCGGGGAAATTTTGTCAGACCAAGAGTCAATACCGACGGCATTATTGAGATTAAGGAAGGGCGGCATCCGGTGGTGGAGCGGATGTTGGAAAACGATGCCTTTGTGGCGAACGATACATACCTCGACAATGACGCGCACCGATTAGCGATTATCACCGGACCGAACATGGCGGGGAAGTCCACCTATATGCGCCAGACCGCGCTGATTGTACTGCTTGCGCAGATTGGCTCCTTTGTCCCTGCTACTAAGGCAAATATCGGGATTGTGGATCGTATTTTTACACGCGTTGGCGCGTCGGATGATCTCGCCTCCGGACAGAGTACCTTTATGGTGGAGATGACCGAGGTTGCCAATATTTTGCGAAATGCGACAAAGCACAGTTTGCTGATCTTAGATGAGATCGGGAGGGGTACATCCACCTTTGACGGGCTAAGCATTGCTTGGGCAGTCGCCGAACATATCAACAGCAAGGACAATATTGGGGCGAAAACTTTGTTTGCTACACATTATCATGAACTGACTGAGCTTGAGGGCAAGCTTTACGGCGTGAACAATTACTGCATTGCGGTAAAAGAATCGGGCGAGGATATTGTCTTTTTGCGAAAGATTATAAAGGGCGGTGCGGACAAAAGCTATGGAATTCAGGTAGCAAGGCTTGCGGGCGTGCCGGGGGCAGTGCTTGACCGCGCACTAGAGATCGCGGAAAAGTTAAATGAGAATGATATGGCAGATAGAGCAAAACACCTGACAACAAATACAAAGGAGATAAAAACTTCTCCACCTGTCACGCCAAAAGAGCAATCACAGCAGGATGAACTATTAAGGGAATTAAAAGCACTTGAGCTTGCCAATATGACCCCGCTTGCCGCACTGAACAAATTGTATGAGCTGCAGGCGATCGCAGCGAAAATGTAGGAACAAGGAGAGGAGCCGCCATGGGAAAAATTCATCTTCTGGATTCGGATACAATCAATCAAATTGCTGCGGGGGAGGTGGTGGAACGCCCGGCTTCGGTGGTGAAGGAGTTAGTGGAGAATGCGGTTGATGCTGGGGCAAGTTTTGTGACCGCGGAGATAAAGGAGGGGGGACTTTCTTTTATCCGCATTACGGACAATGGCACGGGGATGGCAAAGGAAGACGTTCCGACGGCATTTTTTCGGCACGCGACAAGCAAGATTTCCACAGCACTTGATCTGCTTTCCGTCAAAAGTCTTGGATTTCGCGGTGAGGCACTCTCAAGTATTGCCGCGGTTTCCATGGTGGAGTTAGTGACGAAGATGCGCGGAGAATTCAGCGGGTGCCGGTATCTCATTGAGGGTGGGAAAGAGAAGGAATGTTCCGAGGTCGGCGCGCCAGAAGGTACCACTTTTATTGTGAGAACACTTTTTTACAACACTCCGGCAAGGCGCAAATTTTTAAAATCCGCAGTGACGGAAGCTGGCTATATCAGTGATCTGATGGCGCGTTTTGCCGTGGCGCACCCGGAGATCACCTTTAAATTTATCAACAATGGAAAGACGATGTTGCAGACCCCAGGAAATGGAAATTTAAAGGACTGCATCTATCATGTTTACGGGCGCGAGACAGCAGCAGCACTTGTCGAGGCGACAGGGGCGGCGGGAAAAATAAAACTCACTGGATTTCTTGGCAAGCCGGTGATCTCGCGGGGCAACCGCAATTATGAGAATTATTTTATCAATGGGAGATATATTAAGAGCAATATTATCAGCAAGGCGATTGAGGAAGCATACAAACCCTACGCAATGCAACATAAATATCCATTTACCGCGCTGCATTTTATGATTCCTACGGAGGAAATTGATGTCAACGTGCATCCAACAAAATTAGAAGTGCGCTTTGCGGACGGCGAAAGTTTGTATCAACTTGTTTACCGGACGGTACAAAACGCACTCTCCGGGAAAAATATGATCCCCGATGTATTACTTACCCCGGAAAAAAAGGTGCGGACAGTATATGTGCCGACACCGGAGGGGTTTGAACATGGGCGGATGGCACAAACCAAAGAATCCGTGCGGGATGAGGCAGCCCGTGTGCGCGAGGAAGCAATTCGAAAGACGCTCGCTGACCCGCTTTTTTTGGCGGGAGATAAATCTTTTCCCGCATCAGAAAAAGAAATGCAGGAAAAGAGCCTAAAGGAAAAGAAGTCAGAGGTAGAGGAGTTACAAGAAGAGAAACCCCTTGTGCGAGAAAAGATCTCCTATGGCGGGGAAGATACCAAAAATATTCAGCAATCTCTTTTTGAAGTCTCAGAACAAAAGAAGGTGGCTTTCCTTGATCCAAAGCAGGAAGAGAATCATCGCATTATCGGTCAATTGTTCGCCACCTACTGGCTGGTGGAGTTTCGCGAGCAATTATTTATTATTGACCAGCACGCGGCGCATGAAAAGATACTGTATGAGAGGACGATGGCGCGTATGAGAGCAAAAGATACTTTCCTTTCGCAGATGCTTACCCCACCCATCATTCTCTCCCTTTCCCTGCGAGAGGAGGAAGCATTAAATCGCCATATGGATGCATTTTGCTCTCTTGGCTTTGCGATCGAGGCATTTGGGGGCAGAGAATATGCGGTAAGCGCGTTGCCCGCCGATCTGTACGGGGTGGATGGAAAGGCGTTGTTAATAGAGATGCTTGATCATATGGTGGAGGAGCCGCTTGTTGGCACACCTGCCCTGATCCAGGAAAAAATCGCCGCACTCTCATGCAAGGCGGCAGTAAAGGGAAATACCCGCCTGTCCGATAGGGAGGCGAGGGCATTGATCCATGAACTTTTACAGCTTGAACATCCATTTCACTGTCCTCATGGCAGACCAATTATTATCTCAATGACAAAGGGAGAATTGGAGCGCGAATTTAAGCGGATTGTCAACTAGCTAAAGGAGGAGGAAAATGCAGCAGGAGAAAAAGAGACTGATTGTGTTGACGGGACCGACGGCTGTCGGAAAAACAAAACTTTCTATCGCACTTGTCCGTGCGGTAGGCGGTGAGATTATCTCTGCGGATTCCATGCAGGTATACCGCGGAATGGATATTGGGACAGCAAAGATCACTCCTGAGGAAATGGGGGGAATTCCGCATCATTTAATTGATATTTTATCGCCCAAGGAAGAATTTAATGTAGTGAGTTTCCAAAAATTGGCAATGAAGGCAATGGAGGGGATCTACGCGCGGGAAAAAATTCCTGTGATTGTGGGCGGAACCGGATTTTATATTCAGGCAGTGACAAACGCGATTGATTTTACCGAATCGGAAGCGGATGCGGCACTGCGTGAAGAATTGTTTGATTTTGCGCGGGAACATGGTGCAGCAGCACTGCACAAAAAGCTTGAGATGGTGGATAGTGTGGCGGCAGCACAGATCCATGAAAACAATATCAAGCGCGTCGTTCGCGCTCTTGAGTATTATGCGCAGACAAAGAAGCCTATCTCGGAGCATAATGAGGAGCAGACAAAGCGTACTTCCCCTTACGAATTATATTATTTTGTGCTGACCGCACCGCGCGCTCTTTTATATGAAGCTATCAACAGGCGGGTGGATCAGATGATGACGGACGGTTTTCTTGATGAGGTGAAGCACTTAAAAGCGCAGGGCGTGACGAGAGGGATGTTGTCGATGCAGGGACTTGGCTACAAGGAATTGTTTGCCTACCTTGACGGGGAGATAACCCTTGAAAATGCCAAAGAGTTGATCAAGCGCGATACAAGACATTTTGCGAAGCGGCAGCTGACCTGGTTTAAGAGGGAACGGGGAGTGATTTGGGTGGACAAATCTAAGTATCAGTTTGATGAGGCAAAAATCCTGGATGCGATGCTTGCCCTGCTGCCCAAAAAAGGGTGAAAAATTGTTTTTTAGATTGCCGCATATGCGGCGGAATGAGAGGAAAGATGAAAGAACAAGATGAATTGAAAAAAATTGCAAATCAGCCCGCAGTTAAGCGGCGTTCCCTGTTAAGTCCAAATGAGCGATCCGTTATATTTGGCATTTTATTTGCTATACTTGCAGGACTTTTAACGCTCTCACTCGATCTGATTGCTGTGCCGGAAAAAGATTCTACACTCTGGATTTTGATCGTGTTTTTGTACGCGCTTCTGATTTTGATTACCGTGTTAATCGAGCGTTTCTTAATTCAAAAGTTCGAGGTTCGGCGCACGCTGTATTATGCTGTTGTCCATGTAATGCTTTTACTTGCGATTATCACGCTGATTATTATGGGGGTAAGGCATCCGGAGTCCATATACAATGTCTCCACTGAATTTTCTTACGCGATGGCGATCGGATTTACGGAAATCGCGCTTTTTCTCTATCATCTGGGAAGAGTGATTGTCCTTGCAATTGTAAATCATGCAAAGGATAAGCCGACAAAAACTGTGGGAAACAGAAAATAAAAAACAGGGGAATTTGTTATGAAAGAAATAGAACAGATCTATAAAGAACTTGGAATTTGTCCAGAACTTTATGATTATGCAAAAAAAATCCTAGCCCGTTTAATGCCGCGCTTTGAAAAGATTGATCTAGTGGCGGAGTATAATCAGATGAAAGTATTAAAGGCGATGCAGAAAAACCGGGTCTGTGAGGCACATTTTCAGGCTTCGACCGGGTACGGCTACAACGATGCCGGGCGCGAAGCACTCGAGGCAGTCTATGCGGATGTATTTCACACGGAGGCTGCACTCGTGCGCCCGCAACTTACCTGCGGTACCCACGCGCTTACTGTGGCACTCTCTGCCAATCTTCGACCGGGGGATGAGCTTCTCTCGCCTGTCGGGAAACCGTATGATACACTTGAGGGGGTGATTGGGATAGGGGAGGAAGGCGGGGAGAACAGGCACCTTACCGGAAGCCTTAGCGAATATGGCATAAGCTATCGCCAGGTGGATCTTTTGCCCGACGGAAGCTTTGATTTTGAGGGAATTAAAGCGGCGATTAACGGGAGGACGCATCTTGTTACAATTCAGCGTTCAAAGGGATACCAGACCCGCCCGACACTCTCCGTAGAAAAGATTGGCGAGTTGATCCGCTTTGTCAAGAAAATCAAGCCAGATCTCATCTGTATGGTGGATAACTGTTATGGTGAGTTTGTGGAAACCATGGAGCCAAGTGATGTCGGGGCGGATCTATGTGTCGGATCACTTATCAAAAATCCGGGGGGTGGCTTAGCTCCAATCGGCGGCTATATTGCGGGGAGAGAGGAGCTTATTACGCAGTGTGCATATCGGCTGACCGCACCGGGGCTTGGAAGCGAAGTTGGCGCGACACTCGGATTGAATCAGAAATTTTTTCAGGGCTTCTTTATGGCTCCTACCGTAACCGCGGGGGCGTTAAAGGGCGCGATTTTTGCGGCTGCACTGTTTGAGTCCTTCGGCTATCCGGTAATTCCGAATAGTAAGGAAAAACGCCATGATATTATTCAGGCAGTCACGCTAGAAACCCCGGAGGCATTGATTGCCTTCTGTAAGGGGATTCAGGCAGCCGCTCCGGTGGATTCCTTTGTCGATCCGGAGCCTGGCGATATGCCAGGATATACCTCCAAGGTGATTATGGCGGCGGGCGCGTTTGTGCAGGGCAGTTCCATCGAACTTTCGGCGGATGGACCACTAAGTCCTCCCTACGCGGTCTATTTTCAGGGCGGACTTACCTGGTATCACGCAAAACTTGGGATTTTGCGGGCGGCGCAGGAACTAATCAATGAAAAGATTGTAAGAATTTTTGATTGAGAGTATACAAATCAAAGAAAATGTGGTAAAATAGAATGGATTATGATGGGAGGACAAGTTCTGACCATTGCGGAAATGAGGTGCAATATGGCGCGCGAGATTGGAAAAAATTCATGGGCACTGCTGCTTTTGATTTTGGCGGGCGTAGTGATTGGGGGCTTTTTGGGGTATTTGGCAAGGGATATTTCCTGGCTTTCCTGGCTCAATTACGGACAGGAGTTTAGTCTTGGCTCCCCCACAAGCGGCTATTTTACACTGAATCTCGGCGTGATCGTCGTCACTTTTGGACTTTCCATTAAAATTACGATCGCGGGGATTCTTGGCGTGATCATTTCCATTTTTGTCTACCGGAAACTTTGATCCGGAAAACCTTTTCATTTGCAAACAATTTTTGCCTTTGCAAATGCCTTCTGGAGAGAAGGAAAGGAGTATATGGAAAAATTTGGCAGTCCCGTGACGATGAAAGATCTTCCCCTCTCGGAACGCCCCTATGAAAAATGTGAGAGAGAGGGGGCGGAGAACCTTTCGGATGCAGAACTTCTTGCGATTTTATTGCAGAGCGGGACAAGGAAAGAGACGGCGGTGGAGCTTGCAAGACGGCTTTTGATGCAAAATCCGGAGAAGAATCTTTCGGGGCTTGCGAAGATGAACTTTAAGCGTCTGATCTCGGTAAATGGCATTGGACGGGTTAAGGCAGTAAAGCTTCTCTCCGCATTCGAACTGATGAAACGGCTTAGCAGGGAGGGATTTGGCGAGAGATTAACGCTGCAAGACCCGGCATCCATCGCAGAGTACTATATGCAGAGACTGCGTTTTTTAAGCGTCGAGGAAGTACATGTGGCCTTCTTTAATACCAAGTGCATTTTTCTTGGCGAAAAGCGTCTTTCTGTCGGGACGGTGAATTCCTCCCTGATTTCCCCGCGCGAGATTTTTATTGAGGCACTCTTTCGGGAAGCAGTGGGAATTATTTTAGTGCATAATCATCCGAGCGGCGATCCGACGGCGAGCCGCGAGGATATTCATCTTACCGCGCAGGTCGCACAGGCGGGCAGAATGCTCGATATCAGGCTGCTCGACCATATTATTATCGGGGATAACCGATATTTTAGTTTTAAAGAAAGCGGCTGCTCGCCGTTTTAAGCGCAGCAGTTCGGGAATGGAGGAAGAAATGGCAGGCAAAGTATTTGGTATTGATTTCGGTACAAGTACGATCAAGATATATAAGAAAAACGAGGGGGTAATTTTCGACGCGAAAAATATCATTGCGGTTGCAAACGGCAATCAGGTAATAGCGATCGGGGACGAGGCGTATGAGATGTATGGCAAGGCTCCATCCAACATCTTAGTGGATTACCCGGTAAAGAGTGGCGTGATTGCGGATATTGCAAATATGCTTTCCCTGCTGAATCTGGCATTTGATAAGCTCTCAAAAGATCATGGGAAATTTGCGGGGGCGGAGTTTTTAGTTGCCGCACCGACCGATATCACGGAGGTGGAAAAGAGAGCGTTCTTTGACTTGGTGGCAAGTTCTAACGCGAAGGCGAAGAAAGTGCGCATTGTGGAGAAACCGATCGCGGATGCACTTGGCGCGGAGCTTGATGTAATGACAGCGCATGGCGTGATGATTGTGGATATCGGCGCGGATACGACAGAAGTATCCATTATCTCCCTCGGCGGTATTGTGCTAAGTAAGCTGATTCCGGTGGGCGGCAACAAGCTTGATGAGGCGATCATCTTGAATGTAAAGAAAAATTATAATCTGATTATCGGTCAGAAGACAGCGGAAACGATCAAAAAACAGCTTGGATGCGCACTGCCGCCAAAAGAGGAGCGCACAGTGAAGGTCTACGGGAGGGATGTACTCTCCGGACTTCCGATTGAGCGCGAGATCTCGGCGAGTTTTGTCTATGAAACCATCGCTGAGTATATGCATAGCATTATTGATGCCGTGCGCATTATTCTGGAGAAGGCACCGCCGGAAATCTCTTCGGATATTATTGACTCCGGCGTGTATCTAACGGGCGGTTCCGCAAATATCTTTGAACTGGACAAACTGATGGCGCAGGAAACGGAGTTAAATATCAATATTTGCGAAGATCCCGCCAATACGGTAGTAAAGGGACTCGGACGCATCATTGAGAACAGCAAGTTTTCCTCACTGGCATTAACATTAAAGCAGACCTATTACGGAGGCTGATTCTATGAGGCGCAAGCATAAGGTTAAGTTTTCTGTGCGCCCGAAGCATCTGCTCTACACCCTTATTTTTTTGTGTCTGATGCTGCTTTACATTTCCTATCGCTACAGCGATAAACTGGCTCCTTTTAAGACGAGCATCGGGAATTTAATTACGCCGATGCAAAACGGCATCAATTTGGTTGGCACCTACCTTACTGAACAGCTTGAACTTTTTGAGAGCAAGCAGACATTGCAGGAGGAGAATGAGCGGCTAAAGGCGGAGATTGAGGAATTAAAAAACCGCAACAGCATCCTGATTGCCGACGGCTATGAGCTTGCGCAACTTCGGGAACTCTATGAGGTCGGGAAGAAGTATTCAGATTATCCGATGATTGCGGCGAGTGTGATCAGCCGCGATACCAATGGTTATTACAGTTCTTTTGTCGTCAACAAGGGATCTGAGGATGGGATAAAGAAGGATATGAATGTGATCGCGGGAAACGGTTTAGTTGGTATTGTCAGTGAAGTTGGCAAAAATTTCTGTCGCATCCGGGCGATTATTGACGATACAAGCTATGTGAGCGGTATGTTTTTAAAAACTTCCGATACCTGCGATATTAAGGGAGATCTGGAACTTTTGGACGAGGGGTATATCCGTGTGGAGGGCATCAGCCTTGGCGCGCAGATCGAGGAGAATTTTGAAGTCGTTACCTCCCATATTAGCGACAAGTATCTGCCAGGTATCTTGATAGGTTATATCCACAATATCGAAGTGGACTCAAGTAATATGGCAAAGAAGGCATATCTTTTGCCGGTTGTCGATTTTGAACATATTGAAAATGTGCTGATTATCACACAGTTGAAAGAAAGAATAGAAAATGAATCCGAATAGAGGGAATTTCAGTGCTTCGTTGTATTGTTGTTTTTATTGAGATCATATTCAGCTATCTTTTGCAAAGTTCGGTGTTTGTATATTTTGAACTGGCGAATGTGGTGCCGGATATCCTGTTAATTTTAGTTGTCTCGACCGCCTTTTTTAAAGGTCAGAACGCGGGGCTGTTGACTGGGCTTTTCGCGGGGCTTTTAATGGATTTCTGCATCGGAGATTATCTTGGGATCTTTGCGATTCTGTACATGGTGATCGGCTATTTCAATGGTTATGCCGCAAAAATTTTTGACCGGGAGGATTACCTTCTACCCCTTGGGCTTATCGGGGTAAGTGAATTAGTGTATGGCTTTTTATATTATGTATTTTTTGTATTACTACATGGAAGGCTTAATCTTTTCTATTTTTTTGGAAGAGTTATCCTCCCGCGTATTATCTACACTATCCTTGTCGCGGTATTGCTTTACAAATTTTTTCAGAGCATTCACCTGTTGCTTTTGCGTTTTGAATACAGGAGGAGAAGATAATGTTTGATATTTTTCTGGAAAAACTAAAAAAAATCCTAAATAACCGGACAGTTCCGCTTCTGGTCATTTTTCTTGCGGCGTTTTTTGTCCTGATTCAGCGATCCTTTCAGATGCAGATCGCTTCCCAGGGAGCGCAGACCTATGAGGGGGATGAGACAAAAAATACGCAGGAGCGTGATATTACCAGTACGCGGGGAAATTTTTATGACCGCGACGGCGTAAAGCTCTCGGAGAATGTACTCAGTTATTCTGTGGTAATGAGCAATACGGCACTTATCACGGAGAATGAGAAGATGAATAAGATGGTGCTTCAACTGATCACGTTGCTTGAGGACTACGGCTATCCGTTAGAGCTTGATTTTGGCATTGATTTGCAGGAGAAGAAAACCCCTGCGGGAAGTGCGTATTCCCTGGTATTTAATGTGGAGGGAAATGCAGAACTCCGCTTTAAAAAAAATGCGTACTGCAAGACATCAATCACCAAGCTCTCCGAAAAACAGCGCGAGGCGAGCGCGGAGGAAGTATTTGCTTTCCTGCGCTATGGGGACAAGGAAAACGGCAAGATGTTTGAAATTTCCGATGATTACTCGATGGAAGATGCCTACAAGATTATGGTGGTGCGCTACAATCTGATGATCCTAAATCCGCAGTGGTCACAGTTTACCCTGGCTTCAAATATTGACGAGAAGACAGCGGCGGCAGTAAAGGAGAATATGGCGGATATTCCAGGGGTGGAAGTGAAGCAGGCTACTTCGCGCGTCTACTACGACAGCGAGTATTTTGCGCATATTATTGGTTATACTGGACTTATCAATTCCTCAGAGCTAGAATCTTTAAATGAAGAGCTTGGGGAGGAGATCTACAAATCGACGGATGTTGTCGGAAAAACCGGGATGGAGCGTTCAATGGAGTCCTACCTTTCCGGGGAGAAAGGGGTACAGCAGCTTACGGTTTCCGCCTCCAACAAGATTTTGGAGAGCAAGGTCACAAAGGCACCTGTGGCGGGCAATGATGTCTATCTTTCCATAAAGAGAGATCTCCAGGTTGCCACATATCACATTTTGGAGCGCAATATTGCCGCCATCTTGATCTCAAAGATCAATAACGGGATGAGTTACGGAACCAAGGGGGAGAAAGCCTCCGGAATTCAGATCCCGATCTACGAGGTGTACAACGCGCTAATTAAAAACAATATTATCGATATCAAGGCGTTTAAATCCCCGGACGCTTCAGACTTAGAAAAAAGGGTACTCTCTTATTTTGAGGAGAAGAGAGCTGCTATCTTTAATAAATTTCGCCAGTATTTGGCCATTGACAATACTGTGGTAAATGGGCGTGCAGGGGAGGAGATGGAGGAGTATCTCGACTATGTTTATTCTACATTGCTCTCAAATGAAGTGGGGATTTTAGTTTCCTCCTCAATTGACCGCACTGATCCTGTCTATCTTGACTACACGAACGACAAGATCAGTTTAAGCCGATTTTTGCAGTATGCGATCTCTAAGAACTGGGTGGATCTGTCGAAGCTTGGCAAAGACGGAGTGTACTACGACAATGATGAATGGTATTCCATGATTGTGGATTATGTCCTGGAATATTTTAAAGACGACAAAGAATTCGAAAAAAAGATATATCGCACGCTTATTTTTACAAGAAAACTGACTGGGACAGAAATTTGTCTTTTATTATTTGAGCAAGGTGTGTTAGAATATAAGGAAGAAGACGTTACCAGGTTAAGAAATGGAAGGATCTCCGCCTACAGTTTTATGATGGAGAAATTAAGAAACCTTGAGATTACGCCGGGACAACTTGCCTTAGAACCCTGCAGCGGCTCCATTGTTATCACGAGCGCGAAGACGGGGGAAGTACTTGCTATGGTGACATATCCATCCTATGATAATAATATGCTCGCAAATAAGATTGATTACAATTATTATTCCAAATTGTTGGAAGATAATTCCAGACCGTTGATCAATCGTCCGACACAGCAGAGAACAACCACCGGTTCGACATTTAAACCTTTAATGTCCTTTGTCGGTTTTGGGGAAAATGTGATTACCACCACATCAAGAATCCAGGATCGGGGCGTTTTTCAGGAGGTGGAACCGTCACCAAAATGCTGGAAATATCCGGGTACGCACGGTTCCATCAATGTCTCAGATGCGATCAGACATTCCTGCAATTATTTTTATTACACCATAGGCTACAATCTCTCACTTGATCCGAGGGGAAACTACAATGACGCGAAGGGGATCTCTACCATCCAGAAATATGCGGCGATGTTTGGGCTTTCCGAAACCTCAGGCGTTGAAGTCTACGAGGATGTTCCGGAGATCTCAAGCCGTGACGCTGTGCGCACGGCGATCGGCTACTATCATAATTTCGCGCCGGTTCAGATTGCCAAATATATCACGACTGTGGCAAACAGCGGTACCTGCTATAATTTAACGCTTCTTGACCGCGTGATGGATCGGGACGGGAATATGGTCTATCACAATGAGCCGGATGTCTACAATGAAATTGCGATGTTTTCCACGGCGCAGTGGCGTGCAGTCCAGCTTGGAATGTACAATGTGGTCAATACTGCATCGAACTCTCTAAATCGTCTCTACGGCGATCTTGGTGTTAAGGTGGCGGGAAAGACCGGCACGGCACAGGTAAGCACCACGCATCCAAACAACGCGCTTTTTGTTTCTTACGCACCATATGAAAATCCGGAGATCAGCGTTGTGATTGTTATTCCGAATGGGTACTCGTCGGCAAATGCGGCATATATCGGTCGCGAAGTTATGGGGTTATACTTTAACGGCGAAAATAAGGAAGCACTACTTTCCGGGGAAGTCAAGGCGGGAAATGCAACCAACATTCACATTTCGGATTAAAACGGGTAATATATAAGCAAATGGAGGAGGTACGCTATGGAAAATCCTGTTGTGATAAAGGGAAACAAACACGGAATTACGGTATTTCTTGATGCAAAGCTTGATTTTGAAACATTAAAAAAATTCGTCGCGGAAAAGTTTAGGGATTCCTCAAAATTTTTGGGTGAGGCTCCGGTAATTTTGGGATTTGAGGGGCGACCGCTTTTGCCGGAACAGGAAGTGGAGATGCTCGATATCATCAATGCGAACTGTGATCTGAAGGTAATTATGATCGACGATCACGACGCGGAGCGCGAGGAGCGATACAAAAAGCAGCTCGATGAGGTGTTGATGGAGATCGACCGCGCACAGGGTTCTTTCTACAAAGGAAATCTGCGCTCCGGACAGGAAGTGTTTTTTGAAAAGAGCGTGGTGGTCTTAGGCGATGTACATCCGGGAGCCTCCGTTGTCTCAAAGGGAAATGTCGTTATCTTAGGAGCGTTAAAGGGTCAGGTGGCAGCAGGTGCCTATGAAAATGAGAATGCATTTGTTTTCGCGACCGATATGTCACCCGTGATGATACAGATTGCGAATGTGCGGGCACGCTGCTCGGACGAGCCGGAGAAAAATAAGGAGAAAGGTATGAAATTAGCGTTTCTTGAGGAAGGGCGAATCTGTCTTGAACCGTTGAGTAAAAAGGTTTGGAATGATATCAGATTATAAGGAGGAAAGTGAGACGATGGGCGAAGTAATCGTTATAACATCAGGAAAGGGCGGTGTCGGCAAGACGACCACAACCGCAAATGTTGGAACTGGTCTTGCAAAACTTGAGAGGAAAGTAGTGCTGATTGACACTGATATCGGACTCCGTAATCTGGATGTTGTGATGGGTCTTGAGAACCGTATTGTATTTAATTTGGTCGATGTGATTGAGGGAACCTGCCGGATCAAACAGGCTCTCATCAAGGATAAACGCTATCCGAATTTATATCTGCTCCCGGCGGCGCAGTCAAAGGATAAGACCGCGGTCAACCCGGAGCAGATGAAAAAACTTTGCGATGAGCTGCGGGATGAGTTTGACTACATATTGATGGACTGCCCGGCAGGGATTGAGCAGGGCTTTCAGAATGCAATCGCGGGCGCGGACCGAGCAATTGTTGTCACGACACCGGAAGTTTCCGCTGTGCGCGATGCGGATCGCATTATCGGGCTTTTGGAGGCACACGAGATGAAACACACACATCTTTTGGTCAATCGTCTGCGTATGGATATGGTAAAGCGGGGCGATATGATGTCGAGCGATGATGTTGTCGAAGTATTAGCGATCGATCTGATTGGTGTTGTTCCGGATGATGAGAATATTGTTATCTCGACCAATCAGGGAGAGCCGCTTGTGGGCAATGACACGATGGCGGGCAAAGCCTATATGAATATCTGCCGCCGTCTTCTTGGGGAGGATGTGCCGTATCTGGATTTAAATATAAAGAAAGGATTTTTGGGCAAACTGTTTGGCAAAAATTAAAAGGAGGATATTATTATGGGATTTGATTTTTTCAAAAAGAAATCCTCCGGGGATATGGCAAAAAAAAGACTACAGTTTGTACTTTCTGCAGATCGGGCGGGTTGTACACCGGAAGTAATGGAATGTATTAAAAACGATATCATTGAAGTTCTAAGCAAATATGTTGAGATTGACACAGACGGACTGGATATCAAAATAAATCAGGTAGATAATGAGAACAGCAACGGCGGACCTTCGCTCTTTGCAAATATACCAATCAAAGGGATGCGGCATATCAATTAAGGGAATGCTATATGTTTAAAAAGATATTTAATTTCAAGGAATACAATTTCAGACATTATCATATGTCCATTTTGCTGGCAGCGTTTTTACTTAGTTTCATCGGACTAACCATAATTGAAGTTGTGCAGGAGCCAGAGGACAGGCTGTATGAAAAACAGATTATCGGGCTGGTTATCGGACTGATTGCTGCTTTTTGTGTTTCGCTTGCAGATTACCATTTTGTATGTAAGTTTTATGTACTGTTTTATATTATCAATATGGGATTGCTGCTCTATACAAAATTTAGGGGAAAAAGTTATCATCAGGCGAAACGCTGGATTATGATCGGCGGGGATAACGGCATCACATTGATGCCCTCCGAGCTGACAAAGGTGTTTTTGATTCTTTTTATCGCCGCGATGTTTGTGCATTTTTACAAAAAGATCGACAAATTTTATTTTCTTGTAATTATGTGTATTTTGGTGGCACCACCGCTGTACCTGGTAATGGAGCAGCCCGATCTCTCGACCACCATCGTGATGCTTGCGATGTTTGCCGGTATGGTGTTTTTATCGGGGATCACCTACAAGATTATTATTCCGGTCTTAGCAGTTGCGATCCCTGCGTGTATCGCACTCTGGTGGTATATTCAGCAGGATTTTCAGTTTCTTTTGCACCAGTACCAGCAAGACCGGATTCTTGCCATAAAGAACCCTGAACTTTATCCGGATTTAATGTACCAGCAGAACAATGCGGCGATTGCGATTCATTCGGGAGGGCTTGCGGGAAAGATGATGGCGGACAGTACCGGAATTACCTGGAAATGCAAGGGGCTTGCCGCGATAGAGAGCGATTTTATCTACACAGCATTTGCGGAGGCCTACGGCTTTATCGGATGCTGCGTGGTTATCGGGCTTTTAGCCTATTTTGTATTCCGCGCATTCCAGACGGCAAGGCACGCTAGGGATTATCTTGGAATGTTGATTGCCGGAGGAATTGGAACTTTAATTGGGAGTCAGACATTTATTCATATCTGCGTGAATACATCTCTGTTTCCGAATACGGGAATTCCGTTGCCCTACGCAAGTTCGGGACTAAGTTCTCTGCTTGGCAATTATCTGATGGTGGGGCTTTTGTTAAATGTTGGTTTACAGACAAAGAAAAAAGAGAAGGAAGAAGATCTTGTATCCTTGTAGGGGATTTTACTTAAATAAGGATACTTTAATATTGACGTTATGGCATGGACAGAAAGGGAGGGTTTACATGAACATTGGAATGATTGCACATGATGCCAAAAAGAAGCTGATGCAAAATTTTTGTATTGCATATCGGGCGATTCTCGCCAAAAATGAGGTTTATGCAACGGGTACGACGGGGCGTTTGATCGAGGAGGTGACCAATTTAAATATCCATAAATATCTGGCTGGACATCTGGGCGGGGAACAGCAGATGGGAGCGCAGATCGAACATAATGAGATCGATCTTGTGATTTTCTTACGCGATCCGCTCACGCAGAAATCTCACGAGCCAGATGTCAACAATGTGGTAAAACTTTGCGATATGCACAATATTCCGCTGGCAACAAATCTTGCCACGGCGGAACTTTTGATCAAAGCACTTGACCGCGGCGACCTTGAATGGAGGGAGGCATACCGTTAGAAAATATGAAAAAATTTCCAAAATATAGAAAAAGAACATGGCAGGTTGTTTCTTTTGTCGTGCTCTTTTCTTTTCTATTTACTGGCTGTGCAAAAGAGGCTTCCCCGATGCCTATATTGAGAAAAGCTTCAGAAAACCTTTCGTTAAATATACAAAAGATGTACCGGAGCGAAGTTTACGGTGTGCAGATAGATCTCTCGTTTCCTGCGGCAGCGCGCCCCGTACCGGGGGTCGCAGAAGCGTCGGGAAAAGCTGGCGACGATATAGAACTTTCCGCCAAGGCAGCATTCTTGTTTGATCTTACTGACGGAAAAGTTCTGTATGAAAAGAACTGTTACGAAAAAATTTATCCAGCAAGTACCACCAAGCTTTTAACCGCATATTTTTTGCTTTCTTATATGAAGGAACATGGGATACAGTCAAGCGATACTTACGTGATCCGCGCGGATAATTGCGGGATCACGCGCGTGGGTGCGAAATTGTTCGGTTTCCGAAAAGGGGATACTGTTACATTGGATCTTTTGTTAAACGCACTTTTAGTCTACTCGGCAAATGATGCCGCAATTGCGATTATTGAGTATATTGCTGCGCGTGAGGGTGCGTCCTACGAGGATACCTTAGAGCGGATGAATGATACAGCCGCGCGGCTTGGTGCGACGCATACAAATTTTACCAATCCGCATGGGCTGCATGAATTGGAACATAAAACCACCTCCTATGACCTCTATCTGATTTTTTCCGCCTGTATGAATCATCCGGAATTTATGCCGATCATTGGGCGGTCTTCCTACCTTGCCTCCTATACTGCGGCGGACGGAACGGCAAAGGAACTGATCCTTGAGGCGACTAACCAATATTTTTTAAATCTTTACACGCCCCCTAAGGGCGTTGTCGTCCTTGGAGGAAAAACGGGAAGTACCGCTGCCGCCGGCGATTGCTTTATTACACTAAGTAGTTTTAATGGGAGAACTTACCTCTCCGCTATCTTTGGGGCGAAGACCTACGAGGAACTTTACGAGCAAATGAATCGCCTGCTCACGCTTGAATGTTCGGATTATTTTTAGGAAAAAGAGGGTTTTTTACAAATTCTTATTGAGTTTTTTCCTCATCTATACTATAATATAAATATACAAAGTAAGTCCCGAAAATCAGGGGCGAAAATTAATCTAGGAAAGGAAAAGCTATTATGTTTTTAGTAGCAGGATTTTAGGATGATACAGATTATTGCAGGGGAAAAAGGCAAGGGTAAAACCAAGATTCTTTTGGACAAGGTGAACGCAGATGTCCTTGAGGCAAAGGGCAGCATCGTGTATTTGGACAAGAGTACGAAACATATGTACGAGCTGAGCAACAAGGTTCGTCTAATCAATGTACATGATTACTGCGTGGAGAATGCGAAGGAATTTATTGGGTTTATCTGCGGGATTATCTCACAGGATCACGATCTGGAGAAAGTGTATCTCGACAGCTTTTTAAAGGTGGCTTGTATTGCGGATGATGAGATTGTCCCAGTTCTTGAAAAGCTTGAGATGCTCTCTAATAAGTTTGAGATTGATTTTGTGATCAGTATCTCGAAGAATGCGGATGAGCTTTTAGAGGGAGCGAAGAAATTTGTGACTGTTGCTCTGTAGTGGGAACTTGCAAAAGGAAAGAAGGTGTGCAAAACCACACCTTCTTTCCTTTTGCAATTCGCAGCTTATTCCTCTTACATATCGGTTTTTAAACGGCCAAAATAGCTGAACCCATAGATGGCTGCAATTCCGACAAGGGCGTAAATAATACGGGAAATCATCGACATATTTCCAAAGATTACCCGGACAAGGTCAAAGCTGAAGAAACCAATCAGCCCCCAGTTGATTGCCCCGATTAAAATAAGGATAAGTGCTATGACATCGACTACTTTCATAATAAACCTCCATTCCCTCGCTGTATCTACTGTGACTAATCGATCAAGCTGTGTTTATTATGTCTTAAAATGCAGAAAATATACCTGAGTTTTTTAAAATTTTCTCTTTCAAAGAGCGAAATTTTTGTGTATAATAGATACGGCTATCGGACAGAGAATAAATACATAGAATAAAACAAGGTTACCGGGCAGGAAAGGATCGGAATTTGAGTAAGCCAAGAAGACCGAAAAAAGTTGTAAAATTTAGGAAACGAAAAAAAATCAATATTGGAACCCTTATCTTTTTGATGATTGCGGCATACGTTGTCTTGTTTGTTGTCTATTCCACCAAAAAAACACCAATGTCCATCTATGAGGTAGTGGAGGAGAATCTTTTTCGTGATATGACGGTGACAGGGGTGATTACCAGGGAGGAAACACTCTACTATACACCAGAATCGGGATATGTGAATTACTATCTGCGCGCGGGCAGCCGCGTCAAAAAAAATGCTTCAGTGTATTCCTTAGACGCAAATCGCTCAGTCTATGATATGCTTGGCGGAACAGGCGAGATCACGTTGACCGCGCAGGATATCGCGGAGGTAAAGCGCGTAATTTCCAGTTTTCAGGGAAAATATACGGCGACAAACTTTTCCTCCGTCTACGATTTGAAAGAAGATCTAACCATTAAAGTGGGGGAGATCTCTGACAATAACCTCCTTGACCAGATGCAGGATCTGGTGGATTCCACGGGAATTTCAAATGGATTTCGCTTTGTGTCCGCGGAGCGATCCGGGGTGGTAAGTTATACAAGTGATTCGTTAGATGGCCTGACGACAGAGTCCGTCAATTCTTCCACTTTTTCTAAGGAGGAGTTTACCTCAACTTCCCTGCGTTCCAGCAAACAATATATGGCGGGGGAGCCGGTGTACAAACTGATTTCCTCGGATACCTGGCAGATTGTATGTCCGGTGAGCATGGAGCAGTATATGGAGTTAAAAGATCGGACAAGCCTGAAATTCATGGTAAAAAAGGATGATTTTAAGTTTCGCGCGCCCGTGGAATTCGCGCTGCGTGGCAGCGATTACTATATGGTGCTTACGCTTTCACGCTACGGGACAAATTATCTAAATGATCGGTTTTTGGAACTTGAGATTCTGCTCTCGGAGGATAAGGGGTTAAAGATACCGAAAACTGCCGTTACCACCAAGGAATTTTTCCTGATTCCCCTAAGGTATTTTACTGTTGGCGGTGACTCCAATGATACCGGACTTTATACGGTAAGTTACAGTGCGCAGACGGGGGAGCCGGAATATCAGTTTGCCGCTGCGGAAATTTATTACCAGGATGAGGAATTTGCCTATGTGGATAAGGAATCTTTCCTTCCACAGACTACTATTTATTGTTCGGACACACAGGAAACCATGCCGCTCGCTCAGATCGCAACTTTGGAAGGGGTCTATCAGGTTAATCGCGGCTATGCGGTATTCAGACGAATTGAGCGCGTTGACGAAAACGGGGATTATGTTGTGGTCGCGAAGGGCACTTCAAGGGGGCTTTCAGTGTATGATCACATTGCCTTAAATGCGGAGAATGTGGTGGACGAATCCATTATCTATTAAGTGTGCGGAAAAGATGGGAAATATATTAAAGAAAGGACAGCGATAATTTTGGAGAGCAGGATTGCGGAAAATATCGAGTGGGTGAGAGAGCGCGTAGCCGCAGCAGCAAAACGCGCGGGCAGGGATCCAAAAGAGGTGACTCTTATTGCGGTGAGTAAGACCAAGCCGGTGGAAATGCTTTCTGCCGCCTATGTGGTGGGGGAACGTCAGTTCGGGGAAAATAAGGTGCAGGAACTCTGCGCAAAATTTCCGGTTATGCCAAAAGATACGGTATGGCATATGATTGGGCATTTACAGACAAACAAGGTCAGACAGGTGATTGACAAAGTTGCTCTGATTCATTCTGTTGATAATATAAAACTTGCCCAGGTGATTCAGAGTGAGGCGGAAAAGAAAGGGCGGATCTGCAATGTGCTTCTTGAAGTGAATATTGCGGAGGAAAATTCAAAATATGGTCTTTCGCCGAGTGAAGTAGAAAAATTTGCAAGAGAAATTGCAGGATTCGACCGGATTCGTGTATGTGGACTGATGACTGTCGCCCCGTTTACCGAAAATCCGGAAGAAAACAGAGAATATTTTCGTCAAATGAAGCGATTAGCTGTTGACATCTCCGCAAAAAACATTGATAATGTCAGTATGAAGGTTTTGTCAATGGGAATGACCGGGGATTATGAGGTTGCGGTGGAGGAGGGGGCGACAATGGTTCGCATCGGAACCGGAATCTTTGGTGAGAGGGAATATAATATAAAGGAGTGATTATATGGCAAATCTTATCAGGAATTTCATTGATTCGCTGCATCTTTCAGATGACGATGATACGGATGATGAATATGAAGAGTATTTGATGGAGACGAGTGAGAAGGAACGGCAGCGCGAGGAAAAGCGTTCTGATAGAGGACGGCGTTTTTCACAGGAGGATGAGGACGAGGAGCCGGATTACCGCCAAAACACTTCCAATTTTGCTGACTTAAAGAGGGAGCGTAGCACACGCGCAGAGAAAGAGAAACCGCAGCCGTCAAAGAAAGTGGTTCCGTTTCGCGGGAGTGGAAGCTTTGGCAGCGCGATGGGCATTGAAGTGATGAAGCCGACTTCGTTTGAGGATTCCCAGGATATCTGTGATGTACTGCTTGCGGGGAAATCTACAATTATCAATCTTGAGGGGTTTAATGTGGAGTCCGCGCAGCGCGTGATGGATTTTGTTTCCGGTGCAGTCTATGCGGCAAATGGAAAATTGCGTCAGATTTCTAAGTATATATTTATTATATCTCCGGAAAGCGTTGATATTACGGGAGATTATCTGGATATTATCAGACAATCCAGCTATGATTTTGAAGTGCCAACGCTTGGCAAGAGTTAAATTATGGATGAAAAAAAGGATGAGCTGATTTTTGTCAGACATATTGGGGAGCTGGCAAGATCAGCTTATTATAAGGGAATCAATGTATACTCAAATTTTTGTGGGCTGAAAGAGCAGGGACTTATCCTGCGCGAGTCCTTTCCTGTTCCGTATTCTTTCTATGGGGGATTTTCGGATGCGGAGCGGGTGAAGATAGGCTTTCACGGGAAAGTTTCCGGCAGTGGAAAGATCGCACCGGATGATTTTATCAGGGATTATCCGATTAGCAGGATAAAGATAAGCCCTTTAAATACAAAATTTGCTGAGGAATTAACTCATAGGGACTATCTTGGTGCGATCTTAAATCTTGGGATCGACCGCAGCATGACGGGGGATATTCTTCCTGCTTCCAATGCGGTTTATCTCTGCTGTGATGAAATGATCGCCAACTTTTTATGTGAAAATTTAACGAGGGTTCGCCATACCAGCGTACAGGCTGTCCTTGCAGAAAAAATGGAGGATGAGGTAAAGCGTTCCTATGAACAGATCTTAGCTAATGTCGCTTCCCTGCGTCTTGACGCTGTGGTGGGTGCCGCATTCCATATGGCGAGAGGCAGTGTCGCGGGGATGATTTCTGGCGGGAAGGTGGTGGTGAATGGGCGGGAAATTTTACAGGGAAGTTCCCCATTAAAGGAGGGGGACATTGTTTCTGTTCGTGGATTTGGAAAATTTCGCTATGTTCGCGAGAGCGGGACGACAAAAAAAGGGCGTTTTAATATAATTTTGGAAAAATACCGCTAAATTACGGCTTGGAACGAACGGGCAAACGGCAAAGAAGAGGAGGAAATTATGCTTACACCGGTGGAATTGCAAAACAAGACGTTTAAATCCGGCGGACTTGGTTATGATAAAAAGGATGTGGAACAATTTTTTCGCGAGGTGACGGATGAGTATGCACGCCTCTACAGTGAAAATATTGATTTAAAAGACCGGGTGGATGCCTTAAACGAGGCGTTGCAGCGTTATAAGACTCTGGAGGGTACTCTGCAAAAAGCGTTGGTTTTGGCGCAGAAAACCGCGGAGGACACTACACAGGCAGCATTAAAAAACGCCAGAAATATTGAGAAAGAAGCACAGTTAAAGTCTCAGATTCTTGTGGCGGATGCCAAAAACGAGCTGGAGCGCGTACATACCCAGACTTTGACACTGATGCAGCAATTTGAAAAATATAAGGCACAATTTAAAAGTCTTGCCACTGCACAGATTGAACTTTTGGATAGTGAAAGCTACTCTTTGAATGCGGACAAACTGGAAGCTTCTATGGATACAAATTATATGGCATCACGCGGGGAGGAGAGAAAAGAGTCTGCAGATTCTGCGGATTTTTTAGATGGTCTGCCTGAGTTTGGCGGTCTGCGCGCTCCAGTGGAGAGAATACAGGAGAGGGAGAAAGGCAAACGCCCGGTTCGGGGAGAAGAGGTATCAGTAAGGATGCAGGAAGCGTTAAGCGAAAGAAGTGCCAGGGATGAGTTGAAGAATGCAGAGCGAACGGGCAGCTTTAGCGGAGGGAGACCGGAGCGAAAACAGATGGAGAGAACCAATTTGGAGAAAAATGCAACGGATCAGCGGATGGGAAAGCGTGAGGAGATAAAAAATCAGCCGCAGACCGGGATAGTGGAGCCAGCTGCAAATAAGAGTGAGGGAGGATCGTATTGGCCGGATGGAAGATTTCCAGGTAGAGCCATTGCAAAATCTGTCGCTTTTGATACGAAAGCAAAGCCAGCACCGACGGAGAATGCGGATTCACAGGAGAGTGAAGATCCGGATGGATTTGACTTTATTGATCTATAATTTGCATAGGAGGAGTGTATGTTACAAAAATTGGAAGTTCATTATAATGAGAATAATTACGATATTTTGCTTAAACAGGATTATAGCGCGCTGACCACACGCGCGAGGGCGATGAACCTGTCAAACCGCAAAGTCTGTGTGGTGACGGATACGAATATCGCGCCGTATCATGCCGCCGATGTGGTAAAAGTTCTGGAAGATGCGGCAGAAAAAGTAGTGGTTTATTCTTTTCCTGCCGGGGAGGCAAGCAAGAATCTGGATACTGTTTCGGGATTGTACGAATTTTTAATCCGCGAAGGATTTGACCGCAATGATGTTTTGGCGGCACTTGGCGGCGGGGTGGTGGGCGATCTGACCGGTTTTACGGCGGCAACCTATCTGCGCGGCATTCGTTTTTTCCAGCTTCCGACTTCTCTTTTATCCATGGTCGACTCAAGTATCGGCGGGAAGACCGGGGTGGATTTTAGGGCGTACAAGAATATGGTGGGTGCCTTTTATATGCCGGAGTTTGTCTATATCAATATTTCGGTGCTGAAAACCCTTCCAAAAAGAGAGTATTGCTCTGGATTTGGTGAGATTATCAAGCATGGACTGATTCGGGATGATGTGTTTTATGCCTGGCTGGTGGAAAATCGCGAGAAACTTATGGCAATTGACCTCGATTTGGTTACGGAGATGGTATATCGAAGCCTCCTGATAAAAAAGGAGGTGGTTGAGCGCGATCCAAAGGAAAAAGGAGAGCGCGCGCTGTTAAATTTTGGGCATACGCTGGGACACGCTGTCGAAAAATTAAAGAGTTTTTCTCTGCTGCACGGAGAGTGCGTCTGCATTGGGATGGCAGCAGCTCTCTGGATCTCTTCTTCGCGGGGGAATTTTTCGGCGGCAGTCAGGGATAAAATTTTAAAAGAGATCGCCGCATTTTTTCTGCCTGTTTCGGTGGGGGAACTTAATTGTTTGGAACTGGTGGCAGCAGCGCGGAAGGATAAGAAAATGGATGCTGGACAAATCAGATTTATTTTGTTAAAAGAGATTGGAAAAGCCTATATTGATATAACGGTAACGGAACAGGAGATGGAACAGGCTTGCGAATTTATCCTGGAGAGAGAATGATGAAGAAAATAACAGAAAAACGTATTGTTCATTTGGTTCTTCTTCTCCTCTTAGTCGGGGTGGATCAGATTACGAAGATTTGGGCGAGAAGTGCTTTAAAGGGGAAGGAAGATATCACTGTACTTCCGAATCTTTTAAGTTTTTCTTATCTGGAAAACCGCGGTGCCATCTGGGGAATCTTTCAGAATAAAACCGTATTTTTGATTTTGCTTACGGCGATTATTTTTTTGGTTGTCCTGTTTATCTATTTTAGGCTGCCAAAAAGTTCACGATACAATCCGGCAAGGCTTTTATTGGTCTTTATTGCAGCAGGAGGCCTTGGCAATATTATCGATCGCATTATCTTTGGTTATGTGACCGATTTTATCCGTTTTGATTTTATTGAATTTCCAGTTTTCAACGTGGCGGATATGTATATTACCGTCTGCGAGGTGATCGCGCTGATCCTGCTTTTTTTTGTGTATCGGACAGATTTAGACGAGAAAGAAGAGAAGAAATAGAGTGCGTTTTGGAGGAGTAATCCGATGGAATATCCAGATTTTGACGGGGAAGTCTTTGAACTTGTGGTGGAAAAAGAGTATGACGGCTGGCGGGTGGACAAGCTTCTCTCCCAATACCGGGAAGATCTCTCCCGCTCGTATATCCAAAAACTGATTGATGAGGGTAGGGTTCTTGTCGAGGGAAAGAAAGTAAAGACTGGATTTAAAGTGAGCAACAATTTACGGATTCAAGTGTATTTGCCCCCGCTAAAGGAACTTCTTATCGAGCCGGAAAATATTCCGCTTGATATCCTCTATGAGGATGAGGATGTGATCCTGATCAACAAGGGCAAAAACATGGTGGTGCATCCTGCGGTCGGACATTACAGCGGTACATTAGTTAACGCGCTGCTCTATCACTGCAAGGGAAAGTTATCTGGAATCAACGGCGTGCTGCGCCCTGGAATCGTACATCGCATTGACCGCAATACCACTGGGGTGATTGTGGTCTGCAAAAATGACCGGGCGCACCAGGCACTCTCGGAACAATTAAAACTTCATTCTATTACGCGGAAATACAACGCGCTTGTCCATGGGAGTTTTAAAGAAAAAAGCGGGCGGATTGAGGGTGCGATCGGTCGTCACCCGATTGACCGCAAGAAAATGGCAATCAATGAGAAAAACGGAAAACCGGCCGTAACCCATTATACGGTACTGGAAAATTTTGGAAGTCAATACGCCCATATTGAGTGCCAGTTAGAAACCGGACGAACCCATCAAATTCGGGTTCATATGGCATCAATAAACCATCCGCTCTTAGGCGATGAAGTCTATGGGAGAGGCAAAAATCTGTTTTCTCTGGAGGGACAGGCACTGCACGCCAGAGTCTTGGGGTTCCTGCATCCGACCACAAAAAATTACATGGAGTTTGAGGCACCACTGCCGGAATATTTTTCCACATTAATTTCGCGGCTGCGAAGGGTAGGGGGGGAAGGAAATGAAGCGAAATCTTATTGAAAAGCTGTTGGACTGGAAGCAGAAAAAACCATACACCCCCCTGTTTCTTTCCGGAATGCGCGGGTGTGGAAAAACCTACCTGGCAATGGAATTTGCGAAATCCTTTTATGAAGGAATGCTCTACTTAAATTTTGAACAGAAGAATGCACAGGGACAGGCACTGCTTGCTGAGGTAGGGCAGTTTCATACCATGGAAGATTTTGTGGCGTGCATCTGCCGCATTTTTGATCTTCCGAAAGAATATCTTGCACATTTTTTGATTATTTTAGATGAGGCATATGAGGAGAGGGCAGTGTGGGACTTTATTGTTTCCATCGCTGCTGACTGCGCAAAACTTCCTTCCTGCGAGGCAGCAGGACAAACAGAAGTTTTCAGCCGAAAGAGTGTAGGAAATCTGTTGGTTTTATCCAGCCGAATGCCCGCACTGCCAAAAGAATTTTCCCAGTTTGTACTTTATCCGCTCCAGTTTGACGAATTTCTCTCCGCCATAGGTGAAGAATGGTACAGCGAGGTAATCCGGGGACATTTTGAAACAAATCATCGAATTCCCGGAATTGTCCACGGGGAGTTAAGCGATCGCTTTGAAGATTATTTGTGTACCGGAGGAATGCCGACCGCGATAAATGAGTATCTTTGTTTTGAGCGGACGGATAACCTTCCTGAGATACATCAGGCATATCTCGGTCATATCCTCCACAAAATCGGAAAACAGTACGGGGAAGGAGAGGCACTAAAAATGCGCCAGGTTCTTGAGGTACTTCCCGCGCAGCTAAATAAAAATAATCCAAAATTTCAGTACCGCCTAATTCGGCGCGGAGCAACGCAGGCACTTTTTCTTGGAGCCATAAAGGAATTGGCTAAGGCGCGCTTGATCTTACTTTGTACAAGGGAGGATAAGAAAGAATTGTTTCGGGCTTTTCCTGCGGATTCCTCCCTGTTATACGCACTGGCAGGAGAGTGGAAGAGGGAAAAGCTTCCTCTTCGCCGTCCGCTTTTGGAATCCTATATCATGCAAACCCTTTGCTGCTGCGGCTATCAGCCTGTCTTTTGGGAATCCTCCTCGCAGGCGCGCATTGATTTTCTGATTGAAATGGACGGGGTTAATATCCCGGTGGAATTAAAAATTGAGGGAAATTTACATTCAAAAAGCATTGGAATCTACCAGGCATCCCATGAAATTCCGTATTCTTTTCGAATTTGCGCACATAATTTTGATTTTTCAAACCAAGTGAGAACAATCCCCTATTATGCGGCATTCTGTATGGGATAATCCTTTTTGTCTGCGTTTTTTTATTTTGATCAGACAGAATCACAAAACTAACAGTTGCCATAAATTAGATTTTCTGTTATAATTACGGTAATTTATGTTACGATTCTATATATTCGGTGATTAAAAATTGCCGAATACATAGACCTCCGGGGGATGCGCACTCGCACGAAGATGCAGATGCCGCTTCAGCGGCCGTGCTCGGCGCAGATGGCGATAATTAATCGCCATCTATATATTACGGAAATAGGACAAAAAATGAAATCGAAAGAGAACAATTCAAAGAGGGGTTTTGAGAACAATGGCCGATATTAAATTGCATGAAGGAGAATTGAATATTATGGAGCTGTTATGGTCAAATAAGTCCTTAGCAGCAAAAGATATTGCGAAAATAATTAAAGATTATGTGGGCTGGGAGAAAAATACAACCTATACCGTGATCAAGCGTCTGGTGGAAAAAGGCGCGATCAAGCGGGAAGATCCCGGTTTTATTTGCAGAGCGATCATCTCTAAGCGCGCAATTCAGTTCTCGGAGACTGAAATCCTTTTAGATAAGCTTTACAGCGGTTCTCTAATCAAATTTTTTGTTGACTATCTGGGAAATCAGGTTCTAAGTTCGGAGGAAATAGGAGAGTTACAAAAAATTGTCAATGATTATCACAATAAAAATTCAAAAATTTAAAGGAAAGGATTTTTTAACTTATGCCAGCAATAACAAAAGTCACTGGAAAAATGAAATATCCCAAATTTTTAAAAGAAGGTGGAGTGATCGGCTGTGTCGCTCCATCTTTTGGTTGTAATATTGAGCCTTACCACTCCGCATTTTTGCACGCCTGCAACCGATTTACCCAGATGGGGTATGGACTGGATCTCGGTCTGAATTGTTTTGCCGGGGACGGGATTGGAATCAGCAGTACACCGCAAAGTTGCGGGGAGGAACTGACAAATTATTATGCATCATATAAAAATGATATTTTGCTTTCCTGCGGCGGCGGAGAACTGATGTGTGAGGCATTGGATTATGTTGACTTTGAACGTCTAAAAGCAGCAATACCAAAATGGTATGTGGGCTATTCGGACAATACCAATTTTACTTTCTTATTGACCACAATTTTGGAAACTTCTTCCATTTACGCGCCATGCGCACCGACATTTGGGATGGAGCCATGGCATGAGAGTATAGAGGATCTGTGGGAACTTCTCCATGGAAGAAAATTACAGTTTAAAGGATACCCACTCTGGGAAAAGGAATCCTTAAAAACTCCTGAACAGCCTTTGATTCCTTACCATGTGACAGAGCCGAAAGTTCTGCGAATTTTTTCGGATGGCGAAAAGGAGGACGAGATTTTTATGGAAGGTCGCCTTCTTGGTGGCTGTATGGATTGTCTGGTCAATTTGCTTGGGACAAACTACGATAATGTGTCAAATTATATTAAAGCTTATCAAAATGACGGATTTCTCTGGTTTTTGGAATCATGCGACTTAAATGTATTCGGCATTCGCCGCGCAATCTGGCAGATGGAACATACGGGGTGGTTTGAGCATATCAGGGGAGTCCTGATTGGTCGTCCATATTGTTTTGGAGAAGAATCCATGGGATTAGATCAGTATCATGCCGTGGTAGATCTGCTTACAAAATACCATGTGCCAATAATTATGGATATGGATTTCGGACATTTGCCTCCGGCAATGCCGATGATCTGCGGCGCGTATGCAAAGGTACAGGCTAAGGGAAACGATGTAAAAATAGAATATCAATTGAAATAATAATTTTTTAGGCTTAAAATATAGATTATTAATTTAATAAATTGGAAAATTCAGGGAGTTTTTTGCCATTATTTCGTAAAACCTGAGTTTAGCGAAATAATAAACCGCACTCTGCCACGGGTAAATCTCCCCGATTTTCCCTTTATTTTATCTCGCAGAACAAGGATCTATTTTATTTTTGAGCGGATTTCATTTTTCATGGAGGAATGGCTTTTGAAAAATTTAACTTATTCCCAGCAGATAAATCAAAAAAATATTTTAAAATTGCGGGAACTTCGCAGCGAACTGCCGAAATTCTTAAGTTCTTATTTTATCGGTGTGGATCATGTTTTGGCCAGCCGCACAAAAATTGCATATGCCATTGATTTAAAGACTTTTTTCGAGTATATCAAAACGTCAAACCCGATTTATCGCGACAAAAAAATTTGTGACTTTGAACTTGACTGCCTCTCCTCTCTCACCTTCACCGATATGAATGAATATATGGAATACTTAAAATTTTATAAGACGGCGGAGGGCAAAATGGTCACAAACAACGAGCGCGCAATCAAAAGAAAAATGGCAGCTGTCCGCTCAATGTATAATTTCTTTCACAAATCGGAGGCGATCTTGGTAAATCCCGCCGCGCAGGTCGATATGCCAAGACTTCATGACAAAGCAATTATCCGTTTGGATGTAAATGAAATTGCAGATCTCTTAGATGCAGTGGAATCCGGGAATACCCTCTCCGATGCCCAAAGACGTTTCCATAAAAAAAATAAAAGGCGCGATTTAGCTCTATTAACCCTGATGCTTGGAACAGGAATTCGTGTGTCAGAATGTGTCGGATTAGATCTTATTGATCTTGATTTTAATAACGACCGGATTAAGATTGTGCGAAAAGGCGGATACGAAGCTTTTGTCTATTTTGGGGATGAAGTGCGCGAGGCACTAGAAGCCTACCTTGAGGAGCGCGAAGAAATTAAAGAGATTGTGTCAGGACATGAAAATGCCCTGTTTCTCTCCTCACGAAAACAGCGGATCACCGTGCGCAGCGTAGAAAATCTGGTAAAAAAATATGCGCAGACAGTTACGGTAATGAAAAATATCACACCACATAAATTGAGAAGTACTTATGGCACTGCCCTCTATCAGCAGACGGGCGATATCTATTTAGTCGCGGATGTTCTCGGTCATAAAGATGTTAATACCACGAGAAAACATTATGCGGCAATCGAGGAAGAACGCCGTCGTATGGCAAAAGATAAAGTAATACTGCGGAAGGATAAATAAATCCCTCCGCAGTATTAAAAACTGCTGCCCTCTTTTTTGATTATTCTCTTTTTCCGTTACTTTCTCTTTGATGTCCTCTTTTTAATTACTCTCTTTTCTCCTCTTTCTTAATTGCATCTATTTTTTTAAATTATTTCTTTACTTTTAGTTATTTTTCCAATTTCCCCCTTTTGTTATCTTCCTGTCGGGTAATCCTTAAAGAATTGTACCACAGTATCATAAATGGTCTTGGCGGCTTTTTTCTGCGTCGCTGGTGTGGTAATAATCTTGCGGTCACTTGCATTTGTGATAAATGCCAACTCAATCAATACTGCAGGCATTCTGGTCTCACGAACCACAACGAAATCTTTTGCGATAATTCCCCGGTTTTTCGTGCCAAGTGACTTCGAAAGATTTTCTGCTAAGGTAGTCGCCATCTGCTTTCCGGTAAGTCCACCACTTGTGGTACTTGTATTCAGAATGGAATAATATACGGAAGTCCCCGCGGCGGAAGTCGCAGAAGCCGCATTCATATGGAGGCTGATAAAGATATCCGCTTCCACTCTGGAGGCAAAATCTGCGCGTTCATAGAGGTCAATCTTAACATCGCTTGTCCTGGTAAAATAAATCTTGATATTGGACCCTTCAAAATATTCTCTGGTATATTGATTTAATATAGTAAAATTGATATCTTTCTCGTTATATCCTCCGGCTGCTGCTCCCGGATCAATCCCGCCATGTCCGGCATCCAGAACAACTATCTTATCGTAGATCTCGGAAGGATTTCCAAGATGAAGCGAGAATCCGCCGTTCTCTTTCGCCAGCTGATACCCCTGAATGCGCGAGGTAGTTAAGATAATTTTTGTTCTTCCCCCCTCAAAATGCACAGAGATATCTTCTATTACAGGGTAAGGATTTCGAATCGCATCTGATTGATAAAACGCGGTGTGATTTCCCGGCATAGAAAGAACAATCCTTCGATTCCAATACTGATCTTCAATCACAAGATCCGAGATATTCACCCCATCCGGCAGTGAAGCAAAAAGTCCCTGGCGCACCGGTCTTGTATTATCTGTATTGTTCCCCGGCTTGTTTTCTGTTTCTCCCAGATACATATACAAAGCATTACTTTCAGAAACAAAACGAAGCTTTGTCTCCGATCTCGGCTTGTATAAAAGCTTGATCTGATTTGGATCGGTTTCCACCATATAGGCATGTTCAAAATAACTGCCGAACAATTCATCTGGAAAAACCAAGTTTCCCGCTGTATTGCAGGTATTGTGAAAATAGACCGCATCATACCCATCTTCCGTTCCCATCGTATACTGGAACGCCTTGACTCCCTTAAAACGCATATATTGTCCCGTCTGATTTTTTCCAACCTCCAGACCAACTAAATAATTTGGAAAAATGGTAATGGAAAGTTCACGGCCATCAGAGGTAAGCTCCAAATTATAGTATGGGAGCGTATCCGAGAGATCAAGCGCGAAAGAAGCACTGTTTTTTGCAGGGTCTGAATTTTGCAAAATCCGTGTTACGAGATTTCCTGACGGAAGCTTGTACTCTCTTGATATAGCGTAAGTATCACCGGCAGTTATCGTCAGGAGATTCTCTGTTAAAACGCTCTGTACCTGCCCGATCGGGCGGTCAAATTTTAAAATATACTGCTCGCAGTAAAGTTCATCTAAATTTTGAGTAAGCCCCTGTAAAATGGCAGTATTTCCTGTACTGCTTCGCGCAATACTCGTCTTGGCATTGTCGAGCGTATTTTCAAATTCCAGATATCGCTGCGCATCCACAACAAAGGAATACTCCACCTGATCCGAGATCTCAGGGGATGGTTCAGATGGATAGATTGTCGGCTCCGCTGTTTTTGGCAGAACACCCACCTGATCTGTTGTGCGTATCTCGGAGGTCTTCGTCGCAGAGTTCCAATTGTAATCAAACCCCAGATATTCTGAGACAAAACGTCCCGGCACCATCATCTCCGTCGTGCCACTTATCAGATTAGTGACAAGGATCGGCGCGACACCACAGTCTAAATACTCTCCATTTCGATATGCGGCGGTGCTGTTTTCCTGCAAGCTCAACACAATATCACCAATCTCAAAAACAATCTCCCCCGTTGTCTTATCATAGGAATACTCCACATTCATCTGATTTTCGAATACTGTCTTTGCTCGAAGCATCGCTGTATTATTGATCAAAATGCTCGGAAGCCCCGGAAGAGAAATTTCCTTTCCGTCAAAATTCACCCTTCCCGCCGTCCCCAGATAAGATACCTTCTTATTATTATAGGATAGGGTAAGCATATCCCTGATAATGGCAGTAGAAGAATCCGAATCCCAGCGGTAATTATAGCCTAAGGACTCCGCCACAAAACGAGTCGGCACCATAATCCTAGTGATCCCCGCATCCATAAATTTCACCGTAACCGGCGCGGCACTCATCGCGACGGACTTTCCATTTAACACTGCTGTCTTACTGTTTGGAGTGAGAACCAACACATTGCCATCCTTGTAAAAGGTGAGTGAATTGTTCGCGCCCTTTTTGCAGGAAACCCCCAGCGCGCAGGAAAAAATCTCATAATACGGACCGAGTGCTACCCCGTTATCCGTTAAAATCCCCGTCATTTTTCCGAGAGAAACCGAATTGCCATTGTACTCATATGCCGCCCGTGTCCCCGTATAAGTCACGGTCTTTTTCGTATCCACATAATAAAGTTTTACTCCCGCTGCATTTACCGCTACTGCGGGCAATACAGAAAATATCATTATCATACTGAGAAATAGTGCGCATTGCTTTATCCATCGCTTTCGATATCCTGTCCTTCTCTGTTCGTGTTCTTTTCTTTTTTGAAACAATATGTACACAACCTTTCTATCCTCTTTCTTAAAATACGACCAGTTACTATATTTATCGTATTAGAAAAGCGTGTTATCTTTGTGTCAAAATATTTAATTTATTTTTTCATTTGTAAAATATGGCACAATCAAATATGCACCTGCGTGAATATCGTCATTTCGCAGACCATTAAATGCACACGCTGGTCACGGTCTTTACCTGCGCATCCTTCTCCCTCGCCTTTACCTTTGTGACAAAAAACAAAGATAAGATCATAAGAAATACAACAAGGAAAAAAATCAGTGCGCGATCCGTAAAATAGCGGAACAAAAACAATTTGCGGAAATTCCTTTTCCTCTTCTTCGTAATAAACATCCCCGGCTGCAATTCATATATCATCATCACTCATCCTCCTGCAACATTTTTCGAACTAATGTTCCTCTCTATTATATCGAACATTTGTTCGAAAGTCAATACCATTTCTCAAAATTCAGAACACATATTCGATTTTCGACAGAAATCGCAAAAAAATTCCAAAATCACGAACATTTGTTTTGCATTTTAGAAACGGATATGGTATAATTGTTTAGAGATGATATTGATACTAATTTACATTTTTTATGCGCAGGAATGCATATAGAAGTAACTGTAAAAATCAAATACTCATAACAGAATGGAGAGTTGCTATGTCATATGGAAAAATTACACAAAAACAGCAGGAAATCCTGGAATATTTGAAAAAAGAGATTATCAGCAGGGGATATCCGCCGTCCGTGCGCGAGATCTGCGAGGCAGTTGATCTGCGCTCGACTTCCTCCGTACACTCCCACCTTGAAACCTTAGAGCGCAACGGCTATATTCGCCGCGATCCGGCAAAGCCGCGCGCGATAGAGATTGTAGATAATAATTTCAATCTGACGCGCAAATCCGTAAGTGTCCCGATCCTTGGTTCAGTTGCCGCAGGAATGCCATTGTTGGCAGTTGAGAATGTGGAGGGGTACTTCCCGATCCCGATTGAATATATGCCAAATACGGAGACATTTATGCTTCATGTCAAGGGGGAGAGCATGATCAATGCCGGGATCTACGATGGCGACAAGGTTCTTGTCCAAAAGCAGAGTACTGCAGAAAACGGCGATTTTGTTGTCGCTATGATTGAGGATGGGGTCACGGTAAAGACTTTTTACAAAGAGGACGATCATATCCGCTTGCAGCCGGAAAATGATTTTATGGAACCGCTGATCTACGACGATGTGCAGATTATCGGCAAAGTAATCGGGCTGTTTCGTATGTTTTAACCACAGTCGGGCGGGGGAAACCCTGCCCGCACAAGATTCATGTATTTATAGGATATCTATTTTTGCCCTTCCTTAATTTTCTCTTCGCTTAGATATTCAAGGGCTTTTTCGAGTACGGTATCTTTTCCACAAAGATAATCTTCCCCGGTTTCTTCCACTAAAAGATCTGGCAAAATTCCCTTCCCAATAAATTCAGTCCCATCGAAAAGCCGGTGTCCTACAGAACAGATTCTAAGAAAACCGCCGAGGCGCAAACGTTTGATCAGCGGTGTTCCGGTAGTGCCAAGTGTTGGCGTTCCCATAAGGATAGCGCGCTTCGTGCTTTTAAACATGGCAGTGAAATCTTCCGCTGCGGAAATGGTACCTCTTGAGGTCAGAATAATCACCGATCCATTATAGAACGCTTTCTGTCCGGGCGCGCCAAAAGAGTCCACATACGTAAAATAATATTGATTCTTTGCCATTTCAAAGCAGCGTTTTACTTCCTCCGGCTCACAGAGTCCATCCCTTATCAACTTTTCTATTTTCTTTTCACTCATCCGTAGATATTGACTTGCGGAGGCCAGATCCACTCCACTTATCTGTCGGATTTTTTTCTGATAAGCATGAAATTCACCGGGGATAAATAATTCTGCAACCTTCGCCGCATAGGCCGTCATTCCCCCGATATTATTTCGCAGATCAAAAATCACCCCCGCAAATGTTTTATCCGCATTGCTTGTCCCTTGGGAAAGTGCCGAAAAGATCTCCTGCGCTGCATCGAAATTTAAAAAATTATCTATGCGCGCATACAGGATTTTAGGATAAATTCGCATTTCTAGTTTTGTTCCACAACAATGATAAAAATTATCGCTCCCCTCCTCCCCCCTATCTTTTTTATCCCTTTTGAATGAAATCATCGAAGGGTTCTCTTCTTCCAAATTAAAAGATAGCATTCCCAGTGGAGTCAATATCCAGTTTGCAGATTTTTTTAAGAAAAATGGCAAAATTCTTTCCACTGACTCAGGACTGGCATAATCCCCTACATGATAGATATACCGAAAACATTGTTTTATGATATCCTGCACTCTTGTCCCATTTATCTCTAAAATTTCTGTCCCCAAAAGCTCCTTTAACTCTTCCACTGTTTCTCCAATAAACCATCTTCCCTCCCGAAAAACAAGGCGGAATGGCAAAACTCCACTTTCCGCAATCAGTTTTTCCGGAAAGCGGTAGTCCGTATGTCCATCTCCCAAAAGATTTACAAATTCTGCCAGTAAAAGGTGCAGTTCCTTCTCGGAATTAATACAGAATATACGGGAGAGGTATTCCTTGTACACGACATCCCAATCTAACATCCGCTCCTTAAAGTAAGGAAATACTTCTTCAGCAAATTTCCAGATTGTGGACAGATCATAGATCCCATCAATATGCATTTCTGTCATAGCTAAAACCTCCAAAAGATATTATACACAAATATAATATTCCCCCGCGAAAAAAATTACAAGTCTTGAAAAATAGCAAAAAATCTGCTATAATATAGATCGAGTCGGGAAGAAAAATCTTCCCGACTCGTCTGCACCCACAATATTTTTTCTACCTATTCGCTTCCACTGCTTATTTCTTTATCTCCTCCGTCCGAATTACAAAACTTACACTGCCGTCCATCTCACTATTTCTTCCGGTAAAACTCTTGTACTGTGTTGCTGCGTCAATCATCGCGTCAAGCTTTTTATAGACACTGATCAGATCCGCATCTTCTAAGGCATTTAAAAGCTTTCCAATCCCTTCTTCCCGATATTCTTCCATGCCATCCGAAAGTGTAGCACTGCCCTCTGCTAGTTCCTTAGCACCATCAGAAAGCTTATTCGCTCCGGAGGAAAGTTCATTCGCTCCATCCGCAAGCTCCTTAGCACCATCTTTTAAGCTTACACTGCCCTCCGCCAAAGCATCTGCGCCGCCGGAAAGAGTTTTTGTTCCCTCGTACAAGCTGTCCGCACCTGCGTTAAGCTGTCCGCCCGCCGTCTTTAACTGGGCAAGACCCGCATCCAGTTCTGTTGCTCCGCTCTCTATTTGAAGGATTCCGCTTTCCAGAGCACCAAATCCTTCAGTTAATGCAGGGAGTTTTCCCGCTAATTCTCCAATTCCCGCATCCAATGTCTTTGCGCCCTCTGCCAGTGCTGCTGCCCCAGAGGAAAGTGCTTCTCCCCCCGCATCCAAATTTGCCGCGCCAGTTAAAAGCGCGCTAACTCCACTCTTTAATGCGCCCTCTTCTGCCATGCTGTCCGCAATCTGCTGCTGTGCCGCAATTGTCTGTTGCAATGTGCCAATCATGGTTTGCAGGGAAGTCATTGTCTCCGCATCCAGTCCCTGCCCATAAGCCTTTGCGAATGCACTCAGCCCGTTAAGTACCTGCTGATTGTAGGAAATTGTTGCAACAAGTGAAGCATAGGCGGTATCCACACCCTCATCAAGGCCTGCAAGCCCCGCTGAAAGCTGATCTATTCCAGCGTTCAGATTCTTAACGCCTTCCTGTAACTGCCCCGCGCCGCCGCTAAGTTCCTTACTGCCCGCTGCTAACGCACCCACTCCTTTTTCTGCCGCGTCCACACCTGCTGCAAATTCTTTCGCGCCATCATTCAAGCTTTTCGCACCTGCTGCCAGTGCCGCAGAACCTTTCTTCGCGCTCTCAAGTCCAGCAATAAAACTGTGCATTCCCTCAGAAAGTGTCTTCGCGCCACCCTGCAAATCTTTTGCCCCATTCGCAAGTACCAACATATTTTCCGAGAGGGTTGTTGCCCCAGAAGAAAGCGTTCCCGCACCATCGGAAAGTTTCTTTGCACCTTCGGCTAATTCCTTCGCTCCATCTTTTAAGTTTCCCGCGCCATCTTTTAACTTTAAAGTGCCCTCCGCCAACTCATCCGTCGCATCGCTAAGTCTGGTAAATGCATCGCTAAGGGAATCTAAATCCGCTTCCTCATCAAGCGTAAGATCCGCAAACAAACTATTGGTCGCTACCGTAAAAGTATTTGTCAGCGAGAAATCCACCATATCCGCAGTGATCTCCGCATAGTCCGCAGAAAAATCGTCAGAAAGCCCAAGGCTCTCTGCCACACCCGGCATTCCAACTAAAACCGCCGCACATACATTCCCTTCATGGAGCAGCTTTCCATGCGTTATTTCGATATTGGAAAATTTTTCCTCGTCGAGCAGAACCGCTGTCGCCATTGCAAATGGAACAACGATCTCCTCCTCCCCGCCATCAAGTTTTACTTTCTCAGTGCGATGATTATAGTAGTTAAAACGTATGGTTACTTTGCCGCTCTTTCCTGCCAAATCACTTGCTGAAATTTCCTTGCCATCCAGAAAATACACCACATTCACGCCGACCGGAGCCGCCTCACTTGTCGTTCCGCGATAGGTGATATCGCTTCCATTTGCCTGCCAGGTCAGATTCGCGCCATCCTGCGCAAATTCTTCATTGCCCTTTACATTGACAATATCCTGCAGACTTGTGATATCGGAGAGGCTACTTAGCGCGTCCGGATTGGTCAGGGTATCCGTTACTACAATTTTATTTTCCTTCCCGTCCGCACCGGTAAATACATAGACCACTTCCTTTTTCGCCATTTTAAGCGCGCTCTCTGTCTTTGTCACCGAAAGCTTTGCCTCCGAATTTACCCCGACAGTTACCGCATTGCCCACTCCCGCATCCACGCGGTTTCCCGCATACATAAAAGTCGCTCCCGCCGAAAGTGCCACAATCAATCCACCTGCAACTAATTTCTGATATGTCTTCATCATAATCTTCCTCTTTTCCGCCGTCCCCACGGTCAAATTTTTTTAAATCATCCTTAAAAATACCATTAAATCTAAAATTAAGCTAAGCGATTCTCCTTATTTCCCTTGCCCGCCTTTCTGTCCGCAGCACTTCTCTCGCCAAGAAAATTATAGCTTGTTTTTACAATCACCCTGTCAAATAACAGCAGCATGGATGGCAATACACAGTTTACTACAATCATACTGATAATCGCGCCCCTTGCCATCAGCGAACACAGGGAGCTTATCATATCGATATCCGAGTACAGCCCAACTCCAAATGTCGCGGCAAAGAAACAGAATGCGCTGATTAAAATGGAACTCATCGAAGTGCTAAGTGCCGTAGTAACGGACTCCATCTTCTCATTCCCAAGACTTCGCTCCTTGCGGTAGCGGGTAGTCATTAAAATTGCATAGTCCACAGTCGCGCCAAGCTGTATGGTTCCGATAACAATGGAGGCGATAAATGGAAGCTCCGTTTTAGTAAAGCACGGAATCCCCATATTGATAAAGATTGCAAATTCGATTATCGCCACCAGCAAAACTGGAAGGGAAATGGAGCGGAACACAAACGCGATAATCACAAATACTGCGATAATGGAAACCGCGCTGACCGTCTGGAAATCCACATTGGTAATCTCAATCAAATCTTTTGTACATGGTGCTTCACCGATCACCATACTCTTCGGATCATATTTCTTTACAATATCATTTAACAGATTAATCTGGGCGTTGACCTCATCGGAAGCCACTTTGTACTCCGATGCGACAAGCATCAGCTGGTAGCGATCTCCCTTTAATTTTTCAGTCAGTTCTTTTGGAAAGAAATCCCCCGGCACTGCACCGCCCACAAAGGAATCAAAACCGAGCGCGAAGGAAATGCCATCCACCTTTGCAAGTTCATCAAGCATATCCGATGCAACCTTGCCGTCAAGTGCGGAATCTGCTAATACCATATGGATGGAATTCATATTGAAATTTTCCTCAAGCTTCTTGTTTGCCTGAATACTTGCCAATTCATCCGGAAGTGTCCGGTCAAGGTTATAATAAACATCCGTATGTGTGTAGCCGTACAGCGCAGGGAATAAAATTGCTAAAAACAGTGCGACAAATACCCAGGAGTGTTTTGTGATAAAACTAGCACATTTCCCAATATCCGGAATCAGCGGGCGATGCATGGTCTTTGTGAGTGCCTTATCAAAAATAAGGATCATTGCCGGGAGAATGGTGATACAGCCAACCACCCCAAAGACAACGCCTTTTGCCATCACAAGCCCAAGATCCTTGCCAAGGGTAAAACTCATAAAACACAGAGCGATAAACCCGGCAATGGTGGTGATGGAACTGCCCACCACGGAAGTTAATGTATTGGAGATTGCGTGTGCCATCGCACGGTTCTTATCCTTAGGAAAACGCTCCTGATTTTCCTTGTAGCTGTGCCATAAGAAAATGGAATAGTCCATTGTTACACCGAGCTGCAATACCGCACTGAGTGCCTTTGTAATATAGGAAACTTCCCCGAAGAAGTAATTGCTTCCAAGATTATATACAATCGCCATTCCGATACTAAGCAAAAACAGAAGCGGCGCAAGGAAGGAATCCATTGTTACCGAGAGAACCAACACGGAAAGTAACACGGCAATCATCACATAGATTGGGGTTTCCGAATCTGATAAATTCTTGGTATCCGTTACCACAGCGGACATACCGGCGAGAAAACATTGCTTGTCGCCAATCTTTCGAATCTCCTCGATCGCCTGCATGGTTTCCGATGCGGAAGTAGTATCTTTAAAGAAAATTGCCATCAGTGTGGTATCGCCATTCTGAAAAACATCAAGCAAATCCTTTGGCAAAAGCTCCATCGGCACGCTGATATCTAAAATGCTGTCGTACCAGATCACCGAATCCACACCGTCCACTTGTTCAATCTTCTTCTTTAGTTCTGAAACATCTTTGTTTTCCATCCCTTCCACCATAAACATGGAAAACGCACCCTTACCGAAATCCTCGAGCAAAATATCCTGCCCCACCATCGTGTCAATCTCGCCCGGCAGATAGTACAGTATGTCGTAATTCACTTTCGTGTTGACATAGCCAAACACCGAAGGAATCAATAACAAAATACTGATCACTAAAATCGGGACTCGGTACTTTACCACCTTTTTTCCAAAATTCACCATATCTTCTCATCCTTTCATTTTGACCAACGGTCATTTTTCTGTTTGAAAATAGGATATCATAAAACTGACCATTCGTCAATATTAAAATTGACCATTGGTCATTATTTAATATTCTGTTTAGAATTGTTAGAATTTGTTATGAAAAAGACGGGCATTTTACTATATTTGTGACCTTGCAAAAACCAAAAGGAATATGATATACTATATTCGGGAAACAAAAATGAACAGGAAAAGGCAGGAGGAAATATCCCATGGGAACCAAAATCGACTTAAACAAACAACAAAAAAAAGAAACGCTTTTAAACACTGCGTTTCATCTTTTTACGACCAAGGGGATTAACAAGACCTCCATCTCCGAGATTGCGGAGGCTTCCGGAATTGCAAAAGGTACTTTCTATCTGTACTTTACGGACAAGTATGATATCCGCAATAAACTGATCGCACATGAGTCAAGCCTTGTATTTAAAAAGGCTGCCGAGGCACTTGAGGCAGCAGGACTTACCCGCTTAGATGACAAGATTGTTTTTATCGTCGACCATATTCTCGACCAGCTTAATGAGAACCAGGCACTTTTAAATCTGATCAATAAAAATTTAAGCTGGGGGATCTTTAAGAATGCCCTGATTGCGGGTTCGGATGAGGATATTGATTTCAGAAAGGTCTATGAGCAGATGATCGCCGAGGCAGATGTCCCGATCCGCGACCCGGAAATTATGCTCTTCCTTATTATTGAGCTGGTCAGCTCGACCTGTTACAGTGCCATCCTCTACAAGGATCCCGTGGATTTAGCACGGTTAAAACCTCATCTGTTTGAGGTGATCCGCAGCATTATCACAGCGCATAAAAAACCGCTTGCGTGAAAAAAAGGCACCTGCTATTTGGCAGATGCCTTTTTTAAGATATCAAAATTTTAAAATTTAGAAAAAGCGTTAGCCGCCATGCGATCGGCACGGAGATCTTAATCTGTTCCTTTGTCGGGGTTGGTTCATTCAAATCCACAATAACAAGCCCATTTTTTACAAAGGTCTTTACATAGTCCTGCAATGTCCGATGCCGCCAAATTACGGGAATGGTTCCACCCCATAATGGTGCTTCCCAAGTTTTTGGCTCAAAATGCAGGTTGTGAACAGTCAACAGAAAAAAGTTCTGCACCTTTTTTTGCCAGTGACCTGGAATATCCACCCTCCCCGCATCCTAAATCAAGAATTTTCTTTCCCGCTACCTCTCCAAGCTTTTCAAGTGTGTAAGGCATGATAAACTGCATTCGGCTCTCCCCGTTCTGCGCCAATGCAAACCATTCTTCCCCCAGTTTATTCCATGCCTGTGTGGAACTATCCTCTCTGATGCTATCCATATTTTCCTTCATGTTTAGCCCTTCAGTCCCCTCGACTGCCTGTCCATATCCTCCACAACAATATCATAGATTTCACCGAGCGATGCGCAGTACTCCAATACTTTCCACGGTTCATTTGTATGAAAATGAATCTTTATCATCTCCTCGTCGCCAACTGCCAAAAGACAATCCCCGTTAAAATTTTCATTAAAATAGTCACTGATGGCATCTTCATCCAAATCTTCTCCATCAATTAAAAGCTGGGTATCATATCTATATTCTAACATAGTTTTCCTTTCTGGACTTTTTTAAATAATTCAAAACAATACTGACTTGTAATTTTTATCAATGAATTTAAATTTTAAAGTCCCACCTATTCATATTTTGCAGAAAAACGGCTCAGACAATTGTCCAGCCGTTTTTCACTTGTTTTTCTTTTTTTCGGTCTATCCCTTAATTCACGCCTTTTCCGGACAGTCCTTGATGGAAAAACTTATGCGTCCCATCTTGTCCTTGCCAAGGCATACGACCTTTACTACATCGCCAAGGGTCAACACATCTTCCACGCGGTTGATCCGCTCTTTTGCAATTTTGGAGATATGCACCATCCCCTCCTTGCCCGGTGCAAATTCAAGGAATGCACCAAATTCCTTGATGCTGACAACTTTTCCAGTAAAAATCTGCCCTTCCTCAAAATCGGAAACGATAATCTCAATCAGATCCACCGCCTTTTTCATCGCTTCTGTGTCCGTGCCGCAGACAGAAACTGCGCCTTCGTCGGTAATATCAATCTTTACGCCAGTCTGCTCAATAATTGCATTGATGGTCTTTCCTCTCTGACCAACCACATCGCCAATCTTAGCCGGATCAATCTGAATCTGGATAATCTTTGGCGCGTACTTGCCGACTTCCTTGCGCGGCTCTGCAATACATGGGGTAAGCACATTGTTGATAATATATTCGCGCGCTGCCTTTGTCTTGCGAAATGCCTCCTCGACAATCGGTCTGGTCAGACCGTGAATCTTAATATCCATCTGGATCGCTGTGATTCCGTCATGTGTCCCGGCAACTTTAAAATCCATATCGCCAAAGAAATCCTCCAACCCTTGAATATCCGTCAACACAATATAATCGTCGTCGGTCTCCCCCGTTACAAGACCGCAGGAGATCCCCGCCACCTGCTTTTTGATTGGCACGCCCGCCGCCATCAAAGAAAGCGTCGATGCGCAGACTGAAGCCTGCGAGGTGGAACCATTTGATTCAAAGGTCTCGGAGACTGTGCGGATGGCATATGGGAATTCCTCCGTACTTGGAAGCACTGGCATTAAGGCCTTTTCCGCAAGTGCGCCGTGACCGATCTCGCGCCGTCCCGGTCCTCTGGAAACCTTTGTTTCCCCCACTGAATAGGACGGGAAATTATAGTGGTGCATATACCGCTTGCTGACTTCATTCTCGTCCAAACCGTCAATGCGTTGCGCATCCGCAAGTGGCGCGAGTGTGCAGACATTACAGATCTGCGTCTGCCCGCGCGTAAACATCCCGGATCCATGCACCCTTGGAATAAGGTCGATTTCCGCTGCAAGCGGGCGGATCTGGTCGATTGCGCGACCATCCGGACGCTTATGATCTTTTAAGATCATCTTGCGCACGGTCTTTTTCTGGTACTGATAAACTGCCTCATCCAAAATGGCAAGCCACTCCTCATTCTCCGCAAATGCTTCCTTTAATTTTTCCGTTACCTGACGGATATTTTCTTCGCGTGTCTGCTTATCATCGGAGAATACTGCCTCTTCCATCTCTGCTGGAGGAACTATTTTTTTCATCTCCTCGAACAGCTCTTCCGGAACTGCACAGCTCTGGTAGGAATGCTTCGGCTTTCCGCACTCCGCTGCCATCTGATCAATAAAATCAATGATTGTCTGGTTGATATCATGTGCCATATAGATCGCCTCAAGCATCCGATCTTCCGGCACTTCATTCGCGCCCGCCTCAATCATAATTACTTTCTGTCTGGTCGAGGCAACGGTCAACTGCAAATCCCCATTCTTCCACTGCTCCTGGCTTGGATTTACCACAAACTCACCGTCAATCAGCCCGATTTGCGTTGTCGCGCACGGACCGTCAAACGGGATGTCGGAGAGCGTTGCCGCGATCGCGGAGCCAAGCATCGCGGTAAGTTCCGGGCGGCAGTCCGGATCTACGGACATTACCATATTGTTTAAGGTAACATCATTGCGGTAATCCTTCGGAAAGAGAGGGCGCATCGGGCGGTCAATCACGCGGGAAGTTAAGACTGCATTCTCGCTTGCCTTGCCCTCCCTCTTATTAAAGCCCCCCGGAATCTTTCCGACGGCATATAACTTCTCCTCATACTCCACGCTTAACGGGAAGAAATCAATCCCCTCCCTTGGCTCTTTTGACGCAGTGACCGTAGAAAGCACCGTTGTATCGCCATAATGCATAAATGCTGCCGCATTTGCCTGCGCACTCACTCTGCCAATATCCACAGTCAGAGTTCTTCCGGCAAGCTCCATAGAATAACTTTTGTACATATTCTGTCTCCTTTAAATTTATTTGGTGGAGCGTCCGAAACCACTGAAAAAACCACCCGCAAGGACTCGTCCATCGGGCAGCCTTTTCAGAAGTCTCGGCAAAAACTCCACTATTTGTATAGTATAACACGAAGCGGAAAAAAAATCCAGTAGCAGATTCATTTTTTAAACATCAAAACTTCTCTTTTATTTCCCTTGCGCATTCAAGTGCCATCTCCCGATCATCCATAGGATGCTTTACCCCACAAATTTCCTGATAGTCCTCATGCCCTTTTCCAGCGATAATAATGATATCCCCTTCCTGTGCATTTTCAATACAGTACCGTATAGCCTCTTTTCTATCTACAATTGAGATATATTTCCCGTCCGACTTTTTCACCCCCGAGATAATATCTAAGATAATATCTTCCGGCTTTTCATAGCGCGGATTATCCGTTGTCACCACTGTAAGATCGGCATAGCGCGAAGAGATCTCCCCCATCTCAAATCTGCGGTCGCGCGAGCGGTTCCCGCCGCAGCCGAACAGACAGATAAGACGCTTTGGATGGTATTCTCTGATCGTGGTCAACAGGCTCTTTAAACTCATTGCGTTGTGTGCATAGTCTACCATAACTGTAAATTTTTCCGACACTGGCACCAGTTCAACTCTCCCGCGCACTTTCGCATTTAAAAGTGAGTCCTGGATTATCTTTGGTGCTATACCAAGTTCAAGGCAGATCGCCGCTGCTGTCATCGAATTATAAACCGTAAATTTGCCCGGAATATTTACCTGCACATCAAATTCTGCTTCACCCGCCAAATGATAGGCGATGGAAAGCCCGCCTTTTTCTGTATGTAAACGCATATTTTTTGCATAAAGTACATAATCTTTTTCTTCTTTCAGTCCAAATTTTTTTATCGGACAGGAAGCACCAGCAAGTACGGTCTGCCAATGCGCGTCATCCGCATTGACTAACGCCATCCTGCACTGGCGAAAAAGCTGTCCCTTACACTTCATATATTCTTCAAAACTTGAATGTTCCCCTGGACCGATATGATCCGGCTCGATATTGGTCAACACTGCATAGTCAAAGATCACGCCATATACGCGGTACTGCATTAAGCCCTGTGAGGAAACCTCCATCACCACACATTTACATCCCTCTTTTACCATCCGGTCAAAATATTGATAGAGCAAATAGGAGATCGGAGTGGTATTGCTTGAGGAAATATGTTCAGTGCCGATCAATGTTTCGATTGTCCCGACTAACCCCGTCTTTATGCCCGCGTGTGTCAGAACAGAATACACCATATAGGCTGTGGTGGTCTTGCCTTTTGTGCCTGTGATCCCGATCGTGGTAAGTTTTTTCTCCGGGTGGTCAAAAAATACCGCAGATAGCTGTGCCAGTGCTTTTCTTGTTTCTTTTACATACACGATAAATACCGGATTTTCCAGGGAAGATCCAGCAAGAATTGCTTCTGTTTTTTCCCTATTCTCCACAACAAGTACGACTGCCCCCTTTTCTGCCACATCCGAAAGGTAATCATGCCCGTCATTTCTCACGCCGGAAAGTGCTACGAAAATACAGTCGGAAATTACTTTTCTTGAGTCGTAAATAATATCGGAAATCTCTCTCTCTATCTCCCCGATGGAAATTTCCCTAATTGCTTCCCTGTCTTTGCCAGTGTAAATTCCCACCTTATCAATATCCACTTCCCTTAACAAAGTTTGTAGTTTCATATCTTTCCACCTTTCTTTCCTATAATTTGTAAAAAATTCCCACGAGCGATTCCTGCCCGTGGGAATTTTTTTATGCATACGGATGCGGAGAAGAATTATGCAGCTGAAGCTGCCTGCATCCGGCGCGCGAGTAGGGAAAGAAAAATCTTCCCTGCTCGCTCATCCCTCTGTCACCGTTTCTACATCCTGTAATATAATTCCTCATATTTTTTCGCCGATGCAGACCACGAGAAATCTGCCGCCATGCCACGATCGATAATCTTATTCCACTCACGCTTGTGGTTGTAGTAGACATCCTTTGCATAGCGAACTGTGTTAAGCATCTCATGCGCGTTGTAATTGCAGAAACCAAAGCCCGTACCAGTCCCCTCGTACTGATTGTATGGCTGCACAGTATCGCGAAGCCCTCCAGTCTCACGCACAATCGGCACAGTGCCGTAGCGCAGACTCATCAGCTGGCTTAATCCACAAGGCTCAAAGAGCGATGGCATTAAGAACGCGTCGCAGGCCGCATAGATGCGGTGGGAACGTTCATTGGAATAGAATATGTTTGCCGACACACGGTTCGGATACTTCCATGCAAAATGCCTGAACAGATGTTCGTACTTCTCCTCCCCGGTGCCAAGCACAACAAGCTGTGTATCATTTGCGCAGATCTCCTCGATCACATAATCAATTAAATCAAAGCCCTTTTGGTCAGTCAGACGGGAGACAATACCGATCATAAATCTTCCATCGTCCACCTCAAGACCAAGCTCTTCCTGGAGTGCGTGTTTATTCTTCACTTTCTCCTTGCGGAAGGTCTTTGCATTGTAGTGCTGTACAATATACGGGTCAGTTTCCGGATTATACTCGTCGTAATCGATGCCGTTTACAATCCCGACTAAGCGGTTTGCCTTCGCATTCATCAGCCCGTCCAGCCCTTCGCCATAAAACGGCATACGGATCTCGTTTGCATAGGAATCGCTGACGGTCGTCACATAATCCGCGTAGACAATGCCGCCCTTTAAATAGTTCGCATCTCCGTAAGCTTCTAGCTTATCCGGCGCGAAATAGTAATCTCCCAGCCCCGTAATGTTTTTTATGGTCTTTTTATCCCAGATGCCCTGGAATTTCAGGTTGTGGATCGTCATAATGGTCTTGATGCCCCTAAAGAATTCGCCACCCTGGAAGCTGTCATGCAAATATACTGGCACAAGCCCTGTCTGCCAGTCATGGCAGTGAATGATATCCGGACGGAAATCAATCACCGGCAGCGCGGATAGACATGCGCGGCTGAAAAACGCAAATTTTTCAATATCCTCATAAATATTTCCATACGGTTTTGTTCCCGCAAAATAGAATTCGTTATCAATGAAATAGAATGTGATCCCGTCCACAACACTCTCAAGCACTCCGACATATTGACTGCGCCAGTTCAATTCCATATAGAAATGCGTCTTGTAATGCATATTCTGTTTAAATTTATCCGGTATCATCATATATTTCGGAAGCATAACCCTGACATCAAACTGCTCCTTATTGAGGTATTTTGGCAGTGAACCGACAACATCTGCCAAACCGCCCGTCTTTACAAACGGCACGCACTCAGAAGCAACAAACAGTATCTTTTTCATCCTTCGCCCTCCTGTTTTCCTGTAGCATCAAAATGCTCTTTTTTCAATTATACCATATTCTTCATTTTTCGAAAAGAGGTAAATTGACTTTTTTTTTACATCCCCCCAAGTCCGGCACTTTTATACTCCAGTCGGATCTTGTCGGCAATCAGTGCTACAAATTCAGAATTTGTCGGCTTTCCCTTGCCATAACTGACCGTGTAACCAAATAGATCATTGATGGTATCCATCTTTCCACGGCTCCATGCCACTTCGATCGCGTGGCGAATTGCGCGCTCCACGCGACTCGGCGTTGTCTTATGACGCTTGGCGATTGATGGATAAAGCTGTTTTGTAATGGAATTTAACATTTCATGGTCGTCCACCGACATCATAATCGCGTCGCGCAGATACTGATAACCCTTGATATGCGCGGGTACGCCAATCTCATGAATGATATCTGTGACATCAGCTTCGAGATTATGCGGGCGGCTTGCCGATACGATCTCTCCCGCTGCGATCACGCCTCTCTTTTCCAAAATGTGCTGGCTGCTTCTGCCGCCGACTTGGCGTATCCGACTTAGCACCACACTGACATCAAACGGCTTCAAAATATAGTAACTCGCTCCAAGTTCAAATGCATTTTCGGTTACTCTCTCTTGTGCAATTGCAGAAATCACAATAAATGCTGGTACTTTTTTAAGTTCCTTATCCTTTTTTACCTTTTCAAGTACCCCTAATCCATCAAGCTTCGGCATAATCAGATCAAGAAGAACTACATCGGGTTCCTTGTCCCTTATCATCTCCAGTGCGTCCAGACCATTCTCCGCTTTTCCGATCACGGTCATCTCTTCGTCCCCCTGCACGATCTCCTCCAGCATACTGGCAGTGCGTGCGTTGTCATCCACGATTAAGACATTGATTTTCTCCATTTTCTTTCCCTCTTTTCTGCCATTTTTTTTGAGCTATTTTTTGGTTGCAAAACAGAAAATGGTCGCCGGTTCGATATTAGGAGCCATTTATTTCCATTTCGAAATCTATGATACACCAAAATTTGGAAAAAATCAAGTATAAAATTACCAATTTTTGGAAGTTTCTCGAAGAAATGATGGAATGCTGTTCTATTGGCGTTATTCCGGAAAATCAAGCATATTTTCGATAAATGTGCCGTAGCCTCTTGTGGCATCGCGAACGAACACATGAGTGACCGCCCCGATAAGTTTCCCCTCCTGCAAAATAGGACTTCCGGACATTCCCTGCACAATTCCGCCAGTCTTTTCAATCAGCTGCTCATCCGTAATATGCAGCACCAATCCCTTGCTCTGCTTGGAATTGGCATAGTCCACATGTTCAATTTCGATATTGTACTCGCGAATCTCATCGTCCACCTGGCAGAGAATTGTTGCGGGACCAATTTTGACCTCCTGGCGCAGTCCAAGTTCCACTATGCCATATTTGCTTTTTTTCTGCAAACGCTCCCCGACACCATTTTCCACCGCAAGCCTTCCAAACACGCCGCGCGAAGTATTGGCTGACACATTGCCCAGCCGTGTACTCTCCGATTTCCGTATCACGCCGGTCAGCTCGCCGGGCGAACCGGTCTTTCCCTTTGTGATGGAGAGAATCTCTGCGTCATAGATATCTCCGCCCGCGGCGGTCATTAAGATCCCTGTATCCACATCGGAGATCCCATGACCAAGTGCCGCGTATCTGCCATTAGTTGTGATAAAGGTCAGAGTTCCAATCCCCTGTGTATCATCCCGCACCCACACCCCAATTTTATAGTCCCCCGCGGCGGTGCGCACGCGCTTTACCTGCACTTCAAATTGCTCGCTCCCACGCAGAACAGTTAGGATCAGCCGATCCTCTGGACTCGCCTGAATCGCCTTGATTAATTCTTCCTTCCCATCGATCTCCACACGGTTCACCGCAATAATATAATCCCCAGTCATTAGAACCGAGGAGGCTGGCTCCACATTGCCAGATTCCGTCGCGACTACGCCGGTTCCAAGAACCAATGCGCCTTTGGTCTTGATGGTAATGCCGATCGGATTGCCGCACGGAACCACTTCAATATTGTTGAGTACGTCCAGTGAAACCTGTTTTAGTTGAATAAAACCAAAAAGTTTGAGATCTAATTTGTAACTTCCCGTCTGATCTGCGCGCAGCGTAAATTTATCCCGCAGATTGATATGCAGACTTCCTGCGGGAATATTGGAATCATTGACGGAGAGTACTCCGACATTTTCCTGTGAAAAGTCCGCCATAAGCGGTATATTCAAGTCAAACTGTTCCGTCTCATTGACTAAGATGCGCACTTTATCCGGAATCAGGTTCCACATTCTCCAATAGCTAAATGCAAGCAGAAAAAAAAAGGTAAAAAACGCGCACCAGATAAGAAAACGCTGATATCGGCTCTTGGCTTTATCTTCCTCCAATGTACTCTTTGGCACGGTATAATAAAGAATATCCCCTTTTCGCACTGCTTCCATCCTGCTATTTTTTTGTTTTCTCCTCAGCTTTTTTGGTATATTTTTCTTTGGATATTCCATAATTCCTTCCTTTCCGCCCGCTGGCAGCTATGTCCTTGATTCTATATAATTTAGCGTTTACGCACGCGTCCTCCTTCCTCTGCACGAGTTTGTGTCGATGAGGAGAGAGTTTTTTCTCTCTCTATGAGCAAAGCACATAATTTCGCTGCGCTGCCAATGTAATTTTTCTGCATCAGCGTGCGCATAAAAAAGGATATATCCATAGGATATATCCTTATTCCCGTTTTCTAGTATGTGCAAAAGCCCTGCGGATAAACTAGCATTTTTCACTTTTGCTGGCGAATACTTCCTGTTTTTTTGCATCTGCTAACGCCTTCATCTCGGACGCGCTCTCTAGAACTTTATCCGTGATCTGTACGCCACCTAACATCCTCGCGATCTCTGCTATTTCTCCATCCTTTTCTAGCTTGTGAATCTCAGTACACGTCCTTAACCCGTCCGTTGTTTTTTCAATAATAAAATGCGTGTCCGCCATCGAAGCAATCTGTGGAAGATGTGTAATACATAATAACTGTCGTTTTCTGGAAAGTTTTGCCATCTTCTCCGAAACCATTTGTGCGGTTCTTCCGCTGACCCCCACATCAATCTCGTCAAAAATCATGGTTTCAATTTCATCTTTCCCAGAAAAGACAGATTTTAATGCAAGCATAATTCTGGAAAGTTCCCCGCCCGATGCAATGCGCGACAATGATCGCAGTGCTTCGCCAGGATTTGTGGAGATCAGAAACTCCGCGTCATCTATGCCATTTGCCGTGTAATTTTCCAGAGTTTCAAAATGCAGCTCTAGCTGTACATCGAGGAAATTTAAATCCTGCAGTGCCTGTGCAAGCTGCACGGTCAATTCTCTCGCACTCTCCTTGCGCAGCGTGGAAGCCTGCATACATAATTCCTTTAATTCTTCTTCTACTTTATTACAATCTTTCCTCAAATTTTCCAGATACTGATCATAATTTTCATATTTTTCAATTTTTTCCCGACATTCCTGCGCATACGCCAGCACGCCCGCAACATTTGTTCCATAGCGCGTTGTCAGGCGGTTGACCAGATTAAGACGCTCCTCCACCTGTGCGAAATGCTCCCCCTCATCCTCGCAGTCCTCCATATAACTATTTAACTCGCGATTAAAATCATGCATCATTCCTTCTAGGGATTCTAAATTTGCATAGAGATCTGCCAATTTCTCATCGTACTGTTCAATCTTTGCAAGCTGGCGCACCGCATATCCAAGCTGTTCTGCAACGGATTCTCCCCCCTCGCTGCTTAAACGGTATACCGCTGATAAGGTTTCCTGTATGGTATTGGCATTTGCAAGTCTTTTGTGTTCGCGCATCAATTCCTCTTCCTCGCCAGGAATTAAATTTGCTTCCTCGATCGTGTTGAGTTCAAATTGGAGAAAGGAAAGTTCACGCAGACGCATCTCCTCGTCCGTCTGCGCCTCCGAATACTCTTTTTGCAGTGCGCGATAGCGCGAAAAGCTTTCGCGCAGCTTTTTCTTGATCCCGTCAAGTTCCTCCGGGGCAAAGCGATCCACCATCTCAAGATGTTTTGATTTATTTAAAAGTGACTGATGTTCATGCTGTCCATGAATGTCAATCAATTCCCCCGCAAGCTCTTTGACAAAAGCTCTGCTGACAATCTCCCCGTTAATACGAAAGAGCGACTTGCCCGACGCAGTAATCTTGTAGGAGATCAAAATTTCATCCTCCTCAAAATTTATCTCCTGCTCTTTTAACATGGTGTGTACCCGCTCCTGATTTGTCCGAAACAAAAGCTCCACTGTCGCCTGCTCACATCCTGCCCGCACAATATCCTTTGTCACCTTCGCGCCGAGTGCCGCGCCCACGGAGCCGATAATCACGGATTTGCCCGCGCCGGTTTCGCCGGAAATAATGTTAAGATGTTCCCCAAAATATACTTCAATCTCGTCAATAATTGCAAAATTCTTTGCGTGAAGACTTACCAGCATAAATGTAATTCCTTTCGGCATATGTTTTCTTCCACAGTTTATCACAGATTGGACAAAGACACAAGATTAGAATAATGGAGAAATTTTTCGGCTAAATTTGTGAATTTTTCGGCAGTAAAAAAGGAAATTTTTTGTTTTGTATGGATAGCAATTACCGTATTGTAATAAAATTGACCTTTCCCTATTTCAAAAAAAGGGAAGGAAACTTTTGGTTTCCTCCCCTTTTCCATTTTATTTCTACCTTCGGATTTTCTCCACAGTGACACGACAAGCCAGTCTTCTGCCGTTTACCACCGCATAGACATAGGTCGTGCCAAGGGCTTTGCCTGTGATCCTTCCGTTCTGTACCTGCGCGATGCGCTCGTTATCTGAGTACCAGCGTACATCCAGATCCGCTTTCGATGCGCCGTAGACCTCAAGACTAATCAAAGTGGAAGTGTAGCGCTCTAAGGTCAGAGAAGTCTTACTTAACCCCACCACATAGATTTTCACCGAAGCTGTGCGCCCGGAATCTGCTAAGATCGTGATATTTGCTGTTCCCAGTGCCCTTGCTGTAATCAGCCCCGTTGTCCGGTTGACACTTGCCACCACCGGATTATCACTTGACCACACATATTTATCTGTATACCCAGCAGGAAGAATTGTGAAGCTTACCGTCTTTTCCTCGCCCGGCACCATAACTACCTCGGACTCTGAAACTTGGATATTCGTGATAGCAACCGGATTGCGCACATGGACAACACAGATTGCTTCCACACCGCTCGAATCTTCCGCTTTTGCTTTTATCTGTGTATCGCCCGCCTTCAGTGCAGTCACACGTCCGCTCTGCTTATCCACCACTGCGATTGTCGGATCCTCGGACTCCCAGACAACGCCGTAAGTTGCCTCCTTCGGGCGAATGGTCGGCACAATCGTTGCGACATCGCCAACTACCATACTAAGGTAACTATTATCGAGAGTGATCTCCGTGATCAGCTGGCATACCTCAACTTCACAGGTACCCTGTGCGCCGCCGCCATCCTGCGCAGTACAGGTAATCACCGCATTTCCCGGCTTGATTCCCTTGATCCTTCCCTTTTTATCCACCGTCACTATTTTTGTATTGCTTGATTCCCATTTCACACTCTTATCCGTTGTGTCCTCCGGGGTAAAGATAGGTGTTAATTTCATCGTCTTGCCCACCCCGATCTGGCAGCTCTCCGGATCAATTTTCAGTTCTTCGGACTCGACAATATTTTTGCTTACCTGCACGGCACAATAGTCCACATAGCCGCCGTCCACCGTTGTACAGGTAATAATTGTAACACCCTCTTTCAGAGCTTTCACACGTCCCTCCTTATCCACGGAAGCCACGCTCCGCTCGGAAGAGGTCCATTTTACTTCCTGGTTTGTCGCGTTCTTTGGCGAAACCACAGCGTTTAATTCCCACTCATCGCCGATAAAAAGTTCCTCTTCATGGGAATCCAATTTCACGCCGGTAACCCCCTGTTGTACCGTTACAGTACAGTAGGCGGTCGAACCGCTCTTTGTCTTTGCCATAACAACGGAAACACCGATTTTCTTTGCAATTACCTTGCCTTTGTTGCTGACGGCGACAACTCCCTTGTCGGAGATCTCCCAGATAAGAGTCTTATCCGTACTGTCCGCCGGGGTAATGGTCGTTTCAAAAGTATAGGAATCGCCTACATTTAAGGTTAATGCTGTTGCATCTAGGCGGACTGCTGTCGCCACGCGGTTGACATTAACCAGACAGGTCGCAATATAGCCGCCGTCGGTAGTCTTTAAGAGAATTGAAGCCTGACCGACACCCTTTGCTGACACCTGACCATTTTTGTCAACGGATGCCACTGCATTATTTGTCGAAATCCAGGTCACAGCAACATTGGAAGCATTTGCCGGGGTAAGCACATAAGTCAGACGGAATGTTTCACCCACATTCATCGTAATATTGCTCTGGTCAAGTTTAATTCCCGTTACTGCCTGTAAGATGGTAATACGGCAGCTCGCCGCAAGCGAAGCGTCATTCTTTGCGGTACAGATAATGGTTACTGTCCCCGATTTTCTTAATGTAACCAACCCTTTTTGATCTACAGTTGCGATTGTATTGTCGGAGGAACTCCAGACAATCGGCTCATTCTCCGCATCCGGCGGAGTGATGGTCGCATAGAGCGGCAGGGTCTTCTCCGCAAGGGATGTCGTTACATTTGTCTGTGAGAGCGTAAGTTTTTTGATGGAGTGATCCCCCACAACGGTAATCATACAGGAACCAACCACTACATTCTCCTGATTGATCGCCGTAATCACGGCAATTCCTTCCCTTAGACCCTTTACTGTGGAGGTAAGATCACCCTCCTGTTCTAAGGAAACTGTCGCCGGATCGGATGTGATCCACTTGAGTGATGCGCCGTTTGTCTTAGGGGTGATCTTTGCGTTAATGGTCAACAGATCACCGATTTTAATTTGCTTGGACGCAGGGTCAAGCTCAATCTTTGTGATCGCCCCAATTACGGTGATGGTACAAGTCGCTGTCTTTGTTACATTGTCGATTGTCTGAGAAACCGTAATGGTTGCCTTGCCCTCTTTTAGTGCCGTGACAAGTCCGTCCTCATCCACAGTAAGAATCGTTTCATCGCTGCTGGTCCACACAAGCGGAATACTTCGGTTTGAAGTAAGCGCGTGGAGCTGCAATGTACCGCCAACTGGCATTGTCGCCGTGGTCATATTTAACGAGAGACCGTCAATTACTGTAATTGGAATAGTATACTGCGCTTTGTAGGCTGTTCCTATCAAGCTTGAATCCCCGTAGATATCTTTGTCAGGATTGTCAGTTCCTTTATATTTGAGAATCAGGAACGCATCGCCCTTTCGCAGTGCAGTAAGAATTCCGCTGCTGTATTCCGCCACATCTGAGAGCTGATTGATATCCGGTTTTGAAGGATCTCTCGAATCTGGCTGTGCAACAAAGGCATCAAACATACTTTTGTCAAGAATATTTGCGTTCAGCAAAATATCATAGGTATCCCCAACATTCATAATCAGACGGCGTTCGGAAATCCCAATTGGGACTACGACTTTAATAAATACCTTTTTGATATTTACATTCTTCTGTTCATAAGCTTTTTGCGAACCTACCAAATAGTAAATTCCCGCTTTTAAATTGGTCAGAGTAATTGAACCATCATTTGTGCTAACATCAATATGCATATAATCCGTATCTTTTGAGTACGGCTCTTTTTCGATCAATTCAAACCGATTGTTTTCATTTGTCCAGGTTTTTAGATAGAATGCCCAGCGGATTTTATCGGCGGTTTTTGCGTTTGTTTCAAGAGTCAGACTCACCGCACTGCCGCTGATGGCAGACATATCATAGTTCAGATTATTGGTAAATTTTCCATATATTCCACCGCCATCTTTTACTTTAACCTTCGGTGCCACAATAATTGTAATGGTCTTTGCATCTTTTCCATCCAGTGTTTTAAATGTTACTTCTGTACAACCAGCACCTACCGCTGTGATATAACCAAATTCATCCACAGTTGCTACATCCGGATCGGTCTTTTCAATATCTACCACATATGGCGCAAAATTATCCGTTGTTGCAATGTCGAGCAAATCTCTGCCTGGTCCTTCGGAAAGACTGTTCACCCCGGTTTTATAGTTTATAAATTCAAACATTGGCAAATAATGGGAACGGTCTTTGTTATCTTCCGGTGTGGTAAGCTGTATGGTCTTTTTCTCACTTGTCTCATTGTATACTACCTTGTCAATCATTCCGTAAGATGCCGAAGGATCATTTGGATCTGGCAATTTTGGGTTAATGTTATTTTCATCCTCCGATGCCTTTAATTTAAGTGGTACACGGATATCACAATAAGCCTGATAGGTGTAGGTCTGATCCCCCACTTTAACTTCAATTTCTGCATGAAGCTTCGCTGTGCCAATCCCCTTGACATCAAGTTCAAAGGAAAGGTGATTATCCGAACCCTTTCTTGGCTCTACCGTAAAAATCTTTTCATCCGCACTATCCCATTTGGTAATCTTCATATCGGATGTAATATATCCCAGACTACATCCGACATATACCGTATGTGTACGATTATTATTTGGTATGGTAATTTCATCTCTTGGCTCCGTGCCAGCTTCCCCGCCAATAAAGTAAAACTTAACCTCTCCCCAAGTCACGCCTGGAGCCGGAGTTAAGACAGGGGGCGGCGTTACCGTAACAACTGGTGTTCCTGTTGGATCGGGCGTTGGAGTACCTGGGTCAGGGGTCGGGGTATCTGTATTAGCAGGGGGAGTATCTATTGCCCCCGGTGTTGTAGGAGCAGCATACGCCTGCACCAATCCCATACTCCCCGGCTGGGGCATCGCAATCTCTTTTCCCTCCCCTGGCGGACTCTCCTGTCCCGTCACATTCTCCACAATCACTTGTGGCTGTTGTGGCAGCATATTTGGCACGCCCTGCAGCACCAGTGCCAAAATTAACATTACTGCAATCTTTGCTCCTCGCTTCATAAACATCCATCCTCCATTTCAAAAAAATTCCTATATAATCTGCCAGTCAGGATAATTCCGCCCTTTCCAGGCAACACCCTCACTTTCTCATTACTTCCATTTTACTGGATTCCTTTGACAAAACTGTGTCATTTTTCTATCTTTTTTGGTAAGTTTTTTCACAAATGGGAGGCTTCCCCCGCAAGAAATCTTGCAAATTGGTGAAAATCATGAGATCCCCTCCCTATACTTATCGGACTTTTTCTCTTTTTCTCTTATACTTTTTTTGCAACTACAAGATATTTCCATTTTCCCTCTAACTTAAAATATACTTGCTATAGTTAAGTAGAAACAGTTTTGCTGTATTGGTTTATCCATATTCACATACAAGGGAAAAGGCAGCCGTTACCGGCTGCCTTTCTGAGGGGGTAGTATTTATGAAAAAAAGTTCAAAACTTAGATGTAAGCACTTCTCATGTTCAATCTTATTATGCCCCCCGTTTATGACTTCCCTATGGCGAAATTGTTAACAATTTATGAATAGTAATTTTATTTTTACCACAACCACTGACATTGCCAGCAAAACAAACGCTCCAAACCGTCGGTCAATTAGTTTGGAGTCTTAAATTTAAAATATTTTACATTTATCTAAAATTTTTTCAAGAGATTATTCCTCTTCCTCCGGCATATCCCAGTTATGATATACATTCTGTACATCATCATCCTCATCTAGCAGATCGAGCGTCCGCTGGATCATCTTGATATCATTGTCACTTGTCAATGTCACATAAGTCTGTGGAATCATCGTCACTTCTGCCTCAAGCATTGGAATCCTCGCCGTCTCTAACGCCTCGCGCACTGCCGAAAATGCATCCTCTGCCGTGAGTACCTCGTAGCTGTCCTCCTCCTCGTTAAAGTCGTCCGCGCCCGCATCCAGTGCAAGCATCATCAGTTCATCCGCATCCTGCTTGCACTCTTCCTTATCAATAATAATCTGCCCTTTTGTATCGAACATAAATGATACACAACCCTGCGTTCCAACATTGCCGCCACCCTTGGTAAAAGCATTGCGCACATTTGCTGCCGTGCGGTTTTTATTGTCCGTAAGTGCCTCCACAATAATAGCAGTTCCACTCGGTCCATAGCCCTCATAGGAAACAAATTCATAATTGACATTGCCCGCATCCCCCGCCGCTTTTTTGATGCTGCGCTCAATGGTATCGTTCGGCATATTGTTTGACTTTGCCTTCGCGACAATATCCTTTAATTTGCTGTTATTGTTTACATCCGGTCCACCCTCCTTGACCGCGACGGCGATCTCTCTGCCCAGCCTCGTAAAAATCTTTCCTTTTGCCGCATCATTCTTTTCTTTTTTGTGTTTAATGTTTGCAAATTTTGAATGTCCTGACATAAAATACTCCTTCCATATCCTTTCATATTCCTTATTTTCATGCTTCACAATTTTAGCACAATCAGGTTGTGGTTGCAAGTCCTAAGTTTTAAGTTTATTTCTGACCTAGAATTTAATTACCAAGAAGTTTAGAAATTTTTTTCGTTACCTTTTTGACCTCCTGCACTGTCCGGACAGCACACATAATTGTATCGTCCCCGGCAATACAGCCGACAATCCCCTCGATATGGATCGCATCAATCGCCGCCGCCACTGCCATTGCCATACCGGAAACGGTCTTGACCACAAGGATATTTCCCGCCATATCCATCGACACAAAGCCATCTTTTAGGATGCGTGCATATTTTTCAGGAAGCGCGCCCTCCTGCCCCCGCAGTACAATATACTTTTGTTTTCCCGCTCCATTTGCCACTTTGGTCAAGTTTAGTTCGCGGATATCCCTGGAAATTGTTGCCTGTGTTACTGGATAGCCCGCCGTAAGCAAAAGTTCCGCTAGTTCCTCCTGCGTTTCCACCTCGTGTTCCGCAATCAGTTCAATAATCTTGCTCTGTCTGCTTAATTTCATTTCTGTATCCTCCACCCAGAAGTTTTGCCCGCAGCACCTCATAAAAACTCCGATCTAAAAGCCGCACAAGCTTTACTGCGCGCTCAGCACGCTGCACTTCAATATAATCTTTTGCTCTAAGTTTTATCGAGGATCTGCCGTCCACCGTGGCAATAGCCTCCTCCTGCTGCGTTTTTTTGCTTGTGCGCACACTTACTCTCACTACATCCCTATCCGTCACAACAATACTGCGCGCGCCAAGCGAGTGCGGGCAGATTGGAGTGATCACCATCACGTTGGACTCCGGCGCGATAATTGGACCACCCGCCGAGAGATTGTACCCTGTCGAGCCAGTTGGCGTTGCAATAATCACCCCGTCCCCGCGGTAGTCGCTGACCAGATCCCCATTTATGTAGACTCCCGCGCCAATCACCCGCGAAAAACCACTGCGCGTAAGCACAAGATCGTTTAGTGCATCCGGGAGTACGTATCTTCTGCCGCCCGTGTTTACGGAAACGCCAAGCATCATCTGCTCTTTAATCACATATTCCCCCGCAAACAGTTTTTCAAGTGCCTGATCAAGTTCTGCCATTTCAGTTTCCGCTAAAAATCCCAATGTTCCAAGGTTTATCCCAAAAATTGGAAAATCAAATTTTGCCAGATCCTGCGCTGCCTGCAAAATGGTTCCATCCCCACCAAGAACCAAAGCGCACTGAGTATCTATAGGAATATCCTCCACCTCGGTGTAATGTGTGCCGTCTTTCCTGCATCCCCCCTTTGTCAGATAAATACTTCCCCCGCGTTTTAAAATAAAATCCGCAATCCGTCCGGTGATCGCCATGCTCCCGTCCTTCTCACGGTTTGTGATAATGCAAAACCGTTCCATATCTCGCTCCATGCTCTATGCTAATATTGAAGTGCGCATCATATTGCGCGCTTCTGCAATCTGCCGGGGGCAGAGCAATCAGACGGGGATTCATCCCACATTTAATATGCTGTGCGCTGCCTCGACCACCTGCGCAATCTGTGCGTGAATCGCCGCCACATCCGCTCTTTGTTCTTCCCCGCTCCCCTTCTGTCCATGGCTTGCTGATTTTTTAGCGTGCAACAGATATTCAATATTTCCCTCCGGTCCTCTGATTGGAGAAAAATCCAGATGCAGCAATAAAAATCCAAGATCCGCCGCAAAATCCACCACTTTTGCAATTACTTCCCGGTGGACTGCTGCCTCTCGCACCACGCCTTTCTTGCCGACTTTCTCCCTTCCCGCCTCAAACTGCGGCTTGATCAGACAGACAAGCTCCGCTCCCTCCCCCATCAGTGCATGGACGGGTCCAAGCACTAAGGTCAGCGAGATAAACGCGACATCGATCGAGACAAAATCTATTGCCTCCCCGATTATTTCCGGATTTACATAGCGGATATTGGTTTGTTCCATCGCGACCACGCGCGCATCCTGCCGCAATTTCCATGCAAGCTGGTTTGTCCCCACATCGACAGCAAAAACTTTTGCCGCGCCATTTTGCAGCATACAATCGGTAAATCCACCCGTGGACGAACCTACATCCATACAGATCTTGTCAGAAAGGTTAATGCTGTGTGCAACTACTGCCTTCTCTAACTTGAATCCTCCACGGCTAACATATTTCATTGGTTCGCCATGCAATTCAATCTGCGCGGAAACCGGAAACATACTCCCCGGTTTATCCTCGCGCACACCGGAAACAAAAACTCTCCCCGCCATAATCAGTGCCTGCGCTTTGGTGCGCGACTCTGTAAGTGCCCGTCTAACCAAAAGCACATCCAGCCGTTCCTTTTCTTCCTTTTTTTTCTTAATTTTTCCTGTATCTTCCATTTTTATTTCCTCCCCTAAATTCCGGGCATTCCAAACTCCCGTAAACGCGCGATAATACTATCTGCATCCAAACCATAGGCTCTTTTTAGTTCTTCCTGGGATCCGTGCTCAATAAACTGATTGGGCAGAGCTACCGACAAAAATTTTCCCGCAAATTCCCGCCCTAAAAGTTTCCCCGCTATTTCCTCTCCAAAACCGCCCCGCGCGACATTCTCCTCCAGCGTGACAACAATTTTGTAAGAAAGTGCCGCCGCAATCATTGTCTCATCAAGGGGGGAGAGAAAACGGACATTGACCAGTGCGGCTGTGATTCCTTCCATTTCTAAAAGTCCTCGCACTTTATTCGCCGTCTCCACCATACTGCCAACCGCGAGCAAAAGAATTTTCCCCGCCTTCGCAATCCACTCGCATTCCCCACATTTTATTGGGGTTTGAAATTCGATAAGTGTCTGGCTTGCCGCCCCGCGTGGATAACGAATGGCGGTTGGGGATGGATGGGTAATACAAAATTCTAACATCTCCTTTAATTCTGTGGCATTTTTCGGTGCCATCACCACAAGCCCCGGAATATGCGTCAGATAGGAAATATCAAAAATTCCCTGGTGCGTTTCGCCGTCATTCCCGACAATCCCCGCCCGGTCAATCGCAAAGGTAACTGGAAAATTATTTAAACACACATCATGTAAAATCTGATCATATGCCCGCTGCAAAAATGTGGAATACACGGCAAAGATCGGATGAAAGCCGCCTGCCGCCAATCCCGCCGCAAAGCTTACTGCGTGTTCCTCCGCAATTCCCACATCAAAAAAACGCCTTGGATATTTTGTCTTAAATTCTGAGAGTCCTGTTCCGTCTGGCATGGCAGCAGTAATCGCCACAAGATTGCGGTACTTTACTGCCAGCTCATTCATCGCAGCAGCAAATATATCAGTGTAGGTATCCCCCCGCTTCTCATTCAGCCGCTTTCCGGTCTCCACATCAAAGGCATCCACCCCGTGAAACTGTCCTGGATCATGCTCTGCACAATCGTATCCCTTGCCCTTTTTGGTAATCACATGGACGAGCACAGTGCCATTTTTGCGCGCTGCTGCCAAGAATGCCTCATACATTTGCTGGATATTATGCCCGTCGATCGGACCGACATAAGTAATATTCATCTCCTCAAAAAACATCCCCGGAATCATAAGCTGTTTTAAAGAAGCCTTGGAACGGCGAATCTGGCGAACTAACCGCTCTCCCATTAACGGGATCTTTTCTAATGTATTTGTCACATTATCTTTTAATCCCTCATATTGGGTACTTGTGCGGATCTTGCCAAGATAACTTGCCATACCCCCCACATTCTCTGAGATGGACATTTTATTATCGTTTAGTACAAGAATAAGATTGCTCTTTAATTGTCCGGCATTGTTTAACCCCTCGTAAGCCAAGCCTCCGGTTAATGCTCCATCCCCAATCACTGCGACAATCTTTTCCTTCCCGCCGTTTAACTCTCTTGCGCGAATTAAGCCGCAGGCTTCGGAAATCGAATTGGAACTATGTCCGGAATCAAACAGGTCCGTATTGCTCTCCCTGCGTTTGGGAAAACCGCTCATCCCGCCATATTTGCGCAGCATATCGAAGCCATCAGCGCGCCCAGTCAGTATCTTGTGAACATAACATTGATGCCCCACATCCCAGATCAGCTTGTCCTTTGGGAAATCAAGAAAAAGATGCAGTGCCATCGTAAGTTCCACAACGCCGAGATTCGAAGCTAAATGCCCGCCGGTTCTGCTAACATGTTCAATCAGAAATTCCCGTATCTGCCCCGCAAGATCTTCATATTCCTCCGGGCGGAGATTTCTAATATCATTCGCTTTTTTTATTTTTTCCAGGGTTCGCATACTTCGCCTCTCATTCCACCGGCTAAAATTTCCGGTCGATCAGTGCCTCAATCAGCAGATCAAGAAAACCAGGATTTCCCACAAAACCGCCATGTTCCATGGTTAAAGCAAGGAGATCACGCGCCTCTTTTGAGAGCGATTCCACGATTTTCTTTGCCTGCGCTACCGAATACCAGTTCATATACGTTATCTTCTCATTCTTCTCATCACTGTGTACCGGTTTTCCAAGGACTTCCATGCTGCTAGTGCAATCAAGAATATCGTCCTGAATCTGAAAGGCTAATCCCACTTTTTTTGCCATCTTAAAAAGTGCCAAAACGGTTTCCTCTGTGGCTCCTGCAAGCACTCCGCCAATCCCAAAAGCCGCCTCTAAAAGCGCGCCTGTCTTTAAATCGTACATGGTATTTAGGGTTTCGATCGGTGTATTTTTCGCGCCCGTCATCTCAATATCGATGACTTGTCCGCCAATCATTCCATTTACTCCCGCCTTCTCAGCAAGGATGGAGAAAGCTCTAACCCCCGCCAAAAGCTTTGTTGTTTCTTTCTGCCTGGAGAGTGCTGCTGAGACTGTCTCAAACGCCAGATTTAACAGTGCATCCCCAGCTAAAATTCCCATCGCCTCGCCGTATCTGGCGTGTGTGGTCAGCTTTCCCCGGCGGTATTTATCATTATCCATCGCTGGAAGGTCATCGTGAACCAGCGAATAAGTGTGAATCATCTCAAGCGCGGCGGCAAAGGAAAATACCAATTCGTCGTCTATTCCGCTCCCGCCGCAAAGGAGATTGCTCTCTAACAAAAACAGGGGGCGCAGACGCTTGCCTCCAGCGGCAAGACTGTAGTTGACCGCAGAGAGTACCATACTCTGCGGTCCGCACTCTTTAAGAAAATAATCGGATAATTTACTGTTGATCTGTTCAGTTTTGTTTTTCCATTCTTTTATAAAAAGATTATATTCCATCAAACTCCTTCTTTCAGCATATAAATTTTTTCGTCGGCGAACGTAAAATAGATATGCTCCGAGGTATGATTATTCAAAACCTCACCCTTGATAAAAATCCGGTTTAGGAGCATATCTTTTACAAAAATATTTTTAATTTTTCAAATTTCACCCAAAGTTACTTTTTGTACTAATTTTGCCAGTACTCCATTGACAAAGCCTGATGAAGCATCCCCGCCAAATTTTTTTGTCAGTTCCACCGCCTCATTGATTGCCACCTTTTCCGGAATTTGCTCATCGCATTTCATCTCAAAGAGAGCAAGACGCAAAAGAGAAAGTTCCACCTTTCCCATACGGTTTAATTTCCATCCGCTTGTCGCCTCAGATAAAAGCACGTCGATACTGCCCAAATTTTCTTTTATCCGGGCAAGGCGACCGCGGATATACTCGATCTCATCCTCCGTCGCGCTCGATACAAAATTTTCAAAATAAAGGCTGGTTTGTTCATCCATTTCTTCCACATCGTAAAATTCCCCCTCAAACAGCAGAACAAACAAATGTTCTCTAATTTCTCGTCTGGTCATTCTTCTACCATATCCTTCCCCTTTGTTATCCTAATTGATCCTCTCTGTCTCCACACCGACAATTCGGATATTGACGCTCTCCACATCGAGTCCTGTCATATTCTCAATCGCAGTCTTCACCCGATCCTGGATCGCATTGCAGGTCTTTGGAATACTGTAGCCGTAGCGCATGATCACAGAGAGTTCCGCATGTACTTTTCCGCGCATCAGCTCGATCTTAACCCCCTTTGACAGATTCTTTACGCCGAGCTTGCCGACAATCTCATTGGTGAGGTTTCCCTGCATGGATGCAACTCCCTCAACCTCCGTAGTCGCTAACCCCGCGATAGTCGCAACGACATCATCCGCAATCTTCACTTCGCCGATCGGACTTTCTGTTTCCATTGTATATCCATTCTGGTTTTCAATTTCCCTGCTCATGATATTACCTCCTGCTTCTTTTACAAAGTCATATCCATTCTTTTCTTTATTATACCAAAGAAGCGGGATGAATGCAAAGGAAATTTCGCTCGAAAATTTTATTCTTCCATAATCACGGTGGTGATCACGATTCCATCCGCACTGATTCCGGTTTTGCGGCTGACGATATCTTCAATCTGTGCGACCTGCTGCTCAGTAATGCTCTCAGCGTTGACGACCACATCCACCTCACTCTCCAAAAGTGTGACGACCACTCCACTGTAGCCTTTCGCCTCAAGCAAAATTTCCGCTGCGTTCTCGCACTCCGCGCGTGCGGTCAGCGCGATAATCTCATCGATCGCCTGCTGTTTTAGTTCGTCCGCCACCGTGGAATCCGCAACCACGGACATTAAAAGTTCCTTGTTTTTGGCGCGCATTTGCTCCCTGGTTAATTTGGCATTAGAAAAGAACCCGTTCTCTATCGTAACGCTTGTAAATACCGCCTCGCCGGGAATTGTGCCATCCGTCTGTGTGCTATCCTCCTTCCCTTCATCCACCTTTGCATCTTTTTCGCCATCCTTGTCTTTTGCATCCTTCTCATTTTTTTTCGCGTCCGTTGTATTTGTTTCAGAACTGCTATCCTCTCCATCTTCCTTCTTAGTTCCATCTTTTGTTCCATCCTTCTCGCCCGCATCTTTTACACTGTTACTGTCCACCTCATCGCTTCCGTCCTCCTTATCAGCAGCCACCCGGTTTTCTTTTAAGACCATCTCCCCGGTATCCGACATCTGATAGGAAAAATAGGAATCCATCCCCAGATCTTCCGCTGATAAATCATTGTAATCCTCCCCTTCTGTATAGGAGCTTCCCGAGGTAAGTTTTGCTTCGTTCTCCTTCTCCTTCTCTGTATCCTTTGCAAAATTCAGATATCCAACCACTGCAATCATAATTGCCAACGCCGTAATGATAATCTGATTCTTTTTAAAGATCGCTTTCATTTATGTAGTCCCCTTTCCAAAATTTATTTCATTTCCAATACTACAATTCTATGTGCTGGCACATTAAAAAGTGCTTCCGCCGCAGAAACAATGTCCATCACAATATTTTTATCTGCTCCGCCCTCGCAGACAATTAAAATTCCTGCTACCTGCGCCGCATACTCTTTTGTTACAAAAGGTGTTTCACTGCTCTCATAAATTGTTTCCTCCTCCTTTTCCGAAGTGGTACTAACCCTGCTGCCGCCTGCACCGTCCGCCTCATTTAAGGACTGGACACTACTTTTTTGATCTTTTAATACAATTTTCTCTCCCTGATCGGCGAGGGTAATCATCACCTCCGCCTCCCCCACCCCCCGGATATGAGAAAGCAGTTCCTTTAAGCGTTCTTCTAGTTCTTCCACCCCGCTCACCGCCATTTCCTTTTGCACCTCCTGCGGCAAAATTGCCGTATCTTCATTCTTCTCCTTTCTGCCCCCGGCTGCAATGGAGAGCAAAAATAATCCTGCAGCAAGCAAAAGAAGCCAGAGATTCTTTATTCCAATCCCCGTGCGCAGTGATCTTAATTTTTCTTTCCACGGCAACATCTTACTCCTCCTTAATCACATTTATATGCGAAATATCCATATCATAGAAGTCCGCAATCTGCATCCGAGCCACAAATTCCGCGACATTTGACGCATCGGAAACTTCCTTTTTTTCCGAATCCAGCGCGATCACAATCTCCGTTATGGAAATTTTTCCCTCTTTCTTTTCCTCCTTAGAAGAAATTTCTTTTACCCACACACTCATCCCATCAATTACATTATCCTGAATCCAAAATTCCACCCTTTCCACAGAAAGAGAAAGTCCTGAAAGCAACCTCGTCAATTGTTTTTTTGCCGCCGTTTCATATTCTGTAAGTACCCCATCTCGAAAAGCCTCCTCCCCCAAAATTTTTCCTGGATTAAACTCCGCCCTTATCTGCGCCTTTGAAAAAAGATCAGCAAAATCAAGACCGGAAAGTTTTTTAAACAGCGGGGAGGCAACCAAAAACATTAGACAGAGTCCCACGCAAAGTTTTAAATATTTGTGGTATTTTTCCGCCGTAAGCCGCATAAGCAGTTCTGTTACAAGGAGAAATACAATAATCTGACGCATCCAATCATAAATTCCAGCAATCATACCATTACGCCTTTCCGTATAAAATTTCATAAAAGTTGCCCCTTATGAAGTCGCGCGGATCAGTACGGCGAACATTAACAAAAATAATACCGCACCCGCAAAAAGTGTCTGAAACAACATAGTGATCCCCTCCGCCGCATCGGTGAGGCAATTGACAATCCTGCGATCTGCCACAGGCTCAACCACTGCCGCGCCTGTCCGGTAACAGATACTCACTAAGAGTACCCGTCCAAGCGGCACAATACAGATTAAAATAATCACGATCATCCCGCCCGTCCCCACTGCATTTTTAATTAGATTCCCCGCACCGCACAGCGTTTGCGCCACACCGCGAAACAAATTTCCAAGCCCTGGAATCATCTCGGATACCTTGATAATGGAGCCGCGCTTTAGCGCGTCGGCGGCAGGCGTAATAAAACCAAGCATTGTGCTTGCGGCCGCAACGACGGAAAGTGCCGCTTTTAGTGCGAAGCGCACACCTTTTGCCAAAAGCTGTGTCATTTTCCCAAGAGGTTCCTCCTTAGCTAAATGGTTCACCAAAACAGTCATCATATAGAGATGGATCACGGGAAGCAGGAGGGAGATCAGCACATAATCCACCGCTGTAAGCAGCATGAAAAGCCCTGCTGCGGCGGACTGTGAAGTGATACTGCCGGCGGCAAAGGCAATGGTTCCACAAAATACAGGAACAAATACCTTCATAAATTCTAATAGAGTATTGAGCGTATTTTCTGCGACACTGCTCATGGAAAGATAACCCGAAGCCAACATGGAAAAAAGTAAAAGATAGGAGACGTAATAGCCGCTCTCCGCAACCTGACCATCGCGAAACGCCTTTGCAAATCCGTTAAATACCGAAGTCAAAAGCACCAGTGCCAAAAGCTGCACAAAATCTTTTTTTAGCTCGTCCATCTGCCCAAATATCCCGCGTGTTATGGACGCAGTAAAATCCGATAGAGAAAACGCGCTCTCCCCCGAAAGTACCCGGCGGATGTAATCGGTCAAACTGAATTTTTCCGCGTGAAGAATTTTCTCTACCGTCCGTTCCAGGGCAGCATATTCCTCCCCGTCCATCATCTCTTCCACATACGATTCCCCCGCTTGTGCCGCCTTTAGGGAAAGATTACCACAAGAGTAAAAGACCCCCATAAGCACAAGAAAAACCAATATTTTTTTTCCCATAATTTGTCCCTTTTTTTAAGGCAGAAATCCTTCTAAAGCCTCTAAAAGTCCTAAGATCACAGGGAGACTCACCGCCATAATCGTCAGCTTTCCCGCGAGTTCCACCTGTCCTGCAATCGCCGCAAATCCCGCATCCCGGCAGAGATCGGCGGCAAACTCTGCAAGGTAAGTGATCCCAACAATGCGCAGCAGAATTGGCAGATACTCACTGCCCGCACCCAAATATGAATCCAGTCGCCCGATGGCCTCAAGAATCGCTTCCAGTTTGGAGATGCCAAACAAAAAAATCATTAGACATCCCGACATACTGATAAAAACAGCATATTCGCCCTTCTCCTGTTTGATTAACAGCGCGCAAAGCACCACCACAATTCCAGCCAATGCAATTTTTACCATATTCATCCCCCCCTAAAGAGAAAAAAGTTCCTGTATGGTTTCAAAAAGCTCCGCAATATATGGCACAATCCAGAACAGGACGACTAAAAGCCCTGCAAGACTGACAAGAAACGCCTGATCTTCCCGACCGGAATGTTTTAAAATCTGGTTGAGTACCGATACCAAAATGCCGACTGCTGCAATTTTAAAGATTAACTGAATGGTCATAGACTACCTCATTTCCTAAAGTAAAAGTACCAGCAAAAAAATGCCGGCAAGGATTCCCATACGCTTTAGAAGTGCTGTCTTTTGTGCATTTTCCGCGGAAAGCAGATCAATTTCCTTTTCTGCCTGTGAAAGATACCAGTCGAATGCTGTCGTCTGCAATGTCCCATCCATTTTTCCACACATTCCGGAAAGCTGCGCTAAAAGTGCGATATCCTTTTTCTTTAACGCGCTCTCCCCCATATTTTTTTTAAGTTCCTCACAAAAGACCTGTTCAAAATCCGCTTCATATGCATAGAGCCGCTCTGCAACCCCGCCAAAAAAGACAGAGAAATCCCCCTCTCTTTTACTTGCGGTCAAAAACGCTTCTGGCAAGCTGCTTTTTCGATAGCGGATATCCCCCTGAATTAAAAGAAACGCCGCGTAGAGTGCCTTTAGCTGCTGATATCTGCGCTCTATCTCGGAGGCGGCAAAAAAGCCAAATCCTGCACAGGCAGAAAGCACAGCGATGCTCCCGGCAATTTTTAATATTCCCCGCATCAAAGCCGCCTCCCTTCCCCATTTAATGCCTCGCGAAGGAAAATGCGTCCCCCTCCCTTTTCAAGAATTAAATAGCGGTCAAAGAGTTTTTCCTCGCACAATTTTCGCAGCCCCGGCTTTCGCTGCAATTCTGAAAAACTTTCTCCATGCACGGTTGCAAGGATTTTACAGCCGCAGTGGATCGCCTGACGAAGCGCGAAAATATCTTCCTCCTTCCCAATCTCATCCACCGCGATAATTTCGGGAGCCATCGATCGGATAAGCAAAAGCATTCCCTCCGCCTTAGGACAGGCATCTAAAACATCCGTACACATTCCCACATCGTACTGAGGAATGCCCATATTGCACGCCGCGATCTCTGAACGCTCGTCCACTATGCCAACGGTTTTTCCCCCGTCCGAAAGCTGGCGCACAACATCGCGCAGCATCGTAGTTTTTCCACAGCCCGGCGGCGCGAGAAAAAGCGTATTATAAATTTTTTCCCCCTCTTTAATCAGGGGAAGAGTCCCGTTTGCACATCCAATTACCGGATGCGCGAAGCGGATATTTAAATACGTGATATATTTCATCCCACGAATCCGGTTTCCCTCTAAGATTGCCCGCCCACAAAGTCCTACCCGGTGTCCGCCCACCAAAGTAATATAGCCCTGACGCACCTCCTCCTCAAATGCGTAGAGAGAATAATTGCTGATATACTCCATGGTCTCATGCAATTCATTTTTCTTTACGATATAGGCCCGCATTGCCTTGGTGGTCAGTTCCCCCTCCTCCGTCAAAAAAAATTTGCCCGATATCGTATGGATGAGCAGGGGTTTTTCCGCTCGAAGACGCATCTCAACAATCCCCTTCGGATCGACGGACATTTTCTGGAGGATTGCCCTCAAATGCACCGCCATAATTTTCAGAATGGTTTCCATCGCATCCCTCCAAAAATTTAATAATTTCTCCATATGTCAGCTATATTCCAGCTTGTCTAAATATATGGTTTCTCTGTGAGGAATATGACGGATTTCTGATCGAAAATACCCACAAAATGAATTGCAAAAAAGTGAGTCTTTTGTTATAATGCATCTCAAAAGCCGACCCACACACCAATTCAAGAAAAGGAGGAGAATCTTTATGGAATACGGACTGATTGGAGAAAGATTAGGACACAGTTATTCAAAGCAGATTCATGCGGAATTTGCAGATTACCTTTATGAACTTACCCCCCTGACCAGGGAAGAATTTCCAATTTTTATGAAAAGAAAAGAATTCCGGGCAATCAATGTGACAATCCCATACAAATGTGAAGTGATCCCTTATCTCGATCAGATGGATCCACTCGCCAAACAAATTGGCGCAGTCAATACCATTGTAAATCGGGACAAACAACTCTGCGGTTACAATACGGACTATTATGGATTTTTATATTTGCTCCGCAAAAACGGGATCTCTGTGGCAGGGAAAAAGGTTCTTGTGCTCGGCAACGGCGGCGCAGCACAGCCTATTTTTCTAGCTTTGAGTAGGGAGGGGGCAAAAGAGGTTCTCACGGTAAAGTACCGGGAGGAACCCGGCACAATCACCTACGAAAAAGCGGCCAGCGGACACGCGGACGCGGAAGTGATTATCAATGCAAGCCCCGTGGGGATGTTTCCCCAGATGGATGCGACTCCAATTGATCTTGCGCCCTACCAGAATCTTTCTGCGGCGGTGGATATTATTGCAAATCCACTTGAAACAAGATTTTTGCATGAAGCAAAAATGGCAGGGGCAAAAACGGCGGGTGGGCTTTCCATGCTAGTTGCACAGGCAAAATACGCCGTAGAATATTTTCTTGATATTAAAATTGAAGAGAGTAAGATTCCTCCGATCGAGGAAAAAATTGCGGCAAGTATGCAAAAAATCGAGTAGAGAAAAAACAAAGGCGTGTCCGAAAACCTTCGAACACGCCCTAAAATTTGGGCTGTTTTTCTTTTGCTTAGACGCGCTTCATATACTCTCCCGTGCGCGTGTCAATCTGGATCTTGTCTCCCTGATTGACAAAGAGAGGCACATAGACGGTCGCACCAGTTTCCACAACGGCTGGCTTTGTCGCGCCCTGAGCGGTATCACCCTTAAAGCCTGGCTCGGTATCCGTGATCTCAAGCTCGACAAAAAGCGGCGGCTCAATGGAAAAAACTTGTCCCTGGTGGGAGAGCATCTTTACCATATCATTCTCTTTCACAAATTTTAATGTATCGCCCACCTGATCTTGGGTCATCGCCACCTGATCAAAGGTCTCCACATTCATAAAATTGTAGAAATCCCCATCGTGATACAGATACTGCATATCTGTCCGCTCAATATGTGCCTGCGGATATTTCTCTGTCGGGCGGAAGGTCTTCTCAATCACGCCGCCGTTTTTGATATCCTTTAACTTTGTTCTTACAAAAGCAGCACCTTTTCCCGGCTTTACATGCTGAAACTCAATCACCTGATACACGGCATTATCAATCTCTAATGTAATACCATTTCTAAAATCACCTGCTGATACCATAGAAAAAAATCCTCCTTAAAATTGACTATCTCATAGTCTATATGATCTTGCTAAAATTTGCAACTATTTTTTTTGATTTCTTCTCAGCCTGCATTAAGTATCTGAAGTAATGCGTCAATTGCAAGAAGATACCCTGGAATTCCCAGCCCGACAATCTGCCCTGTGCATACGGGTGCGGTTACTGAAGTATGGCGAAATTCCTCCCGCTTATGGATGTTTGAGATATGTACCTCAATAATGGGACAGACAAGGGAGGAGAGTGCATCCCTAATGGCATAACTGTAATGGGTGTACGCCCCCGGATTGATCACAATGCCATTCACCTTCTCATGATATGCCTGCTGAATTCGATCAATCAGCGCGCCCTCGCTGTTGTTCTGATAAACTTCCAACTCAATCTGACAGGCTTTCGCCTTCTCCTTTAGCAGCTGGAGCAGATAGTTATAATCCTGATTTCCATAAATTTCCTTTTCTCGAATTCCAAGAAAATTTAAGTTTGGTCCATTTAAAACTAAAATTTTCATTACCAATTGTTTCCTTTCTTTTTCCCGCTTTTTCTGACCTGCGATCGTCAGAATACCACCACTGTCTGAATTTCTTTAATAATCTCATAAAACGATTTTTTGTCCGTCTCAAGCGTATAGTGCGCTGCCCTCTCATAGATCGGTCTTCGCTCATTGAGAAGACGATGTACCTTTTCACTAAGATCCTCCCCCGCTAAAAGCGGTCTTGTGGTATCCCCCCTAAGCCTTGCGATTGTAGTTTCCTCCGAGGCTTTTAGATAGATGACCACACCTGTCTCCCTTAAAAGGCTCCTGTTCTCTTCTCTAAGTGGTAACCCGCCGCCCGTGGAAAGTACAGAACCCCTCAGGGAGAGGGAAAGCCAACGCATCAAATTGGTTTCCTGTCTGCGAAATTCCTCCTCCCCCTTCTTTTCAAAATATTCACGGATGGAACAGCCAAATTCCTCCTCTAAAATCTGGTCCGTATCAAGAAAGCGGTAATGTCTGGCGCGCGCGAGCTTCTCGCCGACACTTGTCTTTCCGCTGCCCATAAACCCAATCAGAATAATATTTTTTCTTATTTTAAGATTTGGTTCCAATTCGATCATTCTCTCTTTTCCCTTCTTTTTTTTCTCCAATAAAAAAAGAGGACAATGCGTTCCAGTTTGCGCTTTAACACAATCTGTATCTCCTCGTGCGCTGCGATCGGGCGAACCAGATAGGTATAGATCCCCGCGCGCTTTGCGCCCAAAATATCGGTAAAGAGCTGATCGCCAATAAATACTGTGTTCTCCTTTGTTGTCCCCATCCGCTGCATCGCGCGAAGATAGCTTTTTTTTGACGGTTTACCTGCCTTGAAAATATAGTCCGCACCGATTTTTTGATTAAATCGCACTACCCGTTTTTCATTATTGTTTGAGAGAAACATAATGCGAAATCCTATCTTTTTCAGGCGGTTCATCAACGCGATCGTTTCACTTGTCGCATCCGCGCCATGTTCCGTTAATGTATTGTCGATATCGTACAATAGTCCGCGTACTCCCCGCTGATATAATTTTTCATATGGAATTTTATAGGCGGAACTCACCGCCCGATCCGGATAAAATATCTGAAACATTGTTCATCCTCTTATTTTAAGTTCCGCAGAAACTCTACACCATGCCTTTCTCCTGGAAGGATTTTTGGTTCGCCTTGCTCCCACAAAATCCTTCCGGCATGGTTTCGTGTTTCTGCTGTTTTAAGTTTAACTTATTATATACGATCCTATGAAAAAGAGCAAGAAGAAAACTTGGTCTTAAATTTACTTGATTTCTGAAATTAAATGAATTATAATAAAATTTGGGAAAAATAAATTATTTTATGGAGGTTTCCAATGAACGATTTTACAAAAAATTTCTCCTTGGAGGGAAAAATTGCTCTGATTACTGGTGCATCTTATGGG
>CAJTLX010000003.1:84453-160035 GCA_910577165.1 uncultured Lachnospiraceae bacterium
TGGCTTCGCGATTGCAAAGGCTTATGCCGCAGCGGGCGCGATTATCGTCTTTAACGATATCAAAAGGGAACTTGTCAACCGTGGGCTTTCCTCCTATGAAGAATGCGGGATCAAAGCACATGGTTATGTGTGTGATGTTACCGACGAAGCAGCAGTTGGCGCGCTTGTGGAGACAATTGAAAAAGAGATCGGCGTGATCGATATCCTGGTCAACAATGCGGGCATTATCAAGCGCATTCCAATGTGCGATATGACCGCTGAGCAGTTCCGCCAGGTGATCGATGTGGATTTGAACGCGCCGTTTATCGTGTCAAAGGCAGTGATTCCATCGATGATCAAAAAAGGTCACGGCAAGATTATCAATATCTGCTCAATGATGAGTGAACTTGGTCGTGAAACCGTCTCTGCCTACGCTGCGGCAAAGGGCGGGTTAAAAATGCTGACAAAGAATATTGCGTCCGAGTACGGCGAGTTTAATATTCAGTGCAACGGCATTGGACCGGGCTATATTGCAACACCTCAGACTGCACCATTGCGTGAGGTTCAGCCGGATGGCTCCCGCCATCCATTTGACCAGTTTATTATTGCAAAAACACCGGCAGCCCGCTGGGGGGAGGCGGAGGATCTGCAAGGACCTGCGGTTTTCCTTGCATCGGATGCATCCAATTTTGTCAACGGACATATTCTGTATGTGGACGGCGGTATTTTGGCTTATATTGGAAAACAGCCGTAATACTTATATTAGCAAACTCCCATATGCGGGTCTGCACAAAAAGAGGCTTGTCGCGCGATTTTTCTTCGTGCAGCAAGCCCCTTTTTCTTCATGTATTTTTACCTTTCAAGATACTCCATCATTGCCTCCCCGCGCTCCCGCATTATCGCCCAGCCCTCGTTATACAGTCTGCGCAGACGTTCCACATCTTTCTCAAACCTTGAGATCTCCACCGGCTTTTTTGGGCGGATCACAAAAATTTTTCCCTCTTCTTCCAACGCCGCAATTTCCCTTTGCATTGCATTATAATTTTCCGGCACATCAATCAGACGTTCTACCAGTTTTGGATATTTACGGTAATATCTTGTATAGGTGAGTTTCATTGCCTTCGAGGTGGCTGGTTTTTCATAGCCTGCCTGTCTTGTCAGCACCAGCACAATTTTTTTATATCCCTCTTCCATGGCGCGCCGATAGGCAATTGGCACGGAGATCCCGCCGTCCAAATAGCGTTTCCCATTGAGCGAAATCATCGAGGAAATCACAGGCATACTGCTGGAAGCCGCGCTTGCCCACATAATCTCCGGCTCTTTCCCCTTCTCAAAGTACTCCGCCATCCCCGTGCGGCAATCCGTGGCAACCACTTCAAAACGTTGTTTTGACGCAAAAAAAGTTCTGGCATTAAATGGCACCAACTCATCGGAAAGTTCGCCGAAAAGAAAACGAAAATTAAAGATACCCCCGTTGCTTACCATATTGCGCACGCCCAGATAGCGCGGATCATTAACGTAATTTAAATTGATATCCCGGCTGCGCCCATTCTGCTTTGAAATATAGTTAATTCCATTTAGAGAGCCTGCGGATACCCCATTGACATACGCAAACTCGATCTGATCTTCCATCAGTACATCTAGGACACCCGCGGTAAACATTCCCCGCAACGCGCCACCCTCCAACACCAAAGCTGCATCTATCATAGTTACTCCCCACCTTTTAGTCTTTCTTTCCACTGCACAAAATTTTCCACTTCGGACAGATAGGCATTGCTAAATGCAATATTTCCACTGACATCCTCCCCGAACCAGTCCGGGAGTTCAAATTCCCTTGCCTCCTCCTCGCTCTCAAACTCAACTTCCACAAAGGTCAGCCCTTCAAGCCGCCCTTTAAAAATATCAAGCTCTGCCTTTCTCCCCTGGGGCAGGGGCAGTACTAAGCGTGTCTTTTCCACCAATTTTCCATCAATTTTTTCTCTGAGATGTTCATAGGCCTCTTTAGTCAGCGGCATCTCCACTTCCTCATTTTGAATTGCGAAGTTCTGGGAAAGTCCAAGTTTTGACTTGTAGGTCAAAATATAGTTCTCGTTGCTCTTCCGTATCCGCACCACTGGTTCGCTGCACAGATATCCTTGCTCAATCTCTTTTCTTAGCGCGCCCGATGTATCCGGCATTGATTTTAACAAAAATTTCCGCTCAATTTCCATAGATATCCTTTCCTTTCCACTCTATTTTCCACCTTATTATTGGTTGGAGAGATCTTATTTTTGTTGAATTACATTATTTTACATCTCCTCCCAGGTATAAATTACAGTTCCGCGCAGATAATATCCTTACTTTTTAAGGGAGGCAGAGATGAAAAAAAATTTTCTTATGGATTTTATGCGCTGCGGCGCATCGGGCTGGTGTATGGAATGTATGTGGACGGGAATGGATTCCATTTTTTTTCATAAAGATAAACAGCTCTCTTGCCGCACTTCCGTCTGGATGTTTCCTATTTACGGACTGGCGGCCTGTTTTTCCCCCATATGCAAAAGATTAGGAAAACATAATTCTTTTTTTCGCGGCACTATCTATATGCTTTGCATTTATGCCGCGGAATATACCACTGGCTCCCTCCTAAAAAAATGGGATGCCTGCCCGTGGGACTACAGCAAATCAAAGTGGAACTATCGCGGGCTGATTCGCTTTGATTACGCGCCTGCCTGGTTTTGCGCTGGATTATTTTACGAAAAGCTGCTGGAGCACTGATGGACTCCGGCAGCTTTTTTGTCAATCCTCATTATCGTTATCATCATCCGAGTCGTCACTGCCCACATCGACATTGTATCGGGTTCGTCTGCGCAATCTGGCTTCCTCCGACGCTTGAATAAGATACTCCTTGATTTCCTTTGAGTGTTTGATATGCTGTAACTCTAAGGTCGGGTCAGTCGTGTCCCCCGTATAGCATATCACGGTTCCCAATTTAAACATTTTCTCCATTAAAGAGCGCGTCAGACGAACATCCTGCACTTTATACATATAGGTATCGTCCTCCGTCGTCGTCAAAAATCCTTTGCGGATATTGATTTTTTCCTCCCCAATGTAATATTTTGTAAAATAGAGGGGGAGTGCTAAAAATTTTGTTCTTTTCTTTTCGATATAATCATAGGGGGAATTACTCTTGTCTTTTATGTTTTCTTCGTTTTCCTGCTTCATTTCCGCTTCCTTTCTGAACTTACTTTTCTTTCAGCGAAACAATCGAAGTATATGAATCCCTCGAAATAATCACATTGTTGATCTTGGATTCCGCTTTTTCTGGTATTCGAAAGATCACATACCCATCACAGCTCTCCCCCGGCGCAAGCGTCGCCTTCATATACAACATATCCCCGCTGAGTGCAGTGATCATCGGGGTGATAAAACTATTTTCCTTGCAATCGAGCTGATAATTAATATTTTGTTTGGAAAAATCAAAAACCTGATCGATCCCGGCGGTATTGGTCAGCGTAAATTTTAATTTTACCAGTTTTTTCCCCGATTCAAAAGGCACCACATACCCACCGGTTTCCTTGATCTGGTCAACCACTTCATAACTGTCATATTCTACAAGAAGCCCTTCTAGGCCATACACATCATTTAATGAAGAATTTTCTTTTACCTCGGAATCTCCCTTGCTCGCACTGCCCTTCCCATCATTTTTTTCCGCAGGGGTCGGGGTGGGTGCTTTGGTTAACTTAGGGCTTGGATTTGGCAGCGGAGTCGGAGTTAACAGAGCTTGCGTGTAAGTTGCATCACTTCTAAGCAGCACTCCGGCGGCATATTCCGCAATAATATTTTGTTCTTCCTCTGTCAGCGGATAAGTCTCCGCCAGACAACCGTTGAGCGTGATAAGCGAAGCCGCAGCAACGGCGGCAATCCATATTCTCTTTTTCACAAAGCATTCCTCCAGATTCTTCCATGTCCTGGAAATATGTAACCGCGAATAATAGCACTAAACTATTATCCCATCATAGCATATATAGGAGAAAAAAGCAAGAGGCAATTCATCCCCCTAAAAGTATGCCTAAGCTATATTTTACTTCAGTCTTTGCTTATTTCTTCTTATTCTCCAAACAGTTTCCCTGCGTTCTCCTTATAGTACTCTGCCTGTGCCGACCAAAGTTTTTGGTAAGCTCCCTCTTTTTTTAACAGCTCCTCATGTGGGCCACGTTCAATAATCCGACCATTTTCCATTACTGTGATCTCATCACAGAAACGGCAGGAAGAAAGTCTATGAGAAATATAGATTGCCGTCCGCGTCCCCACAATACGGTTAAACTTTGTGTAGATCTCGTACTCGGACACCGGGTCGAGTGCCGCTGTTGGCTCATCGAGAATAATGAACGGCGCACCCTTGTAAATTGCCCTCGCCAGACGGAGTTTCTGCGCCTCCCCTCCCGAAATCTCAACTCCGCGCTCGTCAAAATCCTTGTACAGACAGGTTTTAATCCCATCTTCCAAATTGGCAAGCCGCTCCTTTAATCCCGCTCGCTCAACGCAGTCTGTTACAAGTTTTTCATCGTACTGCGTGTTGGCGGCGACATTCTCCGCCATTGGAAAGGAAAAAAGTCCCGAATCCTGGAATACAATGGAAAATAATTCTATATATTCCTCATATTTATATTTTTTGATATCAATTCCATTGAGCAGAATTTTCCCCTCTGTCGGATCGTAAAGTCTGCAAAGAAGTTTTACCAACGTGGACTTGCCACAGCCATTTTTCCCGACAAGTGCCATCTTCTCGCCAATCTTCCATTTCAAACAAATGTCTTTTAACACATTTTCCTGCGAATCCGGATAGTGGAATGAAACATGACAGAATTCAAATTCATACTCGTTGTCATCACGCTTCTCCGTCGGGATACTCCCCTTGTATTTCTGATCTGCAATATCAAGGAAATCAAAGACATACTGGCAGAATTCGGTCTTTGTAAACATATCGCCAAGATTTGATGCAAACTCAACAAATCCTTCTTGCAGTCTTGAAAAATACATAACAAATGCCACCACTTCACCCGGACTCATTATACCGTCCACCGCCCGCACCACGGCAAAGCCGTAAAGCAAAAGCTGAGAAATCAGATCCAGTGCGTGCATATAAATTCGTATTTTATTTGCCTCTCCCAAGCTTTTTGATAATTTCCGCGCCGTGAAATCAATGCCATGACGGTATTTATCCATAATCAGTTTTTCCTCGGAATAAAGTCTGATTTCCTTGCCATTGCGATAATTAAAAAGAGCAAATCCACGAAAATTTCCCGCGATGCGCCCCGCCTGCAAAACCTCCTTGTCATTCATATCTCTTCCAAGGATTCTCGTCATCCTCTGCTGAAACACAAAGGACTGTAAGAGTGTCAGCACGGTCAGTAATATAAGCAACAGGACAATACCCCAGCCAGACTGCACAAAGCCCAAAAGTCCGCCCTGCCCTCCTCTTTCCCGAAATAATATTGGCGCGATAAAAGTCGCCCCAAAAATTGTAGAGCATAACCCACGAAGTGCTGAAACTGCAGATTTTTCCATACCTGGGATCCCCATATTTCCATTTACGATCCAATTTTCCGCGCGCTCCAACTTGTTTTTAGTTTCAATGTTTTCCACTAGCGCGTAATCGATATTCATTACCTTCTGTCCAAGAATTCTCTCCGTATTTGCGTGGTAGCTAAAGTCATGGCTGTTTTGCTTTACATCGATAAGATTTTTTATTACATATACAAATAAATCTACGCCGCAGACAATACCTGCTGCAAACAATAGATAGGACAGGGGCTGTTTTGCCAATAACCCATCCACGACAAGGGAGGTCAAAAATATTCCCGCAAGGGCTGAGATCTCCTCCGGCAAAAGCCTTAAAAATGCGCGGATCGTATGTCCCTTATCCGCCTTATTGATTAGATGGATACTATTTCTTATTATGCGCATTTTCCCCTTTAAATTAAGCCCACTCTCCATTTTCAATCTTTTTCCCCTCTTTCCCCTCATTATAATAGCCGCTCTGGATGTGAAAAAGTTTCGCGTACTCCCCGTTTAACTCCATCAGTTCTTCATGGCTCCCACACTCTAAAATCCCTCCGTCCGAAAGCAAGATAATCCGGTCACAAAAGCGCGTGGAAGCCAGACGGTGCGAGATAAAAAGACTGGATTTTCCTTCTGAAAACCCCACATAGTTTAAATACATTTCCTGTTCTGCAATCGCGTCAAGTGCCGCGGTCGGCTCGTCCAAAAGAAGCACTGGCGCATCCTTATAAAGAGCTTTGGCAAGAGCGAGCTTTTGTCTTTCCCCGCCTGAAAAATCGACGGCTTCTTCATAGATGCCTCTGCCAAATAGGGTGTTCTCCCTCTCCTTTAAACTCATAATCTTCTCGTAAATCCCCGCTTTTTTCATACAGGAAAACATTCTGTCTTTGTCCATACACTCTGCAACCTGCCCCGTAATATTCTCTGCAACGCTTGCCGAGAGCATAGTAAAGTCCTGAAATACGGCGGAAAAAAGTCCAAAATATTCCTTACGGTTATATTCTTTTATATTGATGCCATTTAACAAAATCTCCCCTTCCGTTGGGTCATAAAGCCCGCACATCAGCTTGACCACTGTTGTTTTTCCCGCGCCGTTCAATCCTACAAGTGCGAGATTCTCCCCCGCCTCTAACGTAAAGGAAAGATTTTTGATTGTCGGATGATCTGCCCCAAAATAGGTATAGCTCACTCCCCGAAATTCAATTTCGTATGTCCCTTTTGGTACGGGTACGCCTCCATCGCGCTTTGTATTATCCTCTGTCTCCAGGTAGGCTCTGATATAATTGATATTGTTCGAAAGCCACTGATAACCGGAAATATTTTCGCACCACACATCCATTGCGGAGGAGAGGCGCGTAACGGAATTAAAATACAAAACGAAATCTCCCACACCAATTTCGCCGTGAACCACCATCCAGATAACATAGATATACGCCGCAAATTTCCCCGAACATTTGACTAAAACAAGCAGTAAATTGTGTCGAAATTCCCATGCGTCCTGCTGGCGGTACCAGAATAACCGCTTCTTAAATGAGCGGGAAAACACTTTTTCAAACCATTCCTGCATCCCGAAAATTCGCACATCTTTCGCGTATTTAAAATCCCTCCCCACACGGTTAATATAATCCATCTGCCGGGCATATAGCTGCCAGTGACTCGACATATTCCATACCCACAGCATCTTGTGGTGTTGGATAAAATATGCCGCCACTGACGGGAGAATTACAATGGGAACAAGGCGCAGATCAAGCACAGATAAAATTGCAGAGAAGGTAAATAATTCCAATGTGCGCTGAATGGTGCTTCGCACGGTTACTGGTGTATACGAGGCTGTGGCGACCACTCCTTCCCTCGCCTTATTCAGGTTATTATTGTTTTCCATCTTCTCATTATTTTCATAATCTGTATCCATACATTTTTGCATCAAAAGTCCATAGAAATGATCGACTGCTCTGCGAAATCCAGTGTATCCTGTATAATTTCCAGCGGCTATCGAAATGGTGTGAAAGAAAAAATTTCCAACAAACAAAAAAAGACATAGGATAAGCAGATGAAGATTTTCAAAACCGACTGCCGCCAACTCTACAATATATTTATCCGTACAGGCCAGAATAAGGTTTCTTAGATACTGCCCGAATGCAAAAATCAATATGGTAGCCGCCATCCACTTATCATTTCGAAAATTTTCGCCAAGTGCCCATCGAATATTTGGAAAAATATGGTATTTCATCCCCCTTGTTTCCATTCTAAATTCATCCCAGTCCTTTTTCTTTTTTTCTTTATCCCATTTTATTACTTTTACCATAGCATCCCTCCTGTTTTTATTTACTATTATTATACCATATTCTCTGAACATGGTGCCTCCGGCGGATGCGCATGATTCGCAGAAGAAATTATTCTCCCTTTGGTCGAATGCGAATCAGCACAGGTATAATGTCTGACGACATTATACCATAAAAAAAGCCGCCCGCTCCAATTTTGGAACGAACGGTCAATATAGGGAATGAACATTACTCAAGTGGCACAGTAAATTCTGTTGCAAAAACTCCCTTCTCATTCTGGCGATTGACATAGCCGCCATATTTTTGGGCTATCCGGTCAATGCGAAACAGCCCGTAACCGTGCTGCTTATTTGTCCCCAGATCCTGTTTTGTGGAGAGGTAGATCCCTTTTATGCGGCGCACTCTCCCCGCAGAATTTTGCACGGAGAGATAGAACTGATCTTTTAATCTGCCAATATAAACTCGGATAAAACGCTCCTCTTCGGGCAGCGCAGCGCAGGCCTCAAGTGCGTTGTCGAGCAGATTCCCAAGCACGGAACACAGTTCTACATCACTCATTGGAAGTCCCTTTGGAATATTTGCTTTGACATTGGTTCGCACATTTAGCTTCCCTGCAATTCCAAGCTTGCTGTTTAAAATTGCATCCGCCATAACATTGCCCGTCTTTATCACTAAATCGACAGTATCCAAATCATCCGCCAGGCTGTCAAGATAGTTTGCGACCCCGTCATAATTCTTTTCGGAGAGCTGAATTTTCATATTCTGGATATGGTTGCGATAATCATGCCGCCATCCGCGCACCTGCCGGTACATATCCTGTATCTCCTCCACCTGTCTTTCAATCAGCCCGCTCTGAAAACGCTCAATGCGCCGGTCAATCACCGCAAAAAAGATGCGGCGAAAGAGCAGGAAAAGAAAAAAGAAAAGGACAAAACCTGCAAAAATTCCGACTATTATAAAAAAATACTTCATCGCTCACTCCGCATAAAATTTTATAAACCTTAGATTGACCTCCTCCCGCAGTCTGCGCGAGAGCGGAACACACTCCCCGCCGTCAAGATGTATCTCCGCTCTGCCAACACTGCGAACATAGCGCAAATTTACGATATAGGAACGATGGCAGGAAATAAAATCCGCAGTCAGCTTTCTAAAAAATTCTCCGATTCCTTCAGCACAGATAAACACGGAACCATTTCGTATATGCACCTGTGTTTTTTTTCCGGTTGCCTCGCAATAAAGAATCTCTTCTGGTGCAAGATGGGAAATTCCCTCCTCGCCCAAAAGCACCAGATTCCCCCTGTCTTTTCTGCGGCGCACAAAGCGATCGAGTACCGCAAAAAGCTTTTCGCGGGAAATGGGCTTTAACAGGTAATGTAATGCTTCCACATCATAGCCTTCACTCATATAATCCGAGTACCCTGTGACAAAGATAATCGGCAGCATATCCCCCCGCAAACGCAGTTCCTTTGCCAGTTCCACTCCATTTCGCGCTCCCATCTCGATATCGAGCAAAAGCAGATCACAGGGGCAGTCAACATAGGAGAACAAAAAATTTTCCGCGCTCGTATATGTCTGAATATTTAACATATACCCGCGCTCCATTTCCCATTCGGAAAGAAGGCGGGTAAATTCTCTAAGTAGTGCATTGTCATCATCACATATCGCCACCGTAAGCAACATTTCATCCCCCTTATACATGTGCGTCCAGCTCGCACCAGAATTCCACGCCGCCCTTATGGTTTACTACCCCGCATTCTCTGTTATGTGAAGACATAATCGCCTTGACAATGGAAAGCCCGATACCGCTGCCGCCATACTCTCTGGTACGCGCTTTGTCCACTTTGTAAAATTTGATCCACACCTTATCAAGCTCCTCCTCCGGAATGCGTTCCCCCGTATTGTAAACGGCAACACGCACCACATCCCCCTTACGGATCAACTTGATCTCGATAATATTTGCCCCGGAAACGTGATTTAGGGCATTGCTTACGTAGTTGGTGATCACTTCCTCAATCATATATTCATCCGCCCAGACATAGACCGGCTCCATCTCCTCGAAGATCATTCGCACCTGTTTTTGTCTGACTAAAATATCAACGGACTGCAAGATAGAACGAATCAGTGCCACCAGGTCAAACCGCTCCATCTCCACTTGATTTTTCCCGAACTCAATCTGATTTAAGGTCAGAAGTTTTTTTACCATCTTATTCATCTTTTGTGCTTCGTCAATAATCACATCACAGTAAAACTGTCTGCTCTCTGCATCTTCGCTGATATTATCTAAAAGCCCTTCCGCGTACCCCTGAATCAGGGCGATCGGTGTTTTTAATTCATGTGTCACATTGGACAAAAAATCCTTGCGCATCTCATCAATCTGAATCTTGTTCTGGATATCCGAAGAAAGTTCATTGTTCGCGCTTTTTAATTCTGAGATCGTCTGTTCAAGACGTTCGGACAACTCGTTCATACTATTTCCCAGAATTGCAATCTCATCTCTAGTCTTTCCTCTGTACTTTACATCAAAGTCAAGTTCCGACATTTTCTTAGAAATATTTGCCAATTCCAGAATTGGTTTTGTAAAATTTTTACTGATAAAAAATATTACGATCGATCCGAGTACCGCTACAACAATTCCAACGTAGGCCAAAAAACGACTGGCAATTCCCGCACTTTCCTGGATGCTCTCATAATTTGTCCGAATAAAAATTTCCACACCGTTTTCCATTACCCCATATAGATCAATATAATTTGCATTCTGATACTTATCATATTGGGAATAGACATCATACTCCCCATTCGAATACAAAAATTCAACATTCGTGATCCCATAACCCGGATTAATTCCATATACATAAGTGATACGTGAATAGTTCATACGCTCCTGGGCTTTTTTTGAACTGTTCAAACAAACCACTAATAAATCCTGAATAATATAGACATCAATATTGTTTCCGGACGAAATCTCGTTTAAATGGTCAACCTGCTCGTCTGTAAATTTCAAGATGGGATCTATCTGACCCTCCAAAAGCAGATGCTTCACTTCCTCATAACTGCTGCCAAGCGTGCTGATCTTGGTCTGTCGATAATAATCCCCAAGAAATCCCTTATTTAATATCCAGCACAACAGAATCATCATCGCCATGCAGGTGACAAGAACAAATGTGATTTTAAATCGCAGAGAATGCCTCATTTTTTTATTTTTCCTGCGCCGCTTCAAATTTATATCCCATCCCCCAGATTGTCTTGATATAATCGCCTTTTTTGCCCATCTTGCTGCGCAACTTCTTTACGTGGGTATCGATTGTGCGCGCGTCACCAAAATAGTCATAATTCCAGACATTGTTTAAGATTTTCTCGCGTGAGAGTGCCACTCCCTTATTGAGCATAAAATAAGTCAGAAGTTCAAATTCTTTAACGGACAAATCGATCTCCTCCCCGTCAATAGTGACCCGATGTGCCGTCTTATCAATGAGAATTCCTCCCTCCTCAAGCCCCCCCTCTTCCGACTGCATTGTTCTGCGCAAAACAGCATCCACGCGCGCGACCAGGATTTTGGGGCTGAACGGCTTTGATATGTACTCGTCCACTCCCATCTCAAAGCCCATCAGTTCATCCCGCTCGTCACTTTTTGCCGTCAGCATAATGATCGGCACCTTGGAGTACTGACGAATTTCTCGGCATAACTGCCAGCCATCCATCTTTGGCATCATCACATCCGAGATTACTAACGCGACATCATTTTGCTGAAAGAAAATATCCAGTGCCTCCTCTCCATTTTCCGCCTCAATCACAAAATACCCGCTCTTTGTCAAAAAATCCCTGACCAGCTTGCGCATACGGCTCTCATCATCCACTACAAGGATCTTTAACTGTCCCATAAAATGCCCCCCTTCTCCGCATTCTACTTTTATACTGCTGCCTTTATTGTTGAAAATTATTGTCCTTCTAGCGAAATTCCAAGTTCGCGCTCGCGCTTTTCCACCGCTTCCTCGCGCTGTCTTAATTCCTGCTCCCACGCGGCGTACTTATTTTGAAGCTTAACCTCCGCATCCACAAAAGGCGTATTTGGTCCAAATATGGTGATCAGAAACATTGCACCAATCACCACAATCAAAAAAAATATTACAATCCTTGTGTTCCTGAGTTTACCTTTGTAATAACTCACCAACATCTGATTCTTCTCCTGTGTTTTTTCCTGCATTTCCTTAGAAAAAAGTTCCGCGCTTTTTTTTCTTTTTCGCGGCAAGGTAATCGGAACTTTTGGAATTTCCCCCACATCCTTTCCCGATCGCAGCAGATCTTTTTGCAGCTGCATCAGAAAAGTAATTCCGACCGGCGTGATAAATGTCTTTTTTTCTACCAGTCCACAGTATACTTTATATACTGTCTGCATATCCGAAAGATTTGTTTTCGCCCGAATATACTGAATGGACTCTTCCTCCCTCTTTGCCTCATCCCACTCTGCCTTTGTCTCAAAGGAATATCCATCCACAACAAAACGCTCTTTTTCTTTCATGATATTCTCCCCGCCAGATCACTCAAATTTTCTTCTTTGGTTTGCCCTATTTGTCCGCTGAATACTCCAGTACCTCGATCGAGTCAATCACCACCGAGGTAAGCGGTCTGCTGTTATCGTCCGTCTGAACACCCGCGATCGCGTCCAATACTTCATACCCCTCTAAAACCTGTCCAAATACGGTATGGTGCTCATACAGCCAAGGTGTTCCCCCATACAACTCATATCGCTCCACTTCCTCATCCGTCAGATCGGTATCATATCCCACTTTAATATAGTCTTTTAACGTCATTTCATACTCTGCGTCCAAAAGTGTTTTCATCTGTAAAATTGAGTCCGCATCCGCCTGAACAATAAAAAACTGACTTCCGTTAGTGTCTGCTTTTGCAGTGTTTGCCATACAGAGCGCGCCGCGGTAAGGATGCAGTTTCCCGGAGAATTCATCCGCAAAATTCTCTCCCCAGATGCTCTCCCCTCCCATTCCGGTTCCATCCGGATCGCCGCCCTGAATCATAAAATCATCTATCACGCGGTGAAAGGTAACTCCATTATAATATCCATCCTTTGCATGGGTGAGAAAATTTTCCACGGCAAGTGGTGCCTCATTTTGGAAAAATTTTACTGTTATCGTTCCATATTCCTTCACATTGATGCGGGCATAGGTCTCCCCCTCCGACAGATCTTCGAACTGGTAAAGCTTCTTTGCTTCATCGGTAAGTGCTGGCTCCATCCTCTTTTCCGGAGACAGATCCCCGCCAGTATCCGGTGTCGGACTTCCCCCCTGTGTGGATGGTGTCGGTGAGGGTGCTTCCCCCTCCTCCTTCTTCTCACAGCCTCCAAAGGTAAGTCCAGCAGCTAAAATTCCCGTTGCACATAAAAATAAAAATTTTCTCTCCAATCTCAAAACCTCATTTCCTCTAATCTCGCAAACTTCTCCTGCCGGATAATGTACCGGGAAGGGCGGAGAGCAAACCTCATCCGCCCTCGCAGTAATATCATAGTGCTTTTTCTTAAATTCTACAAGTATTTCCCTGTGAAACCTTTTCAAAAATTTTATGAAAAATCCGTGAAGCTTTAGTGAACTTTCACCTCATTTACCAGTTCCTTCCCGGCAAAAAAGTCGCTGAGATTGCGCAGCGTCACTTCCGCGATATTGCCAAGTGCCTCCGCAGTCAAAAACGCCTGATGCGAGGTAACTACTACATTTGGCATGGAAATCAAGCGCGCTAACACATCATCCTGCATAATTCGGTCAGAGCGATCCTCGTAAAAGAAATCCGTTTCCTCCTCGTACACATCAAGCCCCGCCGCACCGATCTTGTGCGCCTTGATTCCCTCAAGCAATGCCTCGCTGTCAATTAAAGCACCCCTGGACGTATTGATTAGGATCACCCCATCCCTCATCTTTGCAATGGTATCCGTGTTAATAATATGCTTGGTTTCCTTTGTCAGCGGACAGTGAAGCGAGATCACACTCGAATCACGGCAGAGGGTATCCATATCCACATAGGTCACGCCCTCGCGCGGCATTGGGTAGGGATCAAATGCCAGAACCTTCATTCCAAAGCCCATACAGAGATCGATAAAAGCCTGCCCAATCTTTCCCGTCCCCACCACGCCGATTGTCTTGCCGTGAAAATCAAAACCGGTCAAGCCATTTAAACTAAAATTATATTCCCTTGTGCGGTTGTAAGCGCGGTGTAATTTTCGATTCAGCATCAGTGCCATCCCCATCGCGTGTTCTGCAACCGCATACGGGGAATATGCCGGAACGCGCAGAATATGAATGCGGTCTTTTGCTGCGGAGAAATCTATATTATTGTATCCGGCACAGCGCATTCCCACCACGCGAATTCCAAGTCCATACAATCGTTCTAAGGTCAGCGCGTCCAGCGTATCATTGACAAATGCCACGACCGCGTCACTTCCCTCCGCCATGCGCGCTGTATGCTTATTTAATTTCTCCTCATAATAATTGATCGTAAAGTCATACTGTTCTTTCTGCTTGTCAAAAAAATATTTGTCATAAGGCTTGGTGTCGTAAAAACTGATAATCTTCATCTTTGAATACCTCATTTCTTAAAAAATTGTTAAAAAGATTCTATATTATTTTTTACGGGAAGCGCGGATTTATTCGGCATTTTTTTGTTGTGTCGAGATATCCAGTGTATTTCCGTCGGTTTTTATCGTGATTGTCCCCATCACATCTGTCCGATAAATCTGCATATCCATATCCACAAAACGCGCGATCACTTCCGCGTGCGGATGACCGTACTTATTGTCCACACCACAGCTAATAATCGCGTAGGCTGGATTTACCACCTTTAAAAATGCCTCTGAGTTAGAAGTTTCGCTGCCGTGGTGCCCCGCCTGAAAAACATCCACATCGGGCAGTGTGCCAAGCTCTAGCATCTGCTTTTCGCTCTCTTCCTCCGCGTCGCCGGTAAAAAGAAATTTTTCTTTTCCAAAGGTCACGACAAGCGCGGCAGAATAATTGTTCGTATTGTCATACTCTACTTCGCACGGTGCGAAAATTTCGACTAAAGCATTGCCAAACTCAAAGGAAACACCGGGTTTTGGTACGATAATCGTCGCGCCGCTCTCCTTTACTGCACTTTTAAAATCCTCGTAGATCTTAGTATCCTTATCCTCCTCACTGAATATGATGTTCTTTACCTTAAATGCGCGGATCACCTTGGGAAGTCCTCCAATATGATCTTCATGGCTGTGTGTTGCGACTATGTAATCAAACTCCTTGATCCCTAAATCTTCTGCCGCCTCAATCACTTCCTTCGCACTTCCGCGCCCACCCCCGTCAATCATCATTGCGTGTTCTCCACACTGCAAGATTGTACAGTCCGCTTGCCCGACATCTAAGTAAGTGACAACTAACTTCTCTCCACCCGTATCACGAAATCCTTCCTGCGAGTCCGAGGTCCCGGAAAAAAGCTCCGTTAAGCCCTCTGGCAGTTCTTTTCCAAAAATCAGGGACAACAGCACAATAATAATCCCGATAATGCTAGTAAGAAGCTTCTTTTTGCCGCCGGTTAAATTTGTACCTTCTGGTTTCTTTTCTGGTGAATTATCTTTTTCACTCATGTCAGTTCCCCCTTTTTATATCTCATGTTTCCTGCTTATTTATATTCGAACATCGGTTCGAACATACGTTCTTTTTATATATTATTATACCTCTTTGACAGGAAAAAGTCAATCATATGATATTTTTTGTTGATGTCAGAGCAGAAAAATATTTTACCATGTTCTCCAAGTATGGTGCCTCCGGCGGATATACATGATTTGCCAGGGTAATTGTCCTCCCGCTGGTCGGACGGCGAGTCAGCACTGGCATAATATCTGTCGATATTATACCTTATTTGACAAAATTATAATGTATGAAAAAAGTAGTGTCTGCATTGACAAACCTCAAAAAAAATGATATATCTATTGGCAAGAAAAGGGGGAATGAGGACGTGAACATTTTAAGAACAAGCTTCGAAGCTGAAATGATTTCAGAGTTTTTAAGAACAGAATACCATTCGGAAAGATTTTCAGAACAGATCAAAAAAGCAATAAGAAAACTCTCGTTGGACGAGAGTATATTTCTGTCTCTATGTTTCCTAAACGCATACACTATCACCTCGCTTTCTAATTTGAGTTTCTAAAATTTTTCCATTATATTTTAGTTTTCCAAATTTATCAATAGTTTTTTTGCGAAAAAAATTTGAGAAAATCAAATTTTGTAGTTGACTTATATTGGAAGTATGATATAATTCAATAAAAAGAGGTTTTCATGAAAAGTAGAATTGTCTTAGCAAGAGAATATGCAAAGTTGAACCAAAAGGAACTAGCTGGAATATTAGGAATAAGCCCTAGTACATTAAATGGATATGAAAGAGGAAATCACGATCCTAAGTCCGATGGACTAATAAAAATAGCGAAAGCTTGTAATGTGACTACTGACTTTTTGTTAGGATTATCAGATATTATGAATAAAGAAGCGGACATTCAATCCAAGGCAGAAATGAATAAAATATCTTTTGAAACGGATAAGAAATTACAACAGATTATCCATTATTATAACGGAATGGATGAAACTGGAAAAGAAAACCTTGCAGAGCAAGCAGAATATTTGTTTGGGAAACATCAGGTTGCTAAAGAGAAAGAAGCATAAAAAGGGAGGGAAATTTAATTTATACTGATACATGGAAAAAAGAATGAACAGATCACCTAAGCCTATATAAAAGTATTATAAATATTTTAATAGAGATTATGATTATTTGACCCAAAAAACAGGAACTAAAAATTTGGAAAAATGAGATCCTTCGGATGATATGAAGGGAAAATAACAAATAAGGAAAATTATACACATATTACTATTAAGAAAAAAGAGATTATAGGTATACAAAATGGCAAAGCAGGAAATGTTTATATCATAAGTAACTTAGGTTCTTTTGGAGAAAATGTTTTTAAAGTTGGTATGACAAGACGATTAGATCCACAAGAACGAGTTAATGAACTTGGTGATGCCAGTGTCCCATTTAAATTTGATGTACATAGTTTTATTTTTTCAGATGATGCTGTTGGCTTGGAAAAGAAACTTCATACTATTTTCAATAACAAATGCGTAAATAAAGTAAACATTCATAAGGAATTTTTCGTGTATCTATTGATGAATTAGAAGCTATTGTAAATGAAATAGAGCCTACCGCTGAATTTAATAAAACAATGTTAGCAACAGAATTCTGACAGTCTTTATCAACAAATGAACTATATACAAATGAATATCATGATGATTTTAATGAAGACGAAGAAATATAAATATCAGCTTATAAAGTCAACATGAATTTCTCTCTGGTAATTGATTTGTTACTGGTACAACAAAATGAGTAAAGCTTAATATAATTTCAATAGCAAAAAACGCCCGATGCACAAAAACAGCGTGAAGCAGAAAGATTACCATAAGTTTTATGGTTGTAAAATAATCAGGGCGCGATGGCATTTTATCGAAAGGAGAATTTTATGTCAACATTAGAAAAAGCCATGAATTTATTACAGACAATTCCTGAAAATAAACTTGATACCGTATATACTTTCCTGCAATTCATAAAGTTTCAGAACAACCTAGAAGATAACCATAACCAAAACACTTCTGCATTTGGTATAGCCCACCAATATGCTAATCCCAAGCGGATACCTTTAGAAGAGGAGGCATTTGCTGATGCAATGGCAGAGAAACACACAATTGATTGATGCCAATGTCATTTTACGCTATCTGCTGAATGATCATGCGGAAATGTCACTCACTGCCAGAACACTAATTTCCTCCGGCAATGCCTACACAAAGCCTGAAATCATTTCAGAAGTTGTATATGTATTAAAAAGAGTGTATCAAATTGAAAAAGAGGACATTAAAAATTTCATTCATGCCTTGCTTAATGATATTTCCTGTAATGAATCTGAATGTGTATTGCTTGCTATAGACATTTACGCCTCAGTTTCTCTCGATTTTGTAGATTGTCTGTTGATTGCCTACCATAGAATCAACCACGAAAACATTTTTAGTTTTGACCAAAAGCTTAACAAACATCTGGAAGCTTGATTATACGCCAAGAAAAAATTATTTGCACCAAAGTAAAACCGCCCGGTGTCCCCACACCGAACGGCTTTAAATAGATATCCCTTGTATATGGGTTGCGCCGTTCGGAAATCTGCGCGCTTCCAGCACAGGACTTGGACGGAGATATTGTCCGGATAGATAAGGCAAAGGTTCTGGGCGAAGACAGAGAATGGAAAATAAAAACCACCAAAACCACGACCAGCACAAGAGAAATTATAATACCAATGGAAATTGCTGAAAAAATCAGGGAAAAGGGATATATTTACAAAGGATATCCAAATTCCATTATATGCTTTCTGAAAGCAACAGAAGACACTCTTGGTATACCACGCCTTCCTCTTCATAAGTTACGGCATTACTTTGCATCGAAAATGAGCGTGTTAAACATCCCAGAAGCCGATATCATGCGGATGGATGGGAAACAGATTACGTTATGAAATCTGTGTACAGGTACCCAATGATGGATAAAGAAGAACAAGCCAAGCGCGAAGCAGCGGAGAAACTTCGAAATGCTTTGTTTTCATTTCTCATAGTCAATTCCATGACAAGATTTATGACAAAATTTGAATTTAGAAAAGCTAAAACAACATTGTTTATATTAAAATTTTAAATTAAAGAAAGCCGCAAACCCCTGATCTCACTAAAAAACCTCTGGTTTGCGGCTATCTTGCCATTGTGGAGATAATGGGACTCGAACCCACGGCCTATACGTTGCGAACGTATCGCTCTCCCAACTGAGCTATATCCCCAAATTCAACAAAACTCCTGCTGCCAAGAATTCTCTTGACGAAACTTAGTATATTTCGAAAAAGGTGATTTGTCAAGAGGCAAATTTGCAATTTCGAAAATTTCACTTTTTATGCGGTACCGTGGGGACTGACCTATAGCATATCCTCACAGCACCGCGGGGAGGAAGAATAATCTACCTAATTGTTTTTACTCTCTTGGTGGGTTTACATTCGGAATAGAACTTCTTAAATCAGTAAGCGTTTCCCCGGAATTGTTTCATCATTTATCTAACATTCATCCAACCATAATTTTTTCAAAAACTATTTGACAAATTCTAAAAATGCGCATATACTATAGCAAGAGGCAATTTCTGCTTTCAGCGACAAACCGGGCTTGTACTGGTTTCGACGGGGGTTTTGAAGTTGCGGAAGCCATCCGTGGTCCGGGACCACGTTAAAACTCGGAATTAAAATTAAACGCTGAAGACAATTTAGCACTCGCTGCCTAAGGGCAGCTGTCGGTCTTAGATTTCCTGCGATTTAAGCACCGGCATCAAATTTGCGGGGCACTCTGACTCCTAAGCTTTGCGGAGCCGGAAGATCTTATGAAGCTACTAAAGTCCGGAGCTTGTCAGCTAGCACCGGATGGAGGGAATGTCAAATAACTGACTGTGATGGGAGATGCCGCGGTGGATGGGCTTTCGGACAGGGGTTCGACTCCCCTCAGGTCCACTGGTAAAAGGACGGCTGCAAATTGCAGCTGTCCTTCTTTTTTCATATATGTATAGGAATAAATAGTTGTTAATATAAGCATCCTGTGCGGCAAGTAGGAAAAAACTTTTTCCTACTCCATTGATAAAGATAAGAAAGATAAGGGGAAAAAATGAGATCCAAAACGCAGATCAACAAAAAAGAATTTTACCATATTTTGTCAAGACTTGCCTTTCCCATCGCATTCCAGAGCCTGATGCTCGCATCCGTAGCGGCAGGGGATGCACTGATGTTGGGGAAGGTGGCACAGGATGAGATGACCGCCGTTTCCTTAGCGACGCAAATCCAGTTTATACAGAATATGTTTGTCACGGCAATCACGGGGGCGGGGGCTATTCTTGGTGCGCAATATTGGGGAAAACGCGATAAATATACATTGGAAAATATATTTAATTTGATTCTTCGGTTTAGCGGTGCTGTCTCCGTACTGTTTTTCCTTGCCTGTGAACTGACCCCAGAATTACTTATGCATATATTTACTCCAGATACCTCGCTAATTGCCATTGGCAGTTCCTATCTGCGTATTGCTGGCTGGTCATATTTGCTTACTGGTATTTCCCAGTGCTATCTGGCGATAATGAAGGTATCCGATTATGTGAAGCCCTGTGCATTGATCAGCTCCTGTGCGGTAATTTTAAATATCGGACTAAATGCCGTATTTATTTTTGGATTACTTGGTGCACCAAGAATGCAGGCAAGAGGGGCAGCTCTCGCCACCACCATCTCCCGCATTGTTGAACTTGCCCTGTGCATTGTAATATCCGCGAAAACATCTTATATCTGTCCAGTATTTGGAAGATTTTTCCAAATGCCGAAAACGCTGAAATCTGACTTTGCAAAACAGTGTCTTCCTCTTATGGGAGGATCCTTATGCTGGGGGATCGGATTTACGTCCTATACCGCCATTATGGGGCATATGGGAACCGATGCGGCAGCCGCCAATTCTGTGGCAGCAGTTGTCCGTGACCTGATCTGTTGTATGTGCAACGGCATTGGAAGCGCGGCGGGGATTATGGTAGGAAATGAACTTGGTGCGGGGCACCTCCTCCGCGGAAAAGCATATGGGATAAAACTTAAAAATATCTCTTATGTTATCGGCTTTATATCCGCCGCCCTTGTGCTTGCTGTGACCCCGCTGATTATCGACAGAGTAAGCTTAACCCCAAAAGCCAGAGAGTATCTTATCGGAATGATGGGAATTATTGCAGTCTATATGATTGGTCGCTGTATCAATACCGTTGTGATCAATGGGGTGCTGGACGGGGGTGGCGATACGCTCTTTGATATGTACAGCCTGATTGTCTGTATGTGGCTGATTGCCATCCCCTTAGCACTTGTGGCGGCATTTGTCCTGCACTGGTCCCCGCTTATTGTTTACTCCTGCACCTGCTTAGATGAGGTGGGAAAGATTCCCTGGGTGATTTTTCGCTTTCGGAAATATAAATGGGTAAAGGATCTGACAAGATCTATGAATTGATTGCCTCCACTACCGCAGGGATCATCTGCTTTTTGCGCGATACCACGCCCGCAAGCAAAAAGCCTTTTTCCTTTGCCTTAACATGGAATGCATTTTCCAGTAAGCTCTCCGCCCCGTTTCCGATATAGAGTACTTCGGTGGATTCACGTATAATATTAGTCAGCATAAAAAATACCATGTCCACGCCCAGTTCCCTGTACGCCTTCTCCATATAGGGCAGCAGCCGCTCCTTTAGCTCTGCTAACCCCAGTGCATTCATCGAATTGATCTGTCCGACACCGAATGTAATATTTCCCGCAGAGAATTTTTTAAAGTCCTGATAAAAAATCTCCTCGGAGGATTTTAATTTCAGATCGCTACCCGCCTCAAACATTTCCCCGGCAAATTCGGTTACATCAAATTTTGCAATTGCCGCAAGTGTTTCTGCTGCCGCTCTGTCGACCTCCGTACAGGTTGGAGAACGATACATTAAAGTATCAGAAATAATTGCTGCGCATAAAAGGCTGGCTATCTTCTGATCAATCTCCACTCCATTTTCCTGGTACATCTGATAGATAATTGTCGCCGTGCAGCCGAGCGGCTGGTTGCGGAAAAAGACGGGCGACATCGTCTCGATTGTACCGAGCCGATGATGGTCAATAATCTCTAAGATCTCCGCCTCGTCCACACCGTCCACCGCCTGGGTCTTCTCGTTATGATCAACTAAAACTACCTGTTTGCGCCGCATATTTAATAAATTTCGGCGTGAGATCATCCCACAGTAATTGCCCTTGCGGTCAAGAATTGGAAAATCTCTATTACGTTTCTGTGCCATTATATTTTTAATTTCCTCGACAAATGCATCCTTTTGAAAGGTATTTAGATTGTCCCGCACCATAAAATGTTCGATCGGCATACTCTGATGAATCAGCCGCGCCACCGTGTATGTATCGTGCGGGGTGCTGATCACGGTACAGCCATGTTCCTTCGCCAACATCTGTATCGTGTGGGAAATCTTTGCTCCCTCACATACAATAATGCAGCCCGCATTCATCTCGATCGCGCATAATTGCGATTCATAGCGGTTTCCAAGGATCACCAGATCATGTTCCTCAATATAATCTTCCATTAAATCCGGGTTTGCTGCTGCAATCAGCACTTTTCCTTCGGTGAATATTTTTTCTGGATCACCGACGACCATTGTGCCGTCTAAAGTTTCCAAAATATTAGTATATGGTGTTTTCGCTTCTGCCAAAATTTTACTGTCATATACCTCCATATACGAAGTGGCAATATCGCTGATGGTAATTAACCCCGTTAATTTCCTGCCCTCCGTGATGGGAAGAGTCACCACATTCTGCTTTTTCATTAACATCCAAGCTTTTTTCAGCGAAATCTGACTATTTACCCCTGCTGTGTTCCGGATTTCAATATCGCGTACCTGGGTGGAAACATCGGAGATATACTCCGGCATCTTCACTCCAAAGCGGTTCAGCACATACTGTGTTTCCGCATTGATCTGCCCCGCCCGCATTGGCACATATGCCTTTCCTGTCAAAATCTTTTTTAGATTTGCATATGCAATTGCGGAGCAGATGGAGTCCGTGTCCGGATTCTTATGCCCGATCACAAAAATTTTGCGCTCCTGCTCTGCCATACCTTCACCTCTTATTTTTAGTTCCGCAAATGTTCCCTCACTACCTGGGAGGGATTTTGGTTCGCTTTGCTCCCATAAATCCCTCCGGGTGCTGTACGGACATCTGCTGTTTTTAATTTTTATTTTTAGTTCCGGGAAACTGCTGTTTCTTAATACATATTCTTTACTTTAAAATCCTTCTCCGCCTCTCTGCGCTGGTCTTTCTTCGCGATCGCCTCGCGCTTGTCATAAAGTTTCTTCCCGCGCGCCAGACCAACTTCCACCTTGACTAGGCTCCCCTTAAAATAGATGTTTAATGGCACCAGCGTATATCCCTTCTCCTTGATTTTCCCCAGCAATTTGTTAATCTCATACCTGTGCAGCAGAAGCTTTCGCACACGCAGAGGATCTTTGTTAAAAATATTGCCCTTCTCATACGGGCTGATATGCATACCATACAGATATACTTCGCCCTTCTCAATGCGAATAAACGTCTCTTTAATGCTGCCCTTCCCCATACGCAGAGATTTTACCTCCGTCCCCGCAAGCGAAATTCCCGCCTCATACGTTTCCTCAATAAAATAGTCAAAAAATGCCTTTTTATTGTTCGCTACAATTTTTTTTCCTTCCTTTGAACTCTTTGCCATACTCCCTCATTTCTGCTATAATAAAAATTTATGCTATAATATTTTTCTCTAATTATACTTTTATAAAAATTATTATATTATAACCGCGATATTTTCTGCATTATCCTACACTAATAGCATCTCAATTGTTTTCAATGCCTTATCCGTCGCCACAATCTCGACTTTCACTTTTTGTCCAAGCTTGTAGGTTCTCCTTGTATGCTCGCCAATCAGCTGATAGCCCGCCTCATCGAAAATATAGTAATCGTCATCCATCTCGGAAAGACGCACCATTCCCTCCACCGTATTTGGCAGTTCCACATACATCCCCCAGGAGGTCACTCCAGAAATCACTCCCTCGAAAACTTCGCCGAGTTTTTTCGACATATATTCTACTTTCTTTAATTTCTCCACCTCGCGCTCCGCCTCGTCCGCCCGACGTTCTGTCTGACTCGCCTGTTTTGCCGCCTCAGGGAGGATTCCGCGATAGTGGGAGATATGCTTTTCATCAAGTTTTCCACGCAGATTTTCCTTGATAATCCGGTGAATTTGCAGATCCGGGTAACGTCTGATCGGGGAGGTAAAATGGCAATAATATTTTGCCGCCAGCCCGAAATGCCCGTCGCAGTAATCTGTATATTTTGCTTGTTTCATCGAGCGCAGACAGAGTCTTGCAATCATTGGCTCCTCGGCTGTCCCATCCACCTTCTCAAGAAGTTTTTGCAGTTCTTTAGGATGAATCTCATCCTGCCCGATATGAATGCTGTAACCGAAATTATTGATAAAGATTCCCAATTTCTGGATCTTCTCCGCATCCGGATTCTCATGTGTTCGATATATAAATGGTAATTCCTGCCAATAATAATCTTCCGCGACGGTCTCGTTGGCAATCAGCATAAAATCTTCAATCAGTTTCGTTGCGCGATCGCGTTCATACGGCTTGATCTCTAAGGGATTCCCCGCCCCATCCACGATAATCTTGCACTCCGGGAAATCAAAGTCGATCGATCCGCGCTTTCTTCTCTTTTCCCGTAAAATTCCCGCAAGTTCATCCATCTGCAATAGCATGGGTACAAGTTCTTTGTAGGATGCACACTCTTCCTCGTCGTGATCCTCAATAATTTTCTTTACCGAAGTATAAGTCATACGGTAGTCAACATTGATCACTGTCTCCGCAATCCGATGTCCTACCACATTTCCCTTTTTATCGATCTCCATCAGACAGCTTAACGCCAACCTGTCGCACCCTGCATTTAGTGAACAGATACCATTTGAAAGGCGATGCGGCAGCATTGGAATTACGCGATCTACCAGATAGACACTTGTCCCGCGCTTATATGCCTCCCTGTCAAGTGCCGAACCCTCCTTTACATACTCGCTGACATCCGCGATATGCACACCTAACTCCCAGTGATCCCCCTTGCTGTTTAATGTGATCGCATCGTCCAAATCCTTTGCGTCCTCGCCATCGATAGTAATGGTAAGAAGTCCCCGCAAATCAAGCCGCCCCTCCATCTGCTCTTTGGCAACTTCCTCAGGAACGCGCTCAGTCTGCGTATAGACTGCCTCCGGATACTCAAGCGGAATGCCGTAAGCATAAACCACCGAAAGTACATCCACCCCAGGATCATTGATATGTCCGATCACTTTGACGATCTCTCCCTCTGGATTTTTTTTCTCATCTCCATAATCGGTAAGTTCTACCAGGACTTTATGTCCCTCTACCGCTCCCGCGGTCTTTCCCTTGGGAATAAACACATCGTAGGCAAATTTTTGATTGTCTGGAATGACAAAGCCAAAACTCTTTCCCTTCTGATAGGTGCCAACAATCTGCTTTGTCCCATGTTCTACAATCTCAAGTACCCTGCCCTGTGCCCGTTTTCCTAAACTCTTTTCCTCCTGCACCAAAATCCGCACCGTATCCCCATTCAGCGCACCCTTTGTCTCCTCCTCCGGAATAAAATAATCTTCTTTTTCCCCCTCGACACTCACAAAGCCAAATCCACGGCTTGTCCCGTGAAATAAACCCGTCTTTTTGTCTGCGTCCGCCGCACGGTAACGACTCATTGTATCCACTGTAATCTTTCCCTCATGAATCAACGCGTCAAGTGTTTGTTTTAATTCCTCGCGTTCCGCCTTCGGTACCATCAACAATACCGCAAGTTCTTTAAAACGCATTGGCCGATAACTTTTATCCGTGATCAATTCATAAAGCACCTGTTTTTTGTCTTCCATTTTCCCTCATTTCCAAAGCACACAGTAAACGATGCTGTAGTGCTTTCAATTTTTTTGGCAGCTATTTTTATTCCGCCCTAAATAATGCAGTTTTTCGCCCTTAAAACGTAAAAAAGGACACGCCAAGAGCCATGTCCTTTGGATTGATTTACCATTTCATTGCCAGAACAATCGAGAGAATAATAAAGAGTGCAGCGAGGATCTTTGTGATCTTTTCCAAAGTTCCCTCCATTGAACGTCCTTTATTCTTGCCCCAGTACGTATCTGCCACACCGTTGATCGCTCCGGAAAGCCCTGCGGATTTGCCCTCCTGCATCAGTACAACCACAATCAATGCAATACAGAACAATACATAAATTACTGTAACAATACCTTTTAAAACTTCCATGCTTTCTCGTTCCTTTCCTTCCGCTTTTCACATATTTCGCCAAGAAAACGCCACGCAGTTCAATCCTTCCCGCTTTTACCGCTTTCCCTCTACGACTCTGTACAGCCTGTTCAAAGTCATGCTCTTGATTATAGCATATCCGTAGCAGGATTTCAAGTATTTTCTTGCGCGAAAATTTTATCTATTCTGTCCGTTCCATCTCAATCCACTTGTGGTAGTCAGGAGCAGGACAATTACAGGGAATCCTTGCTGTTAATTATTGAATCTTTGGCAGCTTCGGATTGGTTTATTAATTTCATTACCGCTGTCAAATCTTCTTCCGCATCTGCGATAATGCATTTGAGCGTAATCGAATAGATAAGCAAAAACAAAAAAGTGCCGACAAAAATAAGATCACAATTTCCACTTAATAGTCGAAGAACAAGCATTATTCCCATACATACAAGAAAAACCATTAAAATCCGGCATAGGATTTTGCACCTTGTAAAAAATCTCAATAGTATCCTCCTCTATCTAATTGCCCGATCCCTTCCCCATATAATTTCCCGCAAAGATTTAGAGGTCAGCCAAAGCAAAATAGTCAAACAGCGCGTAATTTGTTGAGTCTCTGTGATTCGCGCTCGCATACATTCCGATGGTATTGCCGACAAAACCGCCCGCCATCTCAGTGCTTAAAAAGCGTGCGTCCGCCTCAGCGGAAAGTTTTTCGAAAGCTTTATCTTGCAGGGCATACCAAAAAGAAAGATTCTGTCCTTTTTGCATAATCTTTAAAGTGATCGCGATCTTCTTCTGCGAAAGCATAGTTTCTGCAATTACAGAGTCCGCGTGGTTCGATGATTCTCCAAATTTTATCACACGCAGCAGAAAATTTCCATTTTCTTCCACTACCACAAAGCGCAGACTTGCTTTCTCGCTCTGCAAAATAACGAGTCCTGCCTCCTCGCCCGTACCGGGTGCAAATTCCATCCTTGTCTCCGCCGTATAATTATAGCTCTTTTGCCGCACACCAAGATAGGAGGCGGTTGTCGGCTCTGTAATTACTTCCGCCGCTGTGTTTAGGGCGAGTTTCCCCGGAATTTTTTCAAGAGAATACATATCCGGCTTTGGATTGCGCACGGTCACAAAATGTGGGTTGAGTATCCGGTCATGGAAAAGATAAAAATCTCTCTCCGGCAGTGCCTCCTCCTCCGAAAGGTTAACATCCAGGATATCCGTTAATTTTCCTTCTCCCTCGTTGACCACCGGCCAGCCATTCTCCCAGGTAACTTTCGCAAGGAAGGTTTCGCGCCCCAATCCGCTGTATCCCTCACATGGGCGGGAGGCAAGCATTACCATATACCAGTCGTCTTTAGGGGTATCCACCAGGTCAGCATGTCCGACATAGCGGATCGGGTAGGTCTTTCCCAGATGGCGATGGGTTAAGATTGGGTTGTCAAAATTTCCGACATAAGGGCCGAAAACTTCCTTGCTGCGCGCTATGCAGACCGCATGGGAAGGTCCCGTTCCGCCCTCGGCATGCATAATATAATACCATCCATCCTTCTTGTACAGATGCGGACCTTCCGGCCATTCAACATCGCGCATCGCGCCTTTCCAGACTAACTTGTAATCGCCAACAAGACAGAAATGCTTTATATCAAGCTCCTGAATATAGATATACCAGTCCCCATTATAACGCACACCATCCGGATTCGCGCGCGTGCCAATATAATAACATTTTCCGTCCTCGTCAAAAAAGATACTTGGGTCAATTCCCTCCGCTCCCTTCAAATAATGTGGTTCCGACCAAGGACCGGCCGGATCGGTGGCGGTGACAATAAAATTCCCCCCAAAGGAAACATTGGTGGTGATCATATAGAATACACCGTTATAATACCGGATTGTCGGTGCGAAAATTCCGCGCGACATCCCATCATTCCCAAGAGGAAGCTGGGAAGGGCGATCGAGAATATTTCCAATCTGGTGAAAATGACATAGATCTTTGCTGGCAAAAATCGGTACGCCCGGAAAATAGGCAAAGGTAGAATTCACAATATAATAGGTATCCCCGACCCGACAAATTGACGGATCAGGATAAAAACCAGATAAAATCGGATTTTTTACTTTTGACATGGCAGTTTCCTTTCAAATTGCAGTATATTTTTTTAATGTCGCCCGCACTGCGCCAGCTCCCGCATTTAACTCGTTAAAGTACACTGTGATTTTCTCTGATAAACCACATTCTACTAAGTTTACGGCAAAGAGATCCTCGCGGGATAAGATACCGTCAAGACTCCCTTTCTCTGCGCGCTCTCCAAAATGCACATTCTCTAGTGCTTCTGTCAATTCCGCAAGCATCGGATCAGAGGAAGGGGTAAACTTTGCCCCGGTATCGTCGACTCCTAAAAGGTAGCGCAGATATCCCGCCAGCACAAGCGGAATAAAGTTAAGTTTGCAAACTTCCTCCCCTTTGGCAAGATAGGCCTTGATTGTCTCACCAAAGCGAATTGGAAGTTTCTGGGAAGTATCTGTTGCAATGCGTTGCGGAGTATCTGGCATAAAAACATTTGGTAAGCGTTTGGTTAAAACCGCACGGATAAAGTCCTCCGGTTTTAAAATTCCCGGATTTATTACGACTGGCATTCCTTCCTCGTATCCCATACGCGTGATCAGTGTACGTAATTCGGTATCTTCCATCTCATCGTGAATGGTAGTATAGGATAACAGGCAACCAAAAATGGCGAGCGCGGTGTGCAGCGGATTTAGGCAGGTGCAGACTTTCATCTTCTCCACCTTATCCACAGTCTGGCGGTCAGTAAAATAAATTCCTCCCTGATCAAGCGGAATTTTTCCGTTTGGAAAATTATCTTCAATTACAAGATACTGTGTTTCCTCCGCATTGACAAATGGCGCGGTGTATGTATTCTTGGCGGTGATAATTAGATCCGTATCTGAAAATCCGTCCTTTTTTAGCATATCCTGCACCATTGCATCCGGGCGCGGCGTGATCTTGTCAATCATACTCCACGGAAAGGAAACTTTTGCAGAGTCATTTACATACTCCACAAATTCCTGCTCCACCAGCCCGTTTTTCGCCCATTCTTTTGCGTATGCGGTGATGGCCGCCCTCAATTTATCCCCATTGTGCGAGCAATTGTCCATACTGACCATAGCGATCGGCGCAGCACCATTTTGATAACGCGTGTACAAAAGGTTTGTAACCTTCCCCATAATATGCCGGAATGTTCCCTTCTCCATATCTTCCTTGACCACGGGCATATAATTTCCATCCGCCAGACTGATCGCATATCCTTTTTCTGTGATGGTAAAACTTGCCATCTTCAAAGATTGATTGGAAAATATTTCCAAAAGCCTTTCCCCATCCTTCCCTTCTTTGCTTGCCGTCAGGGACTCCACCACGCTGCCAATTACCTTCTTTTCAATGGAACCATCCGCTTTTAGTACAACGAGAAGACTTAGATTGTCATATGGGCGATATGCCTTCTCAACAATCTCCTCATCAAATCCTTCGCACACAATCAGTCCGGTATCCGCACATCCCTTTTCAAGAAGCGTTTGCAGTACTGCCGCAGGAAACGCGCGAAAGATATTGCCCGCACCAAAATGAATCCACTCCGGTGCCGCTTTTGTGCGCGCTGCAAGTGCCTCGCGGTCATAGTGGAATATCTCGTAGCCCTTTTCGGTAAATTCTTCCCGCCCTGGGGCATTTTTTATATCTGTCAATTTCATAGCATTGAATCTCCTATTATAAGTTCCGCAGAATTTTTACACAGTGCCTTTACTGTGGAAGGATTTTCTTCCCGCTTCGCTCAAAGAGAAATCCTTCCGGCACTGTTTCAAAATCCTGCTGTTTTTTTAGTTCCGCAGAATTTTTACACAGTGCCTTTACTGTGGAAGGATTTTCTTCCCGCTTCGCTCAAAGAGAAATCCTTCCGGCACTGTTTCAAAATCCTGCTGTTTTTTTAGTTCCGCAGAATTTTTACACAGTGCCTTTACTATGGAAGGATTTTCTTCCCGCTTCGCTCAAAGAGAAATCCCTCCGGCACTGCTTCAAAATCCTGCTGTTTTTTAGTTCCGCAGAATTCCGAAAAATTTTATTTTTCTGCTTTTTTGATGGCTTCCCACAGACCGTTTAAGTAGGCTACACCGAGTGCGCGATCGTATAACCCATATCCCGGTCTTGCTTTTTCGTCCCAGATCATGCGTCCGTGATCCGGGCGCAGTACCCCGTCAAAGCCAATCTGGTGGAATGCTTTCATAATTTCATACATATCAAAATTGCCGTCTGAAGAGAGATGGGAACTTTCATGGAAGAAATTTTCATTCTCATACTTGATATTGCGTACATGGGCAAAGTGAATGCGCGGCGCGATTTTCGGATTGCGAATAATCTTTGGCAGATCATTTTCCAGATTGCTGCCGAGAGAACCAGTACAGAACGTAAATCCATTGTAAATGCTCGGGTTTAATTCCGCAATCTTTAAAAGTGAGGCTTCACTTGTTACAATGCGCGGCAATCCGAAGACATTCCATGCCGGGTCATCCGGGTGTACTGCCATTTTAATTTCGTATTTCTCACAGGTCGGCATAATTGCATCCAAAAAGTACTTGTAATTTTCAAGTAAGCACTCCGCAGTCATGCCCTCATATTTTCTAAATAATTCTTTAATTTCGTCCTTGCGATTCGGCTCCCAACCCGGCAGAATAAAGCCACTGCTTGCACTCTCAATCCGCGCAAACATATCCTCCGGACGAATTCCCTCAATTACCTGCTTATCGTAGGCAAGCGCGGTTGAGCCGTCCGGAAGGGGAAATGCGAGATCCGTTCTTGTCCAGTCAAAAATCGGCATAAAATTGTAGCAGACAAGATGCACATCCGCCTCGCCGACACTCTCAAGGGAAGTGATATAATTTTCAATTAGTTGATCGCGATTAGAGGAACCTAACTTGATATCTTCATGGACATTGATGCTTTCAATGCCAAGAAGTTTCAATCCTGCCGCCTCAATCTCTCTTTTTAATGCCAGCACATCCGCCTTTGGCCAAGGCTCTCCCGCAGGGATCTCATGCAATGCGGAAATAACGCCTGTCACCCCTGGAATTTGACGGATCTGCTGTAAAGTTACACTGTCTTGTTTGCTGCCATACCAGCGCAAAGTCATATCCATATTTGATTCTCCTTATTTTAGGTTCCGCAGAATTCCTTGCGCAGTGCCCTTACCGTGAAAGGATTTTCTGTTCGCTTTGCTCAAAGAAAAATCCTTCCGGCACTGTGTAAGAATCCTGCTGTTTTAATAATTTTTAATATATCGTGCGTCCTTTTTCGTCAGGGATTCCCGACATACGAAAATAGTAGGTATTGATGCGGTCACGCCATTCCTTGGCATGGTCGGACTGTATTTTCAGTCGGGTATGAATATGTTCGAAAACAGCTGGCGGCAATATATGTTTTAGCGCGTCAAAATCCAATAACATATTTTGTGCCTGCATCGCGCCCTCAAAATGACTGTCGTAGATATGCTGAATCAAGGTTTTGCCCGTCTTTAACATATAGGTATATGGCACATGGTGGAAAAACAATAAAAGCTTTTCCGGGCAGGTTTCAATATTTTCGTACATCCTGCGGTTCGGTTCATTGTACTGTGCCACATAGCCCGTCCCCGCCATTGTTCGGTCAACCCCCATCCCATGGCAGTCGGAATAATGATATGTACCCCAGCGATCATACTCATACCCATCCACATTTGGTCCATAGTGGTGTGACGGATTGACCATCCAGCCAATTCCAAGCGGAGAAGTATATTTTTCATAAATTTCCCATGAGGATAAAAGCATTGGCAGCATACATTCTAAAATCTCCCGGTTGCTGCCATAAGTGGAGCGCGTCCACTCCTTTGCAATTTCCTCCGCTGAAAGTTCTGTGTCAAAGGCAAGTCTTCCGAACCCGTAAAAATTTGCTGCTGCCATATCATGCCCCGTCCAGTTCTCGTCATCACCTGTGTTGGCTACAGCTGCCATTCCACAGTTTTTTTGTCCGTAAAATCTGCCTGATACAATATCTGCCACAGTGTCCGCACCGGTCTGTCCCGCCGCGTAGGTCTTGAAATTAAGCACTTCCTTCCACATTGGAATTAGATAACATAAATGTTTTTGCTGTCCTGTATATTCCTGTGCCGCCTGCACTTCAAGCATCATATTGGTGGCTTTAAGTCCTGAAAAAAGCGGGGATACTGGCTCACGCACCTGAAAATCCATCGGTCCGTTTTTGATCTGTAAAATCACATTGTCCGCAAACTCGCCATCGAGCGGCATAAAATTATCATATCCTGCCTTTGCGCGATCCGTCTTTCGATCGCGCCAGTCCTGACTACAGTTGTAGACAAAACAGCGCCAGATAATTTTTCCGCCGTAAGGAGCAATGGCTCTCGCTAACATATTAGCTCCCTCCGCATGGTTTCTTCCGTAGGTAAATGGTCCCGGGCGGCCCTCGGAGTCTGCCTTTACCAAAAAACCTCCCAAAAGCGGCACTGCGGTATAGACCTCCTCCATTTTTTTCTTCCAGAAATTCTGTACATTCCTATCAAGCGGATCACAGCTTGCAAGTGCACCAAGTTCCATTGGTGCGGCAAAATTAAGGCTCAAATAAAGCTTTATCCCATATGGAGCAAAAAGTTCGGAAAGTTTTGCAAGTTGCGGCAAATAGCGTCCTGTGATTAAGCTTGTCGCCGCGCCGCGCACATTGACATTGTTGATCACTGTGCCGTTGATGCCGATCGAGGCCAAAAGCCTGGCATAATCTTTTACGCGCTCGTTAATTACGAGTTCGTGATTGACAAAAAAGAAAGAATTTCCCGCGTAGCCGCGCTCGATGGTGCCGTCCGTATTGTCCCAGTGGTTTAACATACGAAGCGGGTTTGCTGGTGATTTTTCTAAGGTTTGTTTCCCGGAGCAGATTTTTGAAAATAGTGTTGGATTTGTCTGCATTGTGCGGATCAATGCAAATGTTCCATATAAAAGTCCACTCTTCCCTCCGCCGCAAATCACAAGTCCCGGTTTCTTTTTGTAAATCTGATATCCCTCTTCATTTGGTATCGATCCATCGATCTCCATAAAGATCGCACCCCGCCCCGTATGCGTCCCCTGCAGGGCAAGAGCTGCCATTTTAGGATCGGAGATATGGTTTAACTTTACTTTTGCCAGTCTCTTTGCTGCCATCTGCAATTCTTCTGTGGCGAGAAGTACAGTTTTCTTCTCTGTATCCGCATAGAGCGTATCAAATGGAAAGCGAAGATGATCGACGGTCTGATAGTTTAACCAGGCTTCCGAATAGGTCAAAATAATCCCTCCTGTACTTTTTATTTCCTATCATTTTCTGTATTTTATTATAGCAAAGAGGGCTGTAATTTTCTATTCTTTTATTGCGGAGGACTGACCAATTATTGTTTTTAGCAAAATATTGCCTTTATCGCTATTTAGCCAAACAAAAAGAGGCTTAACTGAAAATAATTCCCCAACTAAAATCAGTTGGGGAACTTCAGCCTAATAAATATAGTCGATAAAGTTTTTAATCTTAACCACTTTGCGGTAATTTACATTTGAGATCTTGCAGCCTTCTTTTCTGCCGCTCTCATGAATTACCTTGTTATTGCCGATATAGAGAGCCACATGGTCAACTCCGCTACGGGAACCATAAAATACCAGATCACCCGGCTTTGCATTCGCTAAGGAAACGGTTTTGCCTGCGGAGGATGCCGCCATAGCGTAGGAAGTTCTAGGCATTTTCTTTGTGCTGATTCCACAGGCGCGATATACAGCCAGACAAAAACCGGAACAGTCCGCACCCTTTGTCAGACTGGTGCCGCCCCATACATAGCGCAGACCAATATGCTTTTTCGCTTCTGCAACTACTTTTTGCCGGATCGAGGAGATCGAGGCATCAATTGGATCAATTTTTACTGCGGTCTTCCAATCGTAGCCGACACTGACAAATTCGCTGCTGAGATATCCATAGGAATCCCCGTCCGATTCTTTTAAGTCAGAACTATCCACGATCACCTTTACCCACATCAATGCTTTCTCATCTGTCTTATTTAAGATTGCTTCCTCCACTACCTCAAGTTTCTCGCCGCGGCTCACCTCCATAATAATTGTGTCATCGCTTGCGGTGGAAGGCTCCGTGCGGACATTGACCGAACCCGCAGTAACCGTGGCGGTCAGCGTCACAAGTTCACAGGCTTTGTTATAGCCCTCCTCACCCATAAAGAGATAGTCGGTCTTGATATAACCAGTGACACCTCCGGACTTAATATGCGCCCAGCCATCTTTTTCATCCAATACAATACAGTATGCGTTGCGCGGAAAAATACCAATAATATTGTAATTTGTTCCCGCACCCTCGCGAATATTGCAGGAATCCTCTACATTTGCAATCGCCACATTCTCAGGAATCGTCACTTTGTCAGAAAGCAACGTGGCTGTTGTTTCCTCCTCACTCTCCCCCTCTTCCTTTGTAGTAAGATAATTTTCATAAAGATAAGAAAAACCGCCAAGCGCACTCGAATCACTGTCTGCTAGGGTAGAAACAAGCGATGCCGATGAAAGCATGGTAACTGTCAGGGCAGTAAACGCTGCCTTCTTCACGATTCTTTGCATATGAGCCTCCATAAATATTAAATCAATATTCCAAATTATTACGAAGTTGTTAACTTTATTACGAACTTATTATAACAACGTTTCAGAATTTTGTCAATATTATTTCAGAATTTTGTCAATATTTATGGGATGGTTTTTCATCAAACTTTAAAAGTATCAATCATATCGTTTAATGAGGTCGCCTGTGCGGAGAGCTGTTCGCTCGATGCAGCACTCTCCTCCGCCATCGCAGAATTGTCGGTTACCACGCCCGCAATCTGCTCGATCCCCTTCTCTACTTCGCTGAGGCTGTCCATCTGTCGATGCGCCGCCAGGGATAATTCATCCATCATTCCAGCCAGTCCGACAACGCCCTCGACGGACTCTGCCAGACGCTTGGCCGCCTTGTCCACCAGTTCCATTCCATGACCTACAGCATTCACTGAATTTTCAATTAGTTCCGTTGATTTTTGTACGGCAACAACACTTTCTTTGGAGAGATTGCCAACCTCGCCCGCAACAACAGCAAAACCCTTGCCCATCTCCCCGGCTCTCGCCGCCTCAATTGACGCATTTAGGGAGAGCAGACTGGTCTGATCAGCGATCTGTTCAATATTTGCAATGATCATACGGATCGAATCGGAACAATTATTGATCTCCTGCATTGCCTCCACCAACTGACGCATTTCCTGATTACTGGTTTCAATTTTGAGTTTGACCTCGTCCGCATTGTTTACCGCACCCTTTGCATAATCGGCATTTTGCCGCACCTGGTCGGCAATATCGGTCACGGTCGCCAAAAGTTCATCCACTGCTGCTGCCTGATTTGTCGCGCCTTCCGCTAATGCCTGTGCCGCCTGTGAAATCTGACCTGCTCCGCCGTTGACCTGATCCGCCGAGGCACGAATTCCCTTGATGGTATTGGTCATCCGGTTTGCAATATGCCCAAGTGCCTCCTTAATCTTGCCAAATTCGCCCGCATAATCCTGCGTCAATTCAAAGAGCAGATTTCCGTCCGCGATCTCGTCAAGTACCTTTGCAATTTCATCGATATATCGGATATAATCTTTCAGGCGAAAAACAGTCTGGCGAATCGCATCTGCCACCTCGCCAATCTCATCGTTTGACTGTATATCAAGTGTTACTTCAAGCTCCCCGCGCGCAAGTTGTTCTGCCACCTCATGCAGTTCGTGGATCGGGCGTACAATACCTTTTGCAATCTTTGAAATAATAATGCAGAGTACACCGATAATCATTCCGAAGAGGAACAAGACACCTGATACAAGTTTAAAAAGGTCTGAATTATATTCCGCATCCGGAATACCACTTAAAACTACCCAGCCATTTGAGCTTACCTCACTCATATAGCCATGGTTCTTATGTCCGCCATAGCGATATGTAAATTTGTCATATGTCTTACTGGAAAGCGCGCTCTTTACCCCGGAAGAAATATCAAGATTTTCAAAGTAGGTCTGTTCTTCAGAAGTATTCGGCGAATACATCACCATGCCGGATCTTGTCATCAAAAAGAAAAATCCTGTCTTTCCCAGTGTGTGTTCCGCCATCATCTCCGTGACTGCCTTTAACGACAGATCGAGGGAAGCAACCCCGACAAGCGTTCCAGACGCATTGTAAATCGGAGTTACAATACTGGAGATCAGATTTCCGTCCGAACTGTTGATATATGGCTCGGATACGACGGTTCCCCCGCAAGCAACCATTTCTTTATACCAACTGCGCTGTGTGATCTCCCAGGACTCGTCGCTGACATATCCCGTGTCCTCAGTAAACTGGCTGGAATCAAAATCTGCCACCCAGACGGCCGTCATATTTACCGGATCAGTATTGTGCATATTTTTCAGCGTTGTCATAATACAATCGTATTCTTCCATATCGGAAATTTTTTGTCCCGGCTGAAGCGATTCACAAAATTCAATTACTTCCTGGTTTGCTGCAAGTTGTTTGCTCACTTCCATATACTTTGTAAAATACTCACTGATCTGATAGGACGCATTTAGAGAACTATTTTTAATGTTCTCATTCTGTAATTTTTGAATCGCGCTCCCCGCAATAATGGAAATTAGGATTGCCGCGATCACAAGCCCCGCGATCATAGGGACGATCGTGCGGAATAAAAGTTTTTTCTTTATTGCCCCCCGATTTGATGTTGAATTCGCCATAGTTTCCTTCTCCTTTTGTTTTCCTGTGGAATGGATATCATCTTATTTGCATTTTTATTATACTCCTGTCCTCATGGTTTTCGCAAGCACAATTTCCGATATTTCATTATGGAAAAAAATGAAATCACGGAACCTCCACGCACAGAGATTCCGTGATGATTAAAATTCAATCAGGATAAATTATTTTTGGCTGCCCCATATGCAGACATTTCCGCCTGCTGCGGTGAAGCAGGTAACCACCTTGTGGATTCCTTCATTAGCCTGACGCAGGAAGTATCCCTTGTACTCCACGCCATCTATCGTAATCGTCATATTTGCTTTTCCATCTTCATAGCTCCATGTGCCAGTATAATCGCCTGTCACTGTACCATCCTCATTTAACTGAATGGTTTCTGTATCCACAAGCCCAAGAATCTCATTATCCATCTTTCCCATGCCATAATACATTACTGGATTATGGACAATAAATTCATATTCGCCGACCATCTGTTCTTTCTCCAGATTTGTTTTTGGCAGCTCTTCGCCGGAATACTCGTAAGGTGCAGCAATCAGCCAGCCATCCTCATTGACAAAAAGCTGCTGCACACGCACTTCATGCGCTTCCTCAATACCGCCCTTGCCATTTGCAAATCTTGTGTGGTACACCACGTAAACTTTTCCATCATCGTCCACAAAGGCTGAATTATGTCCCTGCGCTACATGGGTTTCGAAATTGCCCTCAAGCTTGTAGGAGGACATTAATCGTAAGCCAACTTTTCCCTGCAAATTATTGGTCATCGGGTGTGAGTAGATCGCTGAGACACCGTTCTGATCAACATATGGACCAGTGATTTGCTCTGAGCGGAACATACGCATCTGATAGCCGCCCTGTGCGGTTAACCCGCCATAAGAAACAAAGAGATAATAGTAATCCCCGACTTTAAAGATATATGGTGCCTCGCCGGAAACTCCATGTCCGCCCGCAATTTTAATGCCATTGTAGGCATCCGAAACATCCTCCACTGTTTCATAGGTGTAAGTGTAGTCGCGAAGCCCGGTTTCCTTGTCCAATTTAAGCATATATAACCCGCCAAACCAGGAGCCATAGACCATCCACAGATCCCCGTTCTCATCAAATTTTACGCAAGGGTCGATGGCATTTAGTTTGTTTACGCTTGTACTCTGATAGCGGGTCAAATCTGCATCCTCGCCAAGTACCTTATATACATCCGTACGCTCCACCGGATGAGTGGTAGTATTAAAACCGGAGTAGACAACTGGTCCGGCATACTCGTAAGGTCCTTCTATTTCGTCCGCAGTAAGCAGCGTGATCACTGAATTCCAATCATTTCCATTTACGCTCATATACATACAGTATTTTCCCATGTTCTCATTGTAAATGACATCCGGTGCCCACAAATTGCCCATTACATTTGGGTTGTCCTCCGACTTGCTCCAATCTTCCCAGATCTCGCCAAATATCCCGTTCACGGTCTCATTAATATTTGTTTTAAATGTTGTCCACGAAATCAGATCCTTACTTTTTGCCCAGGCTGAGTGTGTGCCGAAAATATAGTAGGTATCCTCCACTTTGACAATGGACGGATCATGTACGCTAACTCGCTTATAACTGATATCGATCTCCTCGAAAGGAGTGGGCTCAGGTGTTGATTCGACAGGGGTTGGTGTCAGTGTATCTTTTCCCACCTCGGTCGGCACGCCCTGTGTAACTGCGGCAGTCGGCTGCGGGTTTTCCTTTTCCGAATCGTCACCGCATCCGGTCACTGCGACGGATAACATCGCAGCGGACAAAAGCCCATAAGTAATTTTCTTTCTCATTTCCATTTTGCATCCTCCTGATTTTTTTATAGCCCCCATTTTTCAGTTCTTTAGAAAAACTTAAATTGTTTTACGTTTTTCTAAACTTATAATCTTATTATACAATACAAGATCTGAAATGTAAATAGGATTTGTGCAATTTGTTGAAATTTTTCTCCTCTTAAACTTAAATAAAATAAAGTGCCGCCTGGAATAAATTTCCAGGAGGCATCTCACACTCTATTTAGATAATAATACAGATCATTCCTCCATTGCTCTCGTTTACAATCTTCTTCATGGTATCCTGCATTTTTCTTCGACTCTCAATGGTCATGCGGTCGATCTTGGTCTGGATTCCCTCCTCGACAAGCTGTTGCAGTGTCTTTCCAAAGATATTTGTATCCCAGATTCCGGATTCTGAGCGGTCGGACTGTTCTAGCATATATTCAATCAGATCCTCCGCCTGTTCCTTTGTGCCTACAATCGGAGCAACTTCTGTTACAACATCCGCCTGAATCATATGGACGGATGGTGCGGTCGCCTTTAATTTTACTCCGAATTTATTTCCGTGCCGGATAATCTCCGGCTGCTCAACAGAAACTTCACTGATGGACGGCATTACAATGCCATAGCCATTCATCCCGACTTCCTCGCAGGCGTGTGCTACTTTCTCATACTCTTTGCGGCTCTCGGCAAGTTCCCTGATCATTTGGAAGAGTTGGTATTCTCCCTCGACTGGGGTTCCTATCATATCGCTAATATGCCCGTAATAACATTTCTCCGCCACATCGACTTTGATCTGTGCAACACCGTTTTCCATCGAGAGTTCCTCAAGCCGGAAACGGTAGAGATCATCCGCAAAAAGCTGTTTTTTCGTACTCTTTAAATCCTTCATCTTTACAAAGTGCCCAAGCATCTCCTTTGCATTCTGAATCATCCCCTGTTTGACTGGGTGTTCTTTTGGCAGCAGTTCTGTCCATTTCGGGATGCGAAACTGTAGTTCACTGACGGGGAACTCATCAAGGATCTTTTGCATGATCCGGTCAACATCCTCTTTTTTTAATTGTTCACAATTGACTGGAAGTACACTGACCCCGTACTGTATGGAAAGCTGCTCCGCAAGTTCTTTTGTCTCCGCAGAATATGGTCGTATTGTGTTTAAAAGTACAATGTAAGGTTTGCCGATCTTTTGCAGTTCGCCAATGGTTCGCTCTTCTGCCTGTTTGTAACTGTCTCTGCCAATCTCTGAAAAACTTCCGTCCGTGGTAATGACTAGCCCGATTGTTGAATGATCATGAATTACCTTGCGCGTTCCGATCTCCGCTGCCTGGGTAAATGGGATCTCATGATTAAACCAGGGGGTTTTTACCATGCGCTCCACATCATTTTCCATATGTCCAACTGCTCCGTCCACCATAAACCCGACGCAGTCAATAATGCGCACCGAAACCTTTACCCCGTCAGAAATTTCAATCTCAACTGCCTCTTTCGGGATAAATTTTGGCTCCGTTGTCATTACTGTTTTGCCTGCCGCGCTCTGCGGCAGTTCGTCCGTTGCCAGCTCCCTGCTATGTATGTCATCGATCTCAGGAATGACCATCTCTTCCATAAAATGTTTGATAAACGTCGATTTTCCCGTCCGCACCGGACCAACTACGCCAAGGTAGATTTCGCCGTTTGTCCGCTTGCGGATATCATTGTATAGATTGAACTTATTCTCCGTTTCCATTGCGCACCCTCCGTTTTCCCTCCATCTTTTCCCGCGCAATTCGCCATGCGCTTTGCTTAATTATATGAAGGGAACGGAAAGATTATTCCGGACAGGCATTCAGTTTTCCGGCAATAAAATTTTTCCGCAATGACCATTAGAATTCCAATACTTTTACCTTCCCCGGCTCCACACTGCCCGTCTTTCCACAATCATCGTAAAAGAGTTCAAAGGCTGTCGGATTAAAAATCTGTCTTCCGTCCGCAGAAAAGATCAACCGATTCCACGCCTGCACATAATCGTACACCTCAAGATTTGTCGCGTACCAGATCTCTTCCCGTCCGCCAATAAATTCCGCAAATTCCTCGATCACTTTCCAATTGTCGCGCTCCTCAAACTCATAGCTGTGTCCCCAGAGGTAGAATAACTGTGCCGTTGTCCAGTGAAATGGCTCAGTAAAGCGTCTTGCAAGTGCCATCAGCTCCGGATCATTGTGGTGACAGGTCGCTGGCAGACGCAGCCAGTCGCGCGGAAGATCAAAGTTTCTCGTCGATTGTACAGTTCTCGCATAAGCAATCCCGCATTCTTTCAAAATCTCCACAACCTCATCATCGTAAGTTCCGAATGGGTATGCCATACCGCGCACAATGCAACCGAACTGTTCTTCCAGATTTTCCCTGTCCTTTAACACTTCCTGCACACATAAAATTGGCGGAAGTTCCTGTAAAAATGGATGCGTCAGTCCATGTACTGCAACCTCCATTCCATTTTCCAGATAAAGACCCTTCATCTTTTCCCTGGTCAGGCGGCGATGAATCCGCCCTTTTTCAAAGACTGTTCCTTCCGGCGGATAGGCACCGGAATTTAAATTGAATGTCCCCTTTAGTCCGTGCGCCTTCATAATCTCAATCAACTTGACATCCTGTTCCACCCCATCGTCATAGCTGAGTGTGAGCGCGCGCTGCCGCCCGCCCGGAAATCTCATCAAAACCTGTCCCATCAAAATCCCCTCCATTCTTTTTTTGCTCTCACCCTATACCATCTTTTTGGCATCCGCCTTTTTTCTCCAAAAAATCCCAAGTTTCACTGCGCCAAAGATCCCCGCGCAATACAGAATAAACACAAATAAATAGTATACAAATCCTGCCAACAATGCCATTTTTCTGCCTCCTTGCCACAAATAAACTAATGTCTGTGAACCAGTTCCCCTGTGATATCTTCCCAGTCCACACCGCACTCTGCCATTAATACCATCATATGATAGAGGAAGTCCGCAATCTCGTACTTTACTTCCTCCTTGTTTGGATTCTTTGCCGCAATCACAATTTCTGTTGCCTCCTCACCGCATTTTTTTAGGATCTTATCGATCCCCTTGTCAAAGAGGTAGGTGGTGTAAGATCCCTCCTTAGGATGCTCCTTTCGGTCAAGAATCACTCCAAAGACTTCCTCAAGCACATTCATTGTATTTCCAAAACGGCAGGTTTTCCTTAAAAGCTCACGGTAAAAACAGCTGCGGTTCCCAGTGTGACACGCTGCCCCAACCTGCATTACCTTTGCGAGCAAGGTATCGCTGTCACAGTCGATGGACAGGGATTTCACATACTGAAAATGTCCGGATTCCTCACCCTTTACCCAAAGCTTCTGCCTCTCTCGCGAAAAATACGTCATCTTCCCGGTCTCTACGGTCTTATTATATGCCATTTCATCCATATACGCAAGCATTAAAACTTCATTATTTTTATAGTCCTGCACAATTACCGGGACGAGTCCATCCGGATTTTTCTTCATCTGTGCAAAGCTTATCGCCGTATCAAAAGTATCCACTGGCGCACCGCTTTCTTTTAAAGCGCGTTTGATCGCAAAAATATTTTTGTTCTCGTAATAATCCGTCGCAACCCCTGAGACATTCTTCATCAAAAGCAATGTTCCCATATCGTTGCGCATTAAGGAATCGCGAATTAATACGGGAAGTCCCGCGCTTTTTACCTTTTCCCTTACGCTGTCCGTCACGGTCAGATGCTTGATTAAAAGTCCCGCCGCACCGTACTTTTCCATCTCCCTTACAATATCGTCAAGAATCAGCGGGGCAGCGTATTTCTCATCCGCCGCATTTAACTCAATCAGGAGTTTGTCCTTTCCGAAACGCTCTGCACCCTCCTTGATAAGAAGGGGATCGGAAAGTTTTTCGTAGGGGATCACTACCTGCTTCGCGCCCGTATAGAGAGCTTTTTTGATATCCTCAAAACGCCCGATACAACAGCCGATAAGCACGGGGATATCCACCTGCCTTACTATCTGGCGCGCCGATAAAAAGAATTCCTCCCTCTCAGATTCCAACACGGAATAATTGTAAATAAAAAGCGCGTCCGCACCGGATCTATCATAGCGCACAGCACGTTTTAAGACGCTTTCCGCCATCTCGTTTTCCGCATTGATATAGGAAATAATTTTTTTATACTCCATATTTCTTTACCGCCTCTCTTAGATTGACACGGTTTTCATACAGTGCTTTTCCAATGATCGCCCCATAGACAGGAATACTGTTCAGATCATCCAAATCCTTCATTGAAGAAACGCCGCCGGAGGCAATAATATCCATCTGCGTTTTCTCCACCATATCCCTCGTGTGTTCAAGATTCGGACCGGAGAGCATTCCGTCCCTGGAGATATCCGTGTAGATAATCGTTTTTATGCCGATCTCCTTCATTTCAAGGGCGAGCTGCACCGCGTTGTAATTGCTGATTTTTTCCCAGCCGTCCGTTGCTACCATCCCATTTTTCGCATCGATCCCAACTACAATTTTGCTGTTTCCAAACCGCCTAAGAGCCTCCCTGACAAAATGTGGGTTCTCGACCGCACTTGTGCCGATAATCACCCTTCCCACGCCAAGATTTAATTTGGTTTCAATATCCTGTATGGTGCGGATCCCGCCGCCGACTTCCACCGGAATGGAAACATTTTCTACAATCGCCTTAATCACATCCTCATTTACAGAATGCCCTGCCAGTGCCCCGTCCAGATCGACAATATGGATAAATGCAGCACCGGATTCTTGGAAATTTTTAGCAATTCGCACTGGCACTTGCGAGTATACCTCCACATTATGGAACTGCCCCTGGCGCAGCCTGACACACTGCCCGTTTTTAATATCAATCGCCGGAAATAATTTCATAGAGATCTCCTTTCTTTTCTATCAAGAACGCTTCTAGCGTTCTTGCGGCGGCACGCGGGTCAGCTTTGCTGACTATTTTCTTTCCGCGTGCCTGTCATCTGCCGGAGGTATATCAGATAGGGAGTTGACTCCGCTATTGATACGAATAAATTGCCCACCGCCTATAAATGCGGAAGTTATTCCACATCTGATATAAGTGTCCCCTTGGTCGAGAGTGCCCCCTCAATCCGCTCGTCTATAGAAACTGCCATATCAAGAGCTTTTCCAAACGCCTTAAACATTGCCTCGATAATATGGTGGGCATTTGTCCCATCCATCTGTTTTAAATGCAAATTCATTCCGGCACTGTAGGAGATGGCATAGAAAAACTCCCGCGCAAGCTCTGTCTCAAATTCTCCCACGCGTTCTGCGGCAAATTTTGCCTCAAAATTAAAATATGGTCTGCCGGAAAGATCGATTGCGCACAGGATCAGCACCTCATCCATCGGCAGTAGAAAAGAGCCGTATCGCTTGATCCCCGCCTTATCGGAAAGTGCCTTTTTTATCGCCTGTCCCAGTACAATCCCCGCATCTTCCACGGTATGATGTCCATCCACATACAGATCACCTTTTACCGTAAGATTCAAGTCAAAAAAGCCATGGCGGGCAAAACTGCAGAGCATATGATCAAAAAATCCGATCCCCGTTTCCACCTTCCCGACTCCGCGCCCATCTAAATTTAATTCCAGATGGATCTCGGTCTCCTTCGTCGTCCGTACTATTGATGCTTTTCTTTCCATTTTTTTATTTTCCTTCTTTCTCAAACCGGACAGAAATTGAATTTGCGTGTGCCGTTAACCCCTCCGCCTGCGCAAAAAATTCGATATCGCTATGTACTTTTTCAAGTGCCTCCCGCGAGTACGAGATAATGCTTGATTTTTTTACAAAATCATCCACGGAGAGCGGAGAGAAAAATTTTGCGGTGCCGTTAGTCGGCAAAATATGATTTGGACCGGCAAAATAATCGCCGAGCGGCTCACTTGAATATTCCCCAAGGAATATCGCCCCTGCGTTTTTGATTTTCGTCATTATCTCAAATGGATTCTCTGTCACAATTTCAAGATGTTCTGACGCGATCTCGTTGGCAGCAGCAATGGCTTCTTCCATATTTTGCGCAATCAGCAAATACCCATAATTTTCCAGAGACTTCTCCAAGATCTCTCTGCGGGAAAGTTTGGTTAAAAAGGCATCGATCTCAAGATTGACCTTCTCCGCAAGTTCCCTGCTTGTCGTGACTAAAATCGCGCTTGCAAGCTCATCATGTTCCGCCTGCGATAACAGATCCGCCGCCACATAGCGCGGGTTTGCCGTTTCGTCCGCAATCACTAAAATTTCGCTTGGCCCTGCAATGGAATCAATGCTGACATGACCATAGACTGCCTTTTTCGCCAGCGCGACAAAAATATTGCCGGGACCTACAATCTTATCCACCTTGCGAATGCTCTTTGTCCCAAAAGCCAGTGCCGCGATCGCCTGCGCACCGCCCACCTTGTAAATCTGTGTAACGCCCGCCTCCTTCGCAGCAACCAAAGTGGCAGGATTTACCCTTCCATCCTTTCCTGGCGGCGTTGTCATAAGAATCTGTTCAACTCCCGCCACTTTCGCCGGCAAAACATTCATCAACACGGAGGAAGGATAGGCTGCTTTCCCTCCTGGAACATAAACTCCTACCGAAGCAACAGGGGTGATCTTTTGCCCCAGAATAATCCCATCCTCCTTTGTGTCAAACCAGCTATTTCGCTTTTGAAGCATATGGTAGGACTCAATATTTTTGATCGCGGCGCGGAGTACGCGCAAAAATTCCGCATCCACCTCCCTGTACGCCGCATCGATCTCCTCGTTTGTCACACGGATATTATCCGCATTTATCTTAGTTTTATCAAATTGTAAGGTGTAATCAAACAACGCTTCATCCCCCCGCTCTCTCACCTCCCCGATAATCTTTGCCACGGTTTCCTCATACTCTGTATATTGATTTGGACTGCGTTTTAATAAATCCTCCAACAGATTTTTTCTTGTATTTTCATTTAATTCCACAATTCGCATTTCTATCCTCTCCTTTCACAAAGATGCGCACAATGCTTTCTTTATTCCATTCTCTTTTGACTTCTCTCAATCACCAACTCTTTTAGGGCGTTGATCAGTGTGGTGATGCGCTCATGTTCCATCTTCATACTAACCTGATTGACCACCATACGCGCCGAGAGCGGGCAGACCTCCTCCAAAACCACAAGCCCGTTTTCTTTCAATGTCGATCCGGTTTCCACAATATCCACAATCACTTCTGAGAGTCCAACGATGGGCGCGAGTTCGATCGAACCGTTCAACTTGATAATCTCCACGGTCTGATGCTTTTTATTGTAAAAATAATCCTTTGCGATCCTTGGATATTTCGTTGCCACGCGGATCAGTTCGCCATGCTTTAACAATTCTGCCGCATCCTCCGGTCCCGCCACGCACATACGGCACTGTCCAATTTTTAAATCTAATACCTCGTACATTTTGCGGCTCTCCTCAAGGATGGTATCTTTTCCGACAATCCCGATATCTGCCGCGCCATACTCAACATAGGTCGGTACATCGTTCGCCTTGGCAAGAAAAAAACGAAATTTTAATTCCTCGTTCGCAAAGATTAGTTTTCTGGAAGTTGGATCTTGCATTTCCTCGCAGGTAATCCCGATTGCCGCCAGCATCTCCATTGCTTTTTTTGCCAAACGCCCCTTTGCAAGGGCGATTGTAATATAATTCATATTTTAATCCCTTTCTGATTTTTAGTTTTGATTTTTAGTTCTGCAGAAATCCCTTATTTTTTGCGAGTGCCGTCCTCCTTTAGGAAGAGTACTTTCTGAAAGTTCATCCGCTTTGCATATTTAGCATAGTCCTCGTCACAGAACTTCTCATCCGCCAGAAGAAGCTCTACCCGGCTATCCGTTTCCCGCATCGAAATTGCCAGCGCGATAGCTTCTTTGTCCTGTCCTTTTTCATAGACAATCAAATGGTTTTTCGCCTTGGGTTCCTCTAACAGATCCTGCCTTGCAAGTGCTGCCAAAAGCTGATTTACGATGATTGCCATACCGATGGCGGGCGCGTCCTTGCCAAATTGCCCGACAAGCGAATCGTATCTGCCTCCGGTTGCCACGGCATCCCCCGTTCCAAAGGTGTATGCCCTGAAAATAATCCCAGTATAATAATTAAATTTGCTCAACATTCCAAGATCAAAAGTAATATATTCCTCAAATCCGTATTCACACAAAAGCGCGTAGAGGGCTTCCAAGCGTTCAATTGCCGCAAGTGCGCGTGAATTGGAAATTTTTTCCTTAACATAGAGCAGGCGATCGAGTGTGCCAAAGAGTTCCGGCAGCTTTAAAATCACTTCCTTTAAATTATCCGGCAGATTCTTTCCGGAAATAATTTCCTCCACGCCAAACATATTTTTATTTTCAATTAACACGCGCAACATTTCAGCCTCATCCGGCGCGATCCCGGCTTCCTCCATCAATCCGCGAAAGAAGTCCGCCTGCCCGATCTCCACCTGAAAACGCTTTAGTCCCGCATCTAAAAGACAGTCCACCGTAAGTGCGATCATTTCCGCGTCCGCCTCAACGGTGGCATCGTTGATTAGTTCCGCGCCAAGCTGTGCAACCTGTTTTAATTTTCCCTGATAACTTGTATTGTTTACAAAGGTATCCCCTATGTAACAAAAGCGCACGGGCAAATTTTCCTCACGATAATATTTTGCCATACAGCGCGCGATCGGTGGAGTCATATCCGGACGCAGCACAAGCGTGTTGCCTTCGCGGTCAAAAAATTTATACATTTCATTGCTTGGCACCGTGCCGCGCTCCTTGTTAAATATATCAAAAAATTCGAACATCGGCGTTTCAATATCCCGAAATCCATATAGGTGAAGACGGTGTCGCAGACAATGTTCCAAAGTTAATTTTCTCTCACATTCCACATTGTAAATATCCCTTACTCCCTCCGGGGTATGCAATAATCTCTCATTCATCCTGCCTGTCTCTCCCTCTCTCCGCTTAATTTTACTTTGTTATAGTAAAGCGATACCTTACTATCACAAGAACGTAATCATTATACTGAATGCTTTCCGATTTGTCAAGCCTGTCGTTCTTCCAAATCTTTTTTAATCATTTCTAAATAAGGGACATACATCCCATGATTTTCCCGAAAAAAATAGTCAGCATTAAGCTCGTCAAAACGAATGCTCTTTCGCCCGCCTTTCACCGCGCGCTCCGTATAGATCTCAAGTTCGCGCAGACGCATATAATAATATTTATCTTGGCTTTTATAATAAATAATCAGGAAGGCAACCCCATCCTGAGCCTCAAACTCGTGCATAAACCGCACCTGATGTTCGTGGACATTTGCAAGGGCAAAGGTATCACAGGCACATTCCTTGGCGTCAAAGCAGACCGGAATTCCCTGAATAGCACCAATATAATCCACCGTACTTTTCTGGTCAAAATAAGCGAGAGTAATATGGCGGCTCTTTTTATCTATCTCAATCGGCGTGATGGGAGTCGGCACTTTCTGAATCAGTGCCAGTCCCCGATCGCGGTATTTCTCATTGGTCAGATTGATCATTTCTTCCAACATTGAACCGCGCAGACCGCGCGAATTCCAAGCCATTTTCCCCTCCCCCTTTCTTTCTCCGCACACCTATAATTTTGTTTAAGGGCTTATCCTAGTCAAAAATTGCATTATCACCAAAGCAAAATTATCATTTACTCACACTTATTGAAGTGGAAGTCCTCCTCTTTTGCGATAAATCCCAGTCTCTCTTTTACTTTCTGAAACGTTTCCGGCTCTTTTGCGGTGATCTCTCTTTCTGACATATAGGAAAATTTTCCCATTTGATCTTGTTCCTTGGAAAAGATAAGCCTTTTCGCGTGCAAAAGCTGGGATTTGACCCGGTATTGTCTGCTCAGTGCAAGCCCCGCCGCATCTGAATATTTGATATCGCCCAAAATACTATGTCCGTTTCCCGCCAAATGTGCACGGATCTGATGTGTTTTTCCGGTAAATAATTCTACTTCCAGATAGGTGCAGCCATTTTTTATTTCAATTGGGCGATAGGCTGTCCGGACAAAACTTCCTTCCTCCCCTTCCTGCAGAACAGAAAAAACTTGCACCCGGTTTTCCTTCGCGTCTTTTTTTAGATAGCCCTCTAACCGTGCGGGCTGTGTGATTTCTCCCACCGCAATACAGGTGTAATATTTATGCAAAGTGCGCGCATTAAATGCTCCGGATAAAAATTGCAGCCCGGCAAGTGTTTTTCCCGCGGCGACAATCCCGCTGGTATTGCGGTCAAGTCGGTTGCAGATTCCCGGACGAAAAATTAAAAGTTCCTTTGGGGTGATCTTTCCCGTGCGAAGTAGATACGAGAGCATCCATTCATTCAGGGAAAAATCCTCTCTGGAAGCTTTCTGCACCAGCCATCCAACCGGCTTATTTAAAAAGAGAAGATCCTCATCCTCGTACAAAATCTCCGGCTGATTTTTGGCATTTGCCGAGAATTTTCCTTTTTTTTCCAATTCTTCAATTTTTGCGATTGCCCCTTCTCTTCTCCCCTCCTCCCTATATTCAGACAATTCAAAAAATGCTGCCCCGCCAAAATTTCTTATTGTCTCATCACGAAAAAACAGGCGGATGGAATCGCCCTCTGCCAGTTTTTCCTTTCCTCCCGCCCTTTTCCCATTCAATGTAATATTTTCCTTTCGCAGCATTTTATAAAAAAAACTATCCGGTGCTTCTCTTAGATATTTTCGAAGCAGTTTTAACAGTGTTCCGCCTTCCTCGCGCTTTGAGACTTTGATTTCCTTCATTTTTTCTCCTTATTTCTACTGGTCTAAGTAAGATTATCTCTAATCCCCTGGCAGGAAATTCCCACTTCTAAAATGGTAATGTGTCATGCCATCAATGATTTTAAGTACGCCGTCAATTCCTTTGGGATTTCCTCCGCGGGGGCTGTGTGCGCCACACGCTCTAAAAAATTTTTCTCCTCCGCCGTCACATAAAGTTTTTTTAAGAGCATACGCTTTTTTAGTTCCTCCCGCAAATATTTTTCAATATAGCGAAGATCTTCTTTTTCCCTTCCGGCAAGGCAGAGAATTTCATCCTGTTTAATTACGAGAAATGCAAGAAACATCACCTTATCCGGCGAGGTAAAAACCATATCCGTATACATCACATCCGCGTCGGATAGAAGCGATTTTACCTTCTCCACCCGCTCAGTTTCTACAGAGCGATACGGAAAAAGCACAATTACGCCAACTAGGGCTTTCGCTGCAGGGAGTACCATTAAAACGGCAATCACCGTAAAAATATTGGTTTTCTCAAATTTATTTAAACAGAGTCCGAGAACAAAGATTGCAATACCAATAAACACGTAGAGCAGAGTCTTTTTGATGCGGTACTTTTTTTGTGAATCCAGATAGCCCATCTCGCCACACACTGGACGTTTCCCTTTCTTTTCTTTCATCTTTTTTCCTTTCCCGATTTGTTATATATAGATGGCAATTAATTATTGCTAGGGATATCGTACAAAAAATTAAACCACAACAAAATTTTTATGCAGGAAACCCGAAATCCCGGTAATCATTGATAAAATAATCTGCCATGGCACGCTTTTTTTCTTCTGCCTCCTTGGAATATAGATCCTGCACTGCGCAGACACGCATTCCTGCTGCCTTGCCCGCCGTAATCCCCTTGCAGATATCTTCAAACACCAGACAGTCCTCCGGCAAAATGTCCAAAGTTTTTGCCACATACAAATAAATATCCGGAGCAGGTTTGCCCGCCCCCACCTCACAGGCGGTATGCACCTCGTCAAAATACTGCTCCACGCCAAGCGCGTTTAGTACGGTATGTACCAATTCATAGGAATTGCTGGTTGCGATCCCCATGCGTATGTCATGAGCCTTCAAGTACTTTAAAAATCCAAGTGCGCCGGGTTTTAAGAAAACCTTTGTTGCATATTTTTCCCCCGCCATCCGGTTCCAACTTGCTTTCATCTCCTCGATATTCTCCGTAATCTGCGGAAAATGGGACTGAAAATAATTTGCTGTCTCAGAAAAACTCATCCCTTCAATCTGTTCCTGCAATCCCTCCGGAAGGGAAATGCCAAAGCGTCCAAGATACTCAATATCAATCTCTTTCCACATCCACATGGAGTCCACCAAAGTTCCGTCAAGGTCAAAGAGAACTCCTTTTACCTGGTTCATCATCGTTTCAAGATCTATTGTCATTTCCTTTTCTGGTTTACCAGAAAGAATTTCCAAGTATGATTTTTCCTGTTCCATGCTCTCTTTATCCTCCCCATCATGCAAAAACTGCTTTTGGGAAGCACCAATTCCGGCAAGTGCTAAGAGCTTTTCAATCTCCTTTTCGGTCAACTCCCTTGACTGTCCTGGGGATAAATTTTCATCCAGATAAAGTGAACCCATCCGCAGACGTTTTAAGTAGATCACCTCTGCACCAACTGCTTCAAACATCCGCTTGACCTGATGGAATTTTCCCTCCTGCACAGTTACTTCCACTTCCGAGATCTCCCCGGTCTTTTTTATTTTAAGCTTTGCCGGAAGTGCGGTAAACTCCCCACAAAAAATTCCCTCTGCAAATCGCCTAATCTCTTCCTCCCCGACTTTTCCAACTACCTTTGCATAGTAGGTTTTGTCCACATGATATTTTGGCGAGAGCAATCGATGTGCCAGGGTTCCGTTATTGGTCAGCAAAAGAAGTCCCTCGGTATCCTTATCTAACCGCCCGACCGGAAAAAGATCTTTGCGCTTTGTTTCTTCTAACAGGGAAAACACGGTGCGCTGATGCTTATCCTTTGTTGCGGTAAGCACGCCGGCAGGTTTGTAAAGCATGATATATTCCATTTTGGTATAGTTAATTTTCATCCCGTCAAAAGTCACAAGATCTTTAGAGAGTACTTTAAAACCGACATCGCGCACGATTTGCTGATTCACCGCCACGCGCCCTTTTCGGATATACAGTTTTACTTCGCTTCGCGTACCCACTTTCATATCCGCCAAATATTTATCCAGCCGCAATTCTTTTTCCGCCAAAGTTTTTCCTCCATTTATTTAATTTCTATTTTTTTACATTTATAAATTTTCGTTCTACTGCATTCGCCATCCGGGCAAATACTTATTTTTCAATCGTCCACCGCTGTATTTTGCCCAGCCAAGCGGATAACCCCCCGCACAGACCAGCACATAGCCATCGGCAAATATTTTGTCCACCTCGATTGTCTCGCATTTTAAATACCGGATCACATCCGCCTCCTTTGGTGAATAGACCCATGGGTATTCCTCTTTTTTTAATGCCATCGCCAGAGCCTGACTCGGCTCAAAGCGTCCCTTTTTCTCCTCCCCAAGCAAAAGTCCCTGGCGCAGAAGGCGCAGACCGGACAAGTCCGGCAATTCTTGCGGAAGCAGATAAAGTTTTTTCTCGCGCTCCATAATCTGTGAAAAATCCACAGGAAAAGAGAGCATCTTCAAAAATTCTTCCGCCTCGACGGAAAGTTTGGCGGGAGTAAACTGAGCGGATCGATATGTATTTTGTTCGTTTTCTCCCTCTCTTTTTCGGAAAAGCGCGATAAAATGCCCCTCCCCCGAAATTTTATGCGGCCAAAGGCGCAGCGTGCGTGTTAATTCCTCCCGGTAATTTCCGTTTTCTATCCAGTCCGGTCTCCCGGAACAAAAACCGCTATAGGAAATCTCTGCTGGATGCTTTTCAGGTAACGCGGGCAAAAGTTCCATCTCATCAAAATGATCCAGGACAAACTGCACCATCCCCTCGTCTTCTTTTGGCGAGAATGTACAGGTGGAGTACAAAAGCATTCCTCCCGGACGCAACATTTTGACCGCCTCCGGCAGGATCTGTTTTTGCAATTCATTGTAGTAATTTGTCCCGTACTGCTCCCAGTTTTTCATTATCGCCGGGCTTTTGCGAAACATTCCCTCACCGGAACAGGGAGCATCCACCAAGATCTTATCAAAATAGCCGCCGAAACGCTCCGCTAATTTCGTCGGTGCCTCACTTAAAACAACCGCATTTTTCACACCGAAAAGTTCAATATTTTTTAGCAATGCTTTCGCCCTGGAATTGCTGATATCGTTTGCAATCAGGATGCCGGAACCGGAAAGTTTTGCAGCAAGTTCTGTACTCTTGCCGCCAGGTGCCGCGCACAGATCGAGAACGCGCTCGCCCGGTGATACCGGAAGGAGGCTTGCGGGAGTCATCGCGCTTGGCTCCTGCAAATAATACAGTCCTGCAAAATAAAATGGATGCTTTGCGGGGGAGATCCCCTCCGGATAGAAATATCCGTTTGCAATCCAGGGGATGCGCGCAAGCGAATACGGCGCGATCTCAGAAAAATGTTCTGCGGACAGTTTTAGAGTATTAACACGCAGTCCGCTCCTGCATGGCTCGTCAAAGCAACGCAGATACTCCTCATACTCGCTGCCAAGCTGCTCTTTCATCCGCCTTTCATATTCTGCTGGAAACTGCATTCCCCTCTCCTCCTTCTCCTTGTAAAATATTTAAGTTCACGAACACCTCCGGCGTTTCCGGGGCGTGATAGCCAGCAAAGCTAACCAGTCCCTTGTTGATAATTTTTTTGTTATGTCACGGGATAAAGGGAGGTTAATTTACCTGAGGCTCTGCGCCTGATACCCCTCTGAAATCACATCCAGCTCACGGTTAAATTTTTGAAGTAAATCCATATCTTCCATATTATAAATCCGGAAAAATTCATCCTGAATCTTTACCACCTCACGCTTGTTTGCCACTTTGTAGAGATTTTGAATATTGTTTAGGATATCCGAGATAATATTCGCTTTTATCTGGAAAGAATTCTGCGCGTCCATAATCTCATCCCGCACGGAGGACATCTCTTTATCTAAAATCACAATGGTTTCTGCGGAATTGTGTAGCCGCTCGCGCAGCCGTTCCGGCATATGTTCCTTATATTTATACTGGAGGGAATGCTCCACTGTCGCCCAGAAGTCCATGGCAAGAGTTCGAATTTGAATCTCCACCGGGATCGTCTTTGGACCTTTAACTGTCTCCACCGAATACCACACAATAATATGATAGCTGCGATACCCGCTGTCCTTTTGGTGGGAGATATAATCTTTTTCGCTCTTGATTTTCATATCGCGACGCTTTTTAATTAGCTGTGCCACCTTGTAAATATCCTCGACAAACTGGCAGATAATGCGAATCCCCGCGATATCCTCAATCTGCTTTTCAATATCGTCCACGGCAATCCCTTTTTTCTGTGTCTTTTCCAAAATGCTTGAGATCGTCTTTACCCGCCCCGTCACCTGCTCAATCGGCGAATATTCTCCCGCCCTGCGGTACTCCCCGATCATATGATTAAATTTTACCTTCAGCTCTTCCACTGCAAGAGTATACGGCTCTAAAATTTCTCTCCATAATTGAATTTGCATAAAAACCCCATTTCTGTGCACCTTCTCCTGCACATTTTAATTTCTTTTTCATTTATAATTAAATTATCACCAGAGATCACCGTTCCCCCAAACGGTCAAACCCTCTTTCCCTTATGGCTGTGTACCCGGTGTCGGCATTTTCTCTTCGTCAGAAACCTTCGGGAACAAAAATTCCTGCCACAGCGCGCGATTTTGTCCTAGATCTGCTACTAACGCCGCCTGACCGCGAATAATGCTGGTAGTATAACTTCCCTCCGCAGGGATTCGATAAGAAGAAAAGATGGCGGCGGGCATAGCTAAAAATAAGTTTAGGTATTCGCTGCAATCCTTTCCTGTAATATCCGTGGTCAACATCTTAAACCCTTCTGTTAAAACACGGGAAAGTTCCGTTATACTCCGGCTGCGGTTCTGCTCATAAAGTGCCATAATTAGACGCTTACAGCGCGCAGTGCGCCCGATATCATTGTATTCGTTCTGCGCTGTTCCGACATGACGGATGCGGCAGTAGCCAAGTGCCTGATCGCCGTTTAAATGATTTTCCCCATTTACCATCACCCGGTTTTCTGGCTGTGAAATATAATTTGTCTTATTCAGATAGTCCGCCTCTTTTGCGGTAAGATCTATTGTTACACCGCCGACCGCATCAATAAAGGAGCGAAATTTCTCATAGGAAAATAATAGATACCCGTCCGGGCGAATGCCAAGACTTCGTTCAACTGTATCGTAAACTAAACCTATTCCACCTCTGGCATAGGCAAAACAAATTTTGTCCTCCCCCCTCCCCGGCATGGAAACAAAGAGGTCGCGCAAAATGGTAGTTAACTTTATTTCACCGGAACTTGCATTTATTGTTACCATTAAAATCAAATCGGAACAAGCCTCCTTATCCTCCCCGGCTTCGTCCATTCCAAGCACCAGAAAATGATGGAGAATCTCTTGTTTTTCCGGCTCTTTCGGCGGATCGGTAGGCGATGGCTCAGGAGGTGTGGTAAGATTGGGGGGTGACTCTTCCCCCGGAACGTTTTCAGCAAAAGAAGGCAAAAGGAATTGGATTCCCTTTGCCACTTTCCCACTTTCCTCTGGCATATATGTGGTATGATCTGCAAATAATCGGCCAATGCCGTGCGAGATAAGAAAATTTCTTCCAGGCTCCGAGAGAAAAAGGATAAAAAGCCCTGCCACAAACACCCCCGCAGTAATCAGAGTTGGCATAAGCCATGCTGGCTTTTTTTGCACGGTTTCCCTCTGTTTTAATTCCTCCAAAACCTCGTATTCCATGCCGACCTGAGAGGCAAGCTGATTGCTGATATTTTCAATGACATCATCACCGACTTCTTTTTCCATGGGTACTTCGTCCACATAGATACTGCTCGTGTCAATCTGCGGGAGAGTTTCTTCCTCCACATCCTCCCCGATCGTCAGGATGGACGTATTTTGATCCCCCGTATCAATATCGATCGCTTCATTTTCATACGCCGAGGACGCTAACACCTTTTCCAGATTTTTTAAGAATCCTTCATCCCTCGTCGGATCAAAATCATCCGGATATTCATTTTTCTCCATAATTGCTCCTCCGCTAATTGATTTAGTGCTTCAGGGCATCATAATTTCGTTTTGCCTCCTCCGGCGTATCCGCATACAAGTTTTCATACAGGTACACAATATTTGCCTCAATATCATCGATAACCAGACCATACGTAATCCCATTATGTCCCTTCTTGCCCGAATCGTAGAAAGTATCATTGAGTGGAAGGCGGTAGGATTCCATCTGGGAGATCCCATCTTCTACAAACATGGTCAGGAGTTCTCGGATCTGTTCCTCTTTTAAATTTGTTGTAATCTTGGCAAGGCAGCTTTGAGTTACCGGAATTAAATTTATAATATTCTGCGACTTATATTTCTGGAAGATCGCCTGCAGCACACGGCGCTGACGCAGAGTGCGCCCGTAATCGTTCGCCGCGCCGCCAAGCGTCTCCACCTTGCGGATGCGGCAGTAGCCCGCCACCTGGTTGCCATTCATATGATTTACCCCGGCCTTTAACTTGCGGTTTCTCGGATCGGTAATATAATTGGTCGTATTTAAATAATTGGCTTCCTTGGAACCAAGCTCGATGGAAACCCCGCCAAGGATATCCACAACATCCTCAAAAGCGGCAAGTTTGACATAGGCATAGCCCATCAGATCGATCTTAAAATAATTCTCAATCGTATGCATCAAAAGTTCAGGACCTTGTTTGTTCCGATTTCCGACCGCGTAGATGGAATTGATCTTTCTGCCGATCCCATCATCTAACTCCACATACATATCGCGCAAAATCGATGTGATATTCACCGTCTTATTCTTGGTGTTGAGCGTGGCAATCATAATCGTATCCGTATTTAAACTGCCGGAATGCACGCTGTCCATATCCCCCTGATCAATCCCGAAAATCAAAATATTCTTGACATAATCTTCCTTGCGGATCTCCTCCGCATCCTCCGGAACAGGAGTTACGGTCGCACCTGGAATAATAGTCGTACCGTCACTACCATCCACTTTATTAAGTACGATCGGCTGAATGGCAGTTACCACCTCTCCGAATTCCTTATCCTGTACACTTCCATAAATAAATTTTGCAGCAAAATTAATCACAATCTGCCGCCCCGGTTTTGTGCAGATCAAAAACACCACAGTAAGCACTAAAAGCAGCACCACGCAGCTAAGCGTTACAAAAATTTTTTTAATCTTCCCCATTTTCTTTTCCTCAGTTGCCTCCTTAAAGGCTCCTTTTGTTGTATTTGGTATTCCATCCAGTTCTTCCGCCACCTGGCGCATCAGCGATTCATTTAAGGAAGCGAAGAGTTCCTCTTCCTCCTCCTCCTCAAAAACACCGCCAGTATCCACACGAAAATTATCCAGCTCCCCCTCCACGTCTAAATTTTCGTCCTCCGCATCCCCGAACTGATCATATTCGTAGAGAAAACCCATCGAGGGAAAAACGCGCTCGTTCGGAATATCCCGGTATTTTGAAAAATCCTCTTCCTCTCCAAACGCAGAGTCTTCTTGTTTTTGTGTGAATACTTCCCCATAGGGGAAATCTTCTTCCCATCGAATGGCACCTTTCTTCTTTTCTTCTTCCTGCATCTTCTCCTCCCAAAACCGCAGTTTTTTCATTTATTCTGCCTGAAATGACAATCTTTCTATCCCTTATTGATGATATCACAAACAATGGGCGAAGTAAAAGAATTTTTTATTAAGTTTTTATTACAGGGCAGCTAAGAGTTGTTCAAGGAACTTATAGACGCGTAGGGAGGATGAGAGAGAGAGCCGTTCTTTTGGCGTGTGAATATCTCTCATATCCGGACCGATGGAAATCATATCCATATCCGGTATTTTTTCGCAGATCAGCCCGCACTCAAGCCCTGCATGGATCGCCTGAACTTTAGGCTCCCCGTTGTAAAACTGCCGAAATACCTCAGTAAATTTCTCGCGAAGCACGGAATCCTTCCGGTACTCCCACGCCGGATAATCAGAATCCGCGGTGCATCTCCCCCCGACAAAGTCAAACAGTTCTTCCAGTTTATCGCGCAAAAAATATTTGTAAGTTCCAACAGAACTGCGCACGGAAAAATGAAATACCGCCTCCGCCTTATCCATGCGTAAAATACCAAGATTAAGGGAACTTTCCACTAAGCCTTCGATCTCATGGCTCATTTTTTGCACGCCGTCCGGTGCCTGCAAAAGTAAAAATAAGAATTTTCGGGTGCTTTCCTCTGTAAGTACAAAATAGGAATCCTCCAAAGAATTTGAGAGGGTAAGATCCATTCCTGGCTCGCTATTTCCCAATTCCTTTTTATATTTTCCAAAAACTTCCTGCATCCGGCAGCAAACTCGCGCTTCCCGCTCTCTTGGCACAACGAGTTCTGCCTGCGCCCAAACCGGGATCGCATTGTCCTTCTCTCCGCCTGCCATCATAAAAATCGAAAACTCTTCTTCCTTCTTTAGTTCAAAAAGCAGTCTGGCCATCAGATAGATCGCGTTTGTGCGGTATTTGTGAATCTCCGCGCCTGAATGTCCTCCCATAAGACCAGAAAGTTTTACAGTGAGCATACTTCCCCTTTTTGCCGTTCTCTCAAGAGGTAGCATTCCTGTTGCCCTAAGTCCTCCCGCACATGAAACGAGTACCACACCCTCATCCTCCGAGTCCACATTGATCATAAAACGCCCGGAAATCTGTGATGCGTCAAGTCCCTTCGCGCCGTACATCCCCGTTTCCTCATCCGTCGTAATCACTACTTCCAACGCTGGGTGCGGGATGGTATTATCCGCAAGTAGTGCCATCCCGTAGGCTATAGCAATGCCATCATCCCCGCCAAGTGTCGTCCCCCTCGCGCCAAGCATATCCCCGTCCACAAAGAGCGAGAGTGGCTCCTCCTTAAAATTATGTGGGACCCCTTCCTCGGCCACACACACCATATCCATATGTCCCTGAATTACCACGCCGGTATGTCCTTTATATCCGGGTGTTGCAGGCTTTTTTATTATCACATTTTTTAGTGCGTCCTGCACATAGGAAAGCCCCCGTTCCCTCGCAAAATTCACCAGATAATCGCTGATCCTATCGTTGAATCCCGAACCTCTTGGAATTTGGGAAATTTTGTAAAAATAATCAAGCACATTTTTATAATCTATTTTTTCAAACATACTCTCCTCCTATTTTGAATTCCGCATCCGTCCTGCGCAGCACCCTTACCGTGGAAGGAAATTTCTTCGCTTTGCTACGCAATTTCCTTCCGGTACTGCTCCGGACTCCTGCTATTTTGAGTTCCGCATCCGTCCTGCGCAGCACTCTTACCGTGGAAGGAAATTTCTTCGCTTTGCTACGCAATTTCCTTCCGGTACTGCTCCGGACTCCTGCTGTTTTTGAGTTCTTATTTTTAGTTCCGCATCCGTCCTTCTCGCGCACGTTGCCCAGGGAGAATTTCTGTTCGCTTCGCGCCCATAAATTCCTTCCGGCACTGTTCCAAAATTCTGCTGTTTTTTAGTTTTTAAATGAGTGTATCGGTGCAGGAATCCGCCCGCCACGAGAAATAAATGCCTCGCAGGAAAAAGCGTTGACTGGCATAACGGGCGCGTAGCCGAGCAAGCCGCCAAATTCTACAATATCTCCCACGCGCTTTCCAATCACTGGAATAATGCGCACTGCGGTGGTTTTCTGATTGATCATCCCTATCGCCATCTCATCCGCGATAAGTCCTGCGATGGAAGAATCCGAAATATCGCCGGGGATCGCAATCATATCAAGCCCCACAGAGCAGACGCAGGTCATTGCCTCAAGTTTCTCTATCGTAAGACAATTTGCCTGTACTGCGTCGATCATCCCCTGATCCTCGCTGACCGGGATAAACGCACCGCTAAGTCCCCCGACATAGGAGGAGGCCATCACTCCGCCCTTTTTCACCTGGTCATTTAGAAGGGCAAGTGCCGCCGTGGTGCCTGGCGCACCCGGATACTCAAGCCCGATCTCCTGCAAGATCTCGGCCACGCTGTCGCCCACCGCAGGAGTTGGCGCAAGCGATAAATCCACAATCCCAAAAGGAATGCCAAGACGCTTTGACGCTTCTTTTGCCACCAGCTGCCCCACACGCGTAATCTTAAATGCCGTTTTCTTGATTGTCTCACACAGCGTTTCAAAATCCGCGCCGCGCACACTCTCAAGAGCCTTTTTCACCACGCCCGGACCGCTGACCCCGACATTGATCACTGCGTCCGCTTCTGTCACGCCATGAAACGCCCCTGCCATAAACGGATTGTCATCCGGCGCATTGCAAAAAATCACAAGTTTTGCACAGCCCAAGGAATCATTTTCCTTTGTGTACTCCGCTGTCTTTTTTACAATTTTTCCCAAAATCCGCACCGCATCCATATTGATGCCCGTCTTTGTCGACCCGACATTAAATGAGCTGCACACGCGATCCGTCGTGGCAAGTGCCTGCGGTACCGACTCTATCAAAAGTTTATCCGCCGCCGTCATCCCCTTGCATACTAAGGCACTGTAACCGCCGATAAAATTTACATTCACCGCCTTGGCCGCAGCGTCAAGAGTCTTTGCAATCTCCACAAAATCCCCGGCTGATTTGCACGCGGCACTGCCAATCAGCGCGATCGGTGTAACGGAAATTCGCTTGTTAACCACCGGAATCCCGAACTCCTTCTCGATTGCCTGACCCGTGGAAACAAGTTCTCTCGCGGTGTGCGTGATCTTATCGTAAATCTTTTGGCATAATGCCTTTAAGTCACTCTCGATACAGTCGAGCAGGCTGATGCCAAGCGTGATTGTGCGCACATCCAGATTTTCTTTCTCAATCATCGTGTTGGTTTCCATAACCTCGGTAAAATTTATCATAAAAATTTCCTAGTCCTTTCTCCATTTGCCCTTCACCATCTAAAAACCGCCGCCAGGTGATCAGATGCGATGCATCATATCAAAAATATCTTCCCGCTGCGCTTTGATAATCACACCGATCTCTTTTCCGAGTACTTCCAACTCTCCACTGATCTCGCCAAACTCTTTCTTTGCATTGTTTGTATCCACAATCATCATCATATTAAAATATCCGGACACGATCGTCTGCGAAATATCCAGGATATTCACATCATTCTCTGCCAGATATGTACATACCTTTGCAATAATACCCACCTGGTCTTTTCCTACCACAGTAATAATTGTTTTATTCATAAACTGCTTTCCTTTCCTGTACCGATTTCTAAAACAACCTTATTTTGGTGATCTATTTATCTTTATAGAGATAATATCTCCGACGGTCGCTCCCTGTTTGCCACCGAGATCTCCGGGGGCGGCGCATCATATTTCCATGTGCTTAGTATTTTCTGGTGCATGGTTTCGTATGCCAATTCCGGATAATTATTTTCGCGGCTCAAATGTCCAAGTACAATATATTTTAATTTTTCATGCAAAAGTTCCCCTGCAAGCTCTGCGGCCGCCTCGTTCGAGAGGTGTCCATGCGTTCCCAAAATACGCTGTTTTAATACGTAGGGATATCCCCCGACAAGCAGCATATTCTCATCGTGGTTGGACTCAAGATACAGGATTCCGCAGTCTTTTAGGGCATCCTTTGTGTAGCTGGTAAAACAGCCAAGATCGGTTGCTATTCCAATTTTTTCCATTCCTCCGCGAAAGGTATAGCCCACTGGACAGATCGCATCGTGCGCGACGCGAAACGGATATACTCGCATATCGCCAAATACAAGCTCTCTATCATGGATCACCCGGCAAATCTCGCCAAGAAAAAGCTCCCGTGGTCTTTTGGCATTAAAATATGCATCCAATGTATGTTCGGTCGCATAGACAGGAACATGATATTTCTTTCCAAATGTCCATAGTCCCTGCACATGATCACTATGTTCATGTGTAATAAAAATCGCACTTAAATCTCCCGGTAAAACCGAAACCTTCTTTAGTCCCTCTAAGATCCGTTTCGCGCTGATCCCCGCATCCACAAGGATATGTGTATTTTTTTCTCCGACATAAATACAGTTTCCACTGCTGCCGCTGGCAATACTACACAAACGCATATTTTCTTTCTCTCCACTTCTTACGCAGAAAAAAGGGCGGTAAAAACCGTCCCTTTCCACGATCAATTTTCTTTCTCTTCGGAAATAATCTTTACTTTTGACTGGTAAAGTTCATCGACGGCAATCGAAAGTGCCTTGTTGCAAGTCGGCGTTACAAGCGGATCCGCCCCGTCAATCAACTGCCTCGCGCGTTTTGCGGTTGCAAGAACAATAGAATAGCGGCTGTTTACCACCGGCTCCTCCCCCTGTTCTACTTCACTATTCACTACCTGCATTAAATCAGTATAGGATGGATGTAACATAATTTACTTCTCCTTTCAAGCTGTTTTATCTCCTGCGACAGAAAGAAATCGACGGTTTATGTTGAATCTTCCGCGCCTTCCTCCCGCTCCGCAAGAAATTTTGCGTTCACTCTGCCGGCGATCGTCTCCGGCAAAAGTGCCGAGAGTACGATCTTTCCATTATCAGAAACAATAACCGACTTGCATTTTCTGCCGCAGGTCGCATCCACATAGGTTTCATGATCTTTTGCAACCGCCACCATGCGCTTGATTGGTGCGGCCTCCGGTCGCACCACGGCAAGTATTTTATCCGCGTTCACCACGTTTCCGTAACCGATGTTAATCATCCTGCTCATGGAAACTCCCCTATTCAATATTTTGAATTTGTTCTCTGATCTTTTCAATCTCTGTTTTCAGGTCAACCGCGCAGTTTGTTACTGCTAAATCGCTTGATTTTGACAGGATCGTATTCGCTTCGCGATTCATCTCCTGTGCGATAAAATCCAGTTTTCTGCCGATATTCTCCCCCACATCAAGTGTAGCTTTCATATTTTCAATATGCGCTCTCAAACGCACGGTTTCCTCGTCCACACAGATTCGATCGGCAAAGACCGTAATCTGTGTCGCAAGTACAGACTCATCCACCTTCGTATCACCAAGCAGCTCATTTACTTTCTCTGTGAGTTTTCTTCGATATTCCGCCACAATCTGCGGTGCGCGCTCCTCAATAAAATCGATCCCCGACAGCATCCCATCAAGTTTTTCCGACAAATCCCGCCGCAATTGTTCTCCCTCGGCCACTCTTGTCGCAACTAATTGTTTTGCTGCACCCTCGACTGCATCCGAGAGCATCTGCCAGAGTGCCTCCTCATCAAGTGTCTGCTCCTGCAAGACAAATACCTCCGGGAGCTTCGCAAGACCTAACACGGTAATATCTTCCTTGATGCAAAGATCTTCGCTCATCTGTTTTAGATGCTCAACATATTCCGCTGCCAATTCCGCATTATACTTGATACAGGTCTTCCCCTGTGTATCATCCTCATAGGTGATAAACACATCCACTTTACCGCGGCTGATATAGGATTTTAGAAGACTCCTAACCCCTGCCTCATAAAAATTCAATTTCTTCGGCAGCTTTACTAAAAAGTCGCCATAGCGATGGTTTACCGCCTTCATCTCCACAGTGATCTTTCCCTTTTCATTTGCAGTTTCATACCGGCCAAATCCGGTCATGCTCTTTAACATGCACACACATTCTTTCTTTTTACGATAAATTTTGTATCCTCAAGACAGCGCATCAGATCCAATATTCAATCTATTATAAGGGAAAACCATGTATTCGTCAAGAATGGATTTTCTCTTTGTTCTCTTTAATATTCTGAAAGCTTCTTTTTCATTTCCGCATTCATCTTTGAGGTACTTTTGTTAATAAAGATCGTCATAATTAGATAGAATAACAACACCCCCGTAGTCATATCGTCCATAATCGTCTCCCACACGACCTCCTTTTCATTCTGAGACATCGCCTCTTTTAGTTTTTTTGCATCCATAAAACCGCAGAGAACTGCCATTGCAAGTGCAGCACACTTTGCTGTCCTGCGGCAGGAGCGATACTTTTGCGTCCACTTGTATACCTCGTTCCCCTGCACCCACATTGTCCTGTACTTATCGCCCCGCTGGAGTGTCATCTTAATATAATCAAAGCTATAGCGCAATTTCTTATTCTGTTTTTTCTTTTTCGCAGTCCTATCCTTCTTTTCCATCTACTTATCTCCTAATCATATTTTTTGAAATTGCCGGAATTGATCAATTAAAATACACCAGCTTATCTTCCGGTTCCGGCGCGCTCTCGATCGCGGTTGCGTACAGCACCGGTCCTTTGCCCCGGTATTCCTTATAAAATTCCACGCGGATATCGGCAGTCACATACACATAGCTGCGATTTTTCAACGTCTCAAACGCGATCGGTCCAACATCCCCCACCTTGCACAAAAAACCAATAAACGCCACATCGTCCGCGCAGCAAGTCATTGCAAAACGCCCCGGCACAAAGCTTCTTTTTGGCAGTTTCTCCGATCGGTAGACCATCGCGCGAAACCGCACTTTTTTTCCGTTATATTTTTTGGGATTGTCCATCGCATCCATATACCACAGCCCATAATCGTCATCACAGAGATCAATTAATGGCGCGTCAATATCAAATGGCAGCACTTCCTCGCCCGCATCGTCCGTCACACCATCCGCCGACTCATAGATAATCTGCCCCTTGCGGTTTACAATCTTAACGCTGCGGCGCAGGGCAATCTTATCCGTTTCCTGCTTGCAGCGATTGAAAATAATGGTATCGGAAAGCTTGAACTGCCCCATCATAATCGGTTTCATATTATTTAGATAATTTTGGTAAGTCGATGCGTCAATCAGTGTGATAATCTGCACCATCACCCAGTTTTCTGGCAGATCCTGCTCCAGAAACTCCTCGATATTCCACATCCCATTAAACTCGATCATCACGCGCTGCGGGCGGTAATGGACATTTAACATTCTAAGATACTCGGGGGTAAATTCTTCCTTTTCCTCCACAGTAACCACTTCGGCATGACAGGCAGCAAGTGTTTTCTCGTCATATTCCTCCTCCCCCTCCTCGCAGGCGATCACAAGTGTTTTTTCCCTGCCCGCAAAATCAGGGTCCTTTAATGTTTCCTGGATAAATGTTGTCTTGCCGCTCTCCAAAAATCCATTGATGATATATACTGGTACTTCCATAATCCCTCACAATCTTTTTTGCCAGACAAAGCGATACGGCAATAATTTTTTGCCCCTATCTTCACGCAAGGAACAGTGCTGCAATCTCCTCTTCCTTTAATTTGCTTCCAATCACGCAGATGCGCCCCGTGATATCCGCAGCACCCTCCCTTATCTCATATTCGCCCGGTGTCATATCAAAATACAGCCATTCACCCGTTACCGCAGGCACAATTCCCTTTGAGCGCAAGATCATTCCGTGGCGATCACTCTCGGAAAGCTCTGCCAGTATTGTTGTAAGTTCCTCTTTGGTGAATTTATGAGGAGTCTCAACGCCCCAACTGGAAAATACTTCATCCGCATGATGGTGATGATGTTCCCCTTCATGGTCGTGATCGTGACAGCCACAGGTGCAATCTTCGCCGTGATCTTTATGATGTTCATGGTCGTGATGGTGGTGATGTTCCCCCTCATGGTCATGATGATGTTCTCCCTCATGGTCATGATGGCAGCATTCCCCGTCTTCATGGTGATGATGGCAGCACTCTCCATCTTTGTGATGGTGATGATGTTCCTCCAAGAGTTCCTTCTCCAGAGTATTATTCTTCTCCATTGCCGCTAAGATCTGCCCGCCGGTAAGTTCGTCCCAAGGCGTGGTAATAATCGTGGCACTTGCATTGTGTTCGCGCAGCTGCTTTACACATTCTTCTAATTTCTCCTGCTTCATCTCCTGTGTGCGGCTCAAAATAATTGTGCCCGCATACTCCACCTGATTGTTAAAAAATTCACCAAAATTCTTCATATACATCTTGCTCTTCTTTGCATCAACTACCGCGGTAAAGCTGTTTAGCTGGATCTTAGCGGAATCCACATCCTTAACCGCCTTTATCACGTCGGAGAGTTTTCCCACGCCGGAAGGCTCAATTACAATGCGATCCGGTGCAAATTTTTCCAGTACTTCCGTCAAAGCCTTGCCAAAATCACCAACTAATGAGCAGCAGATACACCCTGAATTCATCTCCGTGATCTGCACCCCGGACTCCTTTAAAAATCCGCCGTCAATACCAATCTCACCAAACTCATTTTCAATCAGTACCAATTTTTCTCCCGAAAATGCCTCCGCAAGAAGTTTTTTAATCAGTGTCGTCTTGCCCGCACCCAAAAAACCAGAAATAATATCAATCTTTGTCATAAATGCCTCCATTCTAAAACCTTGTCTTTAACGCGCAACAATAAATCAGAATATTTGCCACGCACACGAAAACGGACTGCGGATTAGTAAATTTTCATCCATAGCCCGTTCCCCTCATTCAACTTTGTCTGTAATTATACTTCTGCACTCTATAATTTGCAAGCAGATTTATAAAATTTTTAGAGATGTTTTCGGAAAAACTCCAAAAATTCGTCTTCTACCGCTACCCGATCAAGTGCTTCTTCCTCCAAATCATAATAGTATTTGCCCGTCCTTAGATCGATGGAAAGACTATCGAGGGGAAACCCTTTTTTTCTTTTTTTATGTGGGATGGAAGTAAGCAAAAAAGGTTCACTCTCCATATTCTTTTCCATCGCTCCAAAAACTTTGTCCTCGCCTAACACCAGGCAAATTGCATTGCGATAGCGCGCGGTTAAGTCACCATATTTTTTTGCCAGATTTGAATAATGATTTAGCATCTCCTCGTCCGTCAGATATTTTCCTCCGATCGTCCGAACATGTACCCCCGGCTGATCGTATTCCGGCACATGATCAAAATACAGCCCCGAATCACAGGAAAATACGGGCATACCAAAGGCCTTGTAATAGGCGAGTGCCTTTTTTCTTGCATTTTCAAGCGGAGTCTTTCCATCCTCCACAATTTCCGGTACCTTTAGTAAAATATCCTTTAGACAGATTAAAGAGATCCCCAAGCCCGAAAGTCTTCTCGCCATCGCCTCAAATTTTGCCGGGTTTCCCGTTCCATATAATAATTCCATTTTCTTAATCCTTTCTTTAAGTATACTTCTACATTTACTTTTTTCGCTCTCCGCGTCACTTCCTTGGCATTGTTGCATTGACGTGCAAAATTCCTGCATCGGCGTACGCAATCAAGTAGAGAAGATTTATCTTCCATTCGCGCCCCTGTGCATAAAAAAGACTGCCGCAGATTCCTGCGGCAATCTTCCATACATTTATCGCATTTTATTTCCCTCGATGGATTGGGATATTGTCAAAACCTATTCCAAGGTATCCTTCCAGTCCTCTACCTGATCAGAAAGTGCCTCCAATGCGTCCCGCAATTCCTCCGCGCTGTCGGTAAACATATCTCTTATCTCATCTCTTACCTCTTCCATCACGCCTTCCACAATCTCATCCGTATTCAGGTTATCCGTATCCTCCAAAGCTCCCCGAACTCTGCCGACCAGCTCTTCGATATCAAAACTTTCAAGTCTCTCGCATACCTTGGTCACTTCATTCATCTTTTCGGAGATCTCATTGAATTTTTCCTGAATTTCCGCGGATAAGAGAGCGGCGGCTTCCTTACTGTCATCCTTTACCTCGGACTGCTTCTGCTTTAATTCCGCAAATTTCTTCTCCATCTCCTCGGTGCTGTACCAGCCATGCTTTGGAAAACCATCCTCAAAGATAAGATTGTGCCGTTGTGGACGCTCCCGCTCATAAGGATCCGGACTGTCCGGAAACTGCTCATATGCGGAGAAATCCTTTGCCGTCATCACCGTCATATATGCTCGCATCGCAGCAAATTTTAACTGTGTGTACTCATTGTCAAGAGTCCTAAATGGAATCTCGTACAATTCCCAGCCATTCATCTTCTTTCGCGGCTGGATAAAATTGCGGTTCAGATTATAGGTATAGCACTGTTCATGATCATTGTTGAAAATAACTTCAAAGCGGCAAACCTCATCATTTCGGTCATTCTCGCCGCCGTTTAGCCAGAAGGTAAAGCTGCAATCCGTATTCTTTGGCAAAAGCAAAGTTTCCGAGATGATCTCCGTCCAGTTGTGTGCCCAATCCGCAATCATATACGCCTCTGAAAGCTTCCCGTCCGGACCTACCATAAAAGAGCGGTTTCCAACATTGTGACTACAGTCGCGATTAAATTTCCATTTTCTCGCGTCAAAATACAGCTTTAATACCTTGTTTTCGTTCTGCTCATTTTTTGCTTCTATATTATTGATGTCATCCATCTTAATTACCTCCGATTTTTGTATGGTATCGGACATATTCAGACGAATAGTAAAGTCGTTCATATAACATGCCCGACCCTTTTTTACCAGTCCAACCGCCCTTTTCGGGTACGTCAAACCGATCTTTACGCCATCCGCATTGAAAACCTGGATGGTCTTTTTGTCACTGCAAATATTTTTTGTCATGGGTGTCTTCCCCTTTTATTTGTGCCGTTTTTTGTTATGGGTGTCACTCCCCTCACTTTTATTGTAATATAAAACACCAAAACTTGTCAATAAAAATTTCAAAAAATCGGCGAAAAATAAAGGCTCGCGAAAACCTGTCCGCGAACCTTTATTTTTGCGTGGAGGAAAAACTTTTCCCCGCACAATGGATTTTCTTTTTCTTAATTTAAAACTCTAGCAAACGCCCTGTGCGATCATTGCCGTTGCGACTTTCTCAAATCCTGCAATATTCGCGCCAACCACATAATCACCTTCATGACCATATTTCTTTGCCGCAGCATCCAGATTATGGAAAATATTTACCATAATTCCCTTTAACTTCGAATCAACCTCCTCAAAGCTCCAGGAAAGACGCTCGCTGTTCTGGGACATCTCCAGTGCGGAAGTCGCTACACCACCTGCATTTGCCGCTTTGCCCGGTGCGAAGAGAATCTTGTTCTCCTGCAAATATTTTGTCGCCTCAAGTGTCGTCGGCATATTCGCGCCCTCTGCCACTGCAAAACATCCATTGGCAACCAGAGCTTTCGCATCGTCAAGGTCAAGCTCGTTCTGCGTTGCACATGGAAGTGCGATATCGCATTTTACTGTCCAGACACCCTTGCCCTCATGGTACTGCGCGCTTGGTCTTGCCGCTGCATACTCGGTAAGTCTTGCGCGCTTTACTTCCTTTACTTCCTTTAAGAGCGCGACATCAATCCCCTCCGGATCGTAGATCCAGCCAGTGGAGTCAGAGCAGGTCACTGGCTTTGCGCCAAGCTGCTGCGCCTTCTGAATCGCATAGATTGCCACATTGCCGGCACCGGATACAACGATGGTCTTGCCCGCAATATCCTTGCCGTTGCATTTTAACATCTCCTCGGTCAGGTACAAAAGCCCGTAGCCCGTAGCCTCCGTTCTCGCCAGGGAACCGCCGTAGGAAAGCCCCTTTCCGGTAAGCACACCCTCATAAACGCCACGAATCTTTTTGTACTGACCGAACATATAGCCGATCTCTCTCGCACCAGTCCCGATATCACCAGCCGGAACATCTTCGTCCGCGCCGATATATTTGTAAAGCTCATTCATAAAACTCTGGCAGAACGCCATCACTTCGCGGTCGGATTTGCCCTTCGGATCAAAGTCAGAACCGCCCTTGCCGCCGCCGATCGGAAGGCTGGTAAGCGAATTTTTAAAGATCTGCTCAAACCCAAGGAATTTGATAATGCCAATATTTACTGAAGGATGCAGGCGAAGTCCTCCCTTGTACGGTCCGATCGCGTTGTTAAACTGTACGCGGTAGCCGGTATTTACCTGAACCTGTCCCTTATCATCCACCCACGGCACACGGAATTTAATCTGCCTGTCCGGCTCGGTAATTCTCTCAAGCAATGCTTCCCTGCGATAGAGATCCTCGTTTGCCTCCACTACTGGACGCAGAGATTCAAGCACTTCCCTTACTGCCTGATGAAACTCCGGCTCACCCGGATTTTTTGCAATCACTCTCTCAATGACTTCGTCAACATAACCCATGATATTTTTCTCCTTTTCTTTCATTACTTTCTGCCAAACCGCAAAAAATACGCACTTACAGTCATGCTGCGACCACTTTTTTGGAACAGCATAATATAATACAATAAAAATGAGTACACAAAAATAAGCAGTACGCCCTTGTATTGCTGATTGACATTATATAATACCTTGTGAAAAATTGCAAGATTTTTTTGAAAATATTTCCTCTTAATCCTCGCATACTGCATCAACAGTAAATTTCAAAAGGAGCGACACCATATCTTATCCGATGCCGCTCCTTTTCTCTTTTCTACTTATTATAGAATACAATCTTTCCAAAATCCGGCTTTAAGCTTGCGCCGCCAACCAGACCGCCGTCAATATTTTCCTGTGCAAACAATTCCGGCGCGCTCGATGCAGAAACACTTCCACCATACTGAATACGGATTGCCTCCGCCGTCGCCGCATCGTAGATCTCGCCGATGCAGTCGCGGATTGCCGCGCATACTTCCTCTGCCTGCGCGGTGGTTGCCACCTTGCCAGTGCCGATCGCCCAGATCGGCTCGTAGGCAATTACCGCAGTCTTTGCCTGATCCGCGGTCACATTTAAGAATGCAATCTTTATCTGTTGACGAATCCAGTCGATCGTGATCCCCTGCTCTCTCTGCGTGAGGGACTCACCGCAGCAGATGATCGGGGTAATCCCGTGTTCAAATGCCTTTAATACCTTTTTATTTACCGTTTCATCCGTCTCAGCAAAATATTCACGTCTCTCGGAATGCCCAATAATCACGTATTTTACGCCGATATCCGTAAGCATATTTGGCGCGATCTCACCGGTGTAGGCACCGCTCTCCTCGTAGAACATATTCTCCGCGCCGATCGCAATATTTGTCCCCTTCGCCGCCTCAAGAGCTGTGGTTAACGAAATCGCAGGAACGCAGAAGACAACATCCACATCCTCATTGTTCACTAAGGGCTTTAATTCTTCAATCAGCTTTACCGTTTCGCTCGGAGTCTTGTTCATCTTCCAGTTTCCGGCGATAATCTTTCTTCTTGCCATATTTTTTTCCTCCATATGCCCGTCTGGGATTTTATTTGTCGTTTGCTGCCACAACGCCCGGAAGCTCCTTGCCCTCCAAAAATTCGAGGGACGCGCCGCCGCCCGTGGAAATATGAGTCATCTTGTCGCCAAAACCAAGCTGGTTAACTGCTGCTGCCGAATCACCACCGCCGATAATGGTGGTCGCATCGATCTCTGCCAATGCCTGTGCTACCGCGATCGTACCTTTTGCGAAATTGGACATTTCAAATACGCCCATCGGTCCGTTCCAAACCACCGTCTTCGCACTCTTAATCGCATCCGCATAGAGTTTGCAGGTTTCCTCACCAATATCAAGCCCCTGCTCGTCCGCTGCGATCCCGCCTAAACCAACTGTGTGGAACGGCGCATCGTTGGAGAATTCCTTCGCCACTACTGTATCTACCGGAGTGAGAAGCTTCACGCCCTTTGCCTTTGCCTTCTCAAGCATTTCCTTTGCATAGTCAATATAGTCCGCCTCAAGGAGGGAATTGCCAACTTCATATCCCATCGCCTTCATAAAGGTATATGCCATACCGCCGCCGATAATCAGAACATCCACCTTGTCAAGCAGATTGTTGATCACCGAAATCTTCGAGGAAACTTTCGATCCTCCAAGAATTGCCACAAATGGGCGAATCGGGTTATTCACTGCATTGCCTAAGAAATCAATCTCTTTTTGCATCAGATAGCCTACTACCGCGGTATCCACATACTGTGTCACGCCGACATTCGAGCAGTGCGCTCTGTGCGCTGTGCCAAATGCATCATTTACAAATACATCGCAGAGAGAAGCAAGCTCTTTGGAGAACGCCTCACCGTTCTTTGTCTCCTCCGCGCGATATCTGGTATTCTCAAGCAGAACAACATCCCCCTCATTCATCGTCTCAACCGCCGCCTTTGCATTCTCGCCGACAACGGTCGGGTCCGCTGCAAATTTTACTGGCTGTGAAAGAAGTTCCTCAAGGGCAGCAGCAACCGGTGCCAGAGAAAGTTCAGGCTTCGGCTCTCCCTTCGGCTTTCCTAAATGGGAGCAGAGAATTACTTTGCCGCCGTCGTTAATCAATTTCTTGATTGTCGGAAGTGCTGCCACCAGACGAGTGTTGTCCGTGATCTTGCCATCCTGCAATGGCACGTTGAAATCGCAGCGCACCAGCACTCTCTTGCCCTTTACATTGATATCGTCCACCGATTTCTTATTTAACATATTTTCCTCACATTCCGCCGGGATTCGGCTAAATATTTTAAAATTATGATCGAGTAGAAGAAAAATTTTTCCTGGAAAATTTTTTCCCTTATGTGCAAAGCACATAATCTCGCTGCGCCAGACGCGGGCAATCTTAGCTGCATAATTCCTCTCCGCGTCTGTGTGCATAAGAAAAAGGGGTGCGGTCCTTACAGACCGGACCCCTTACTGAGTCTTTTACTGAGAAATCCTAATCCGATTTTGCGTAAGCCAAATTATGCCAGCTCTGCGAAATACTTGATCGTGCGAACCATCTGGCTCGTGTAGGAGTTCTCGTTGTCATACCAGGAAACAACCTGTACCTGTGTATTGCCATCCTCCATCGGTGCGCACATTGTCTGTGTTGCATCGAAGAGAGAACCATAGCGCATACCGATAACATCGCTCGATACGATCTCATCAGTGTTGTAGCCAAATGACTCGGTTGCCGCAGCCTTCATCGCCGCATTTACCTCATCCTTTGTCACTTTGCCCTTAACTACTGCCACAAGGATTGTGGTGGAGCCGGTCGGAACCGGAACTCTCTGCGCGGAGCCGATAAGCTTACCATTTAATTCTGGGATAACAAGACCGATCGCCTTTGCTGCGCCAGTGGAGTTTGGAACGATGTTCTGTGCACCCGCACGGCTTCTTCTCTTATCGCCTTTTCTCTGCGGACCGTCAAGGATCATCTGATCGCCGGTGTAAGCGTGTACCGTCGTCATAATACCGGACTGGATCGGTGCGAAATCATTGAGTGCTTTTGCCATCGGAGCAAGGCAGTTTGTTGTGCAGGAAGCAGCGGAGATAATCGTGTCTTCCTTCTTTAAGGTATCATGGTTTACATTGTAAACGATGGTCGGAAGATCGTTGCCTGCCGGAGCGGAGATAACTACCTTTTTTGCACCCGCTGTGATATGAGCCTGAGCCTTGTCCTTGGATGTATAAAAACCAGTGCACTCAAGAACGACATCAACGTCAAGTTTGCCCCACGGAAGTGCCTCCGCTTTTGCTTCCTTATAGATTGTGATCTTCTTGCCGTTTACGGTGATGGAATCTTCGCCGAACGATACGGAATCCGCATACTTATATCTGCCCTGTGCGGTATCGTACTTCAACAGGTGAGCCAACATTTCCGGGCTTGTCAGGTCGTTGATTGCAACTACCTCATACCCTTCTGCATCAAACATCTGTCTGAATGCGAGACGACCGATACGTCCAAAACCGTTGATTGCTACTTTTACTGCCATGATTTTATTCCTCCTAAATATTTTTAACGGATTGTTAAGTTTTTGTCAGACTATGGAAAAATTTACCTTTTTTTCCACAGTATCTGACACAAGCTTAACCCTGTTTCTTATTCTACCCAACTTTCCCATAAAATTCAAGTGGGAATTTCATTTTTTAGAAAGAATTTACTATTTTGTTTCTGCATAGTCCACAAAACTGATATCAAGATCCACCGCAGCCGCGATCCCCGGCACTTTTCCCTTATCCGAGTACTGCAACATCTGATATTTGTACGGGAAGGTAAATGTCGTGCCGTAGTACGCATACCATTTGTCATACATGGTAAGACGCTCTAAGTCGATCCCTAAAATCATCCATCTTGTATTCGCATAGATCATCGGCCGGTACCCCGCCGCCTTTATGGTCTCGCAGAATGCAATGCAGATATCCGTGCGCAGATCGCGCGGCAGATTATTTGCGCGCGCATTGTAGGTAGTCACTACCTCAGTATCAAAGATAACCGGGTAGGTAATCTTGTAGTCCCGGATATACTCTAGTACCATATTGGCTTCCTCTATCGCCTCCTCAGTCGTTGTCGCCTGTGAGAAGAAATAAACTCCCACATCCACGCCCGCCTCGTTTGCCCCCTTGATATTTGTTTCATAGTACGGGTCAAGTTCCAGTGTTCCTTCATTCATTCCGCGATAGCCGAGCCGGATAATCGCGTAGTCGATTCCCGAATCCTTTACCAGTTTCCAGTTGATATCGCCCTGATATTTGGACACATCAATGCCCGTGCGCGAGATCTTTTGCCCATTCTCATCAAAATATTCAAAAAATCCACTCTCGTTTTGGATCAGACGCTCCATATCATAATCCACGCGCGCCACCTCATCCGACAGCGCGATATAGTAACGCTGTTTATTTTTTCCGCTGATGGTAATATGTTCCGTCATTCGGCTCTCCCTTGGAAGGATAATTCCCGTACTTTCCGGGTCTTCCTGATACGGGGTAACATAAGCTCCAAATTTTACATTTTTCAGCACGATATCGCGGTCTACCGCCGCAATTTCGCCGCTTAGCTCTCCCAGATACTCCCCGTTAGCCGTGTAGACCACCGCGGAGAAACTCATCTTCTCCTCCGCAAGTTCCAGTGTGAAATACCGCTCGAATAAAAGTGGATTTTCCCCGCTGTAGACAGCATTGGTATAGGTCGCCTGCGCGATCTCATACTGATATGGGACGGAGCCGATGGTCATGGTCATATAAGTATTGGAATATCCCCCCTGTGTATTGCTGCCCTCTACGTATTCTAAGGAGAACAGTTCAGTAAGTGCCAATTTTAATTCCAATTCGTTGTACTCCCACAATTTTTCTCCGTCCATCATACAGACGCGCTCCGGAATAGTTTCCTTAGCTCCTGCATACTGCAAAAAGACAAGCTGATCCCCTTCAGCTCCCGCATACGCGCCATACTTTGGAGCTAAAAGCGCGAGATTCCCGGTCAGATCATATTCCCACGGGCGCGCAAAAAGCCGCCCTTCCTTTTCTAAGCGCAATTGTCTTTCTTCCTGGTCTTTTGGATATTCGTTCCAGTAGACAATCCGAAGCTCCTGGTAGGAAAAGCAGAGAGCTTCCCTGCCATCAACCTGTTCAACCGATGCGGTAAACGGCGCGATCGCTGTCTGCTGCATCGCTGCCACACGCTCTTTTAAATCGGTGACAAGAAAATCGGTCTGCGGGGTGTTCTCCCCTTCATCCCCGAAAGACGGCGTGGGGGTGGGCGATAAATTTCCGCTCACCGCCGGAACATTTTTTCCTCTTTGTACCTGATGATAGACAAAAAACGAAGTCCCTGCAACCAAAAGGCAAACCAACTCCACGGCAGCAACCGTCCGCCAGAGATTTTTGCTCTTTTTCTTTTCAAATGTTTCAAGGTGCTTCTTTATGCTTTTCATCTCCCCATCCGCCGCTGAAATATCCCCCTTGACAAATTTCAGCTTTTCGCGCAGAGCACGTACATCCTCTGAAAGCTGTGCAATCTTCTCCTTCTGCACAAGTGCGTCCTCAAACTTTACAAGTTCTCCGGCAATCTCCTCCGCTGTCTGCTCCAACTCCCCACAGTTTTGATTGTATTTTGAATACCGCTCCGCCGTTTCATTTAGATGTTTAATCTCTTTCATTACATCAAGTGTCTGCGAATTTACTTCCTCTTTTATTTGACCTTTCCGATTCCTCTCCTGCACTTTCTCCTCCTTTTATGAAAACCGACATTTTTCTACATCTTACATCATAACAGAAAAACAAAACAAATTCAATCGATAAAAGCTTAAATTTGTATTACATTTTACTGTGAACTCCCCATTGTCTAAAGCCAATAGTTTTCTCTGTAGGTGACATTTTCGTATGTTCTGTTTCGATTATGTAATGGATATGGTCTTTGTCCGTTTCCCTGTATCTGATCATGACATGATATTTCTGACCTATCTCATCCGAAATCTGTTTTGATCCCAATAGTTTTTTTCTGTATTTGCATACGAAGACAATGTGATACGGTAATAAATACTTATGCCTGTTTCATTATTCCCATGACGCTATTATAATACAAATTTCCACTCTTGGCTACCTTAACCCACTGTCTAAAGCCCGTAGGATTGCGATAACTTTATTTTAATCCGAAAACCCAGAGCGGATTTACAAAAAAATTTTAATTTTGTAGGTTTGTCAAACATATGTTACACTGACCGTAAAAAATCCCTCAATACCTG